>DASYCA010000129.1:0-11830 GCA_036500445.1 Burkholderiaceae bacterium | reverse complement strand
AGGGCCTGAACGACTACACCGGCTGGTTCGCCGGCAACCCCGAGATGGCCGGCAACTACTTCGGCTACGACGGCCCGTTCCCCCCCTTCAACGACTCGCTGCTGCACCACTACGTCTTCACCGTCTACGCGCTGAAGACCGCCCGCGTGCCGGTCGAGGGCCTGTTCACCGGCGCGCAGGTGCGCCAGGCGATCTACCCGCACATCCTGGCCGAGGCGACGCACTCGGGCACCTACACGCTGAACAAGCGGCTCCTATGAGCGGGGAAGGCGAGGGCGCAGGCGAGGGCGGGCAGGCGACCCGGATCCTGGCGATCCGGCATGGCGAGACGGCCTGGAACGTCCTGGGCCGGATCCAGGGCCAGCTCGACGAGCCGCTCAACGACACCGGGCGCTGGCAGGCGCAGCGGCTCGCAGGCGCGGTCGCCGACGACGGCATCGCGGCGATCTACTCGAGCGACCTGCTGCGCGCGCTCGAGACCGCGCAGGCGGTCGCCCGCGGCGGCGACCGGCCCGTCACGACCGACATCGGCTTGCGCGAGCGCGCCTTCGGCGTCTTCCAGGGCCTGACCTTCGACGAGATCCGCGCGCGCTGGCCCGACCAGGCCGAGCGCTGGCGCAAGCGCGACGCGGACTTCGGCGCCGAGGGCGGCGAGACGCTGCGCGCGTTCTACGAGCGCAGCGTCGCGGCGGTCGAGCGGCTCGCGGCGCTGCACCCGGGCCAGACCATCGCGGTCGTCTCGCACGGCGGCGTGATGGACTGCCTGTACCGCGCCGCCACGCACCTGGCGCTCGACGCGCCGCGCTCCTGGCAGCTCGGCAACGCGAGCATCAACCGGCTGCTGTACACCGCGTCGGGGCTGTCGCTGATCGGCTGGAGCGACGCCCACCACCTGGACGAAGGCGCGCTGGACGAATTCACCGACACCGGCGCGGCGAAGGCGCGCGTGGCGTGAGCCCGTCGACCGTGGCGGTCGGCGACGGCGTCGACGCGATCGACACGCCGGCGCTGGTCATCGACGTCGACGCGATGCGCCGCAACCTCGCGGCGCTGGCCGCATTCGCCGCCTCCCGCGGCCTGCGGCTGCGCCCGCACGCGAAGACGCACAAGAGCGCCGCGATCGCGCAGCTGCAGACGGCGGCCGGTGCGGTCGGCATCTGCGTGCAAAAGCTCAGCGAAGCCGAAGCGCTCGCGGCCGGCGGCGTGCTGGACATCTTCATCAGCAACGAGATCGTCGCGCCGGCCAAGCTCGCGCGGCTGGCCGCACTCGCCGGGCGCATCACGCTGGCCCTCGCGGTCGATTCCGCGCTCGGCGTCGATCGCCTGGCCGCCGCATTGAAGGCGGCGGGGACCCGCGTCGACGTCTTCGTCGAGATCGACGTTGGCCAGGGCCGCTGCGGCGTCGCGCCGCCGGCGGCCGGCGCGCTCGCCCATCAACTCGTCTCGCACGGCCTGCGCTTCGCCGGCCTGCACGCGTACCATGGCCGCGCGCAACACCTGCGCGGCAGCGGCGAGCGCGAGGCCGCGATCCGCCACGCCGTCAGCGCGGTGCGCTCGGCGCAGGCCAGCATCACGTCGGCGGGCATGCACTGCCCGCTCGTCACCGGCGCCGGCTCGGGCAGCTTCGCGTTCGAGGCCGCCAGCGGCGTCTACGGCGAGCTGCAATGCGGCAGCTACCTGTTCATGGACGCCGACTACGCCGCGAACGAGCCGACGCCGGGTGCGCCGCGCTTCGAGCACGCGCTGTTCGTCAAGTCGCAGGTGATCAGCCGCGGCGCCGCCCACGCGGTCGTCGATGCCGGCCACAAGGCCCATGCGATCGACTCCGGCCTGCCGCGCGTGCACGGCCGCGCGCTCGCGTTCGCGAACGGCGGCGACGAGCACGGCATCCTGACCGTGCCGCACGGCGGCGGCGAATTGCCGTCGCTCGGCGACACGGTCTGGCTGGTGCCCGGCCATTGCGACCCGACCGTGAACCTGCACGACCGCTATGTCGTCGTGCGCGGCGGGCTGGCGCAGGGCGTCGTCGAAGCCGTCTGGCCGGTCGACGCGCGCGGCTGCCTGACCTGAAGGTCCGCGTGATGACCGGCCCGCAGATCATCGTCCTCGCGACCCCGGTCTTCCTGCTGCTGATCGCGATCGAATTCATCGTCGGCTGGCGGCGCGGGCGCAACACCTACCGGCTCAACGACGCGCTGAACAGCATCGGCCTGGGCGTGCTGAGCCAGATCGTCGGCGTGTTCAGCGCGCTGCCGACGCTGGCGATCTATGTCGCGGTGTTCGACCACCTCGCGCCGTGGAAGCTCTCGGCCCAGTCCGCCTGGGTCTGGCTCGCCGGCCTCGTGCTCTACGACTTCTGCTACTACTGGGTCCACCGCTTCGGCCACACCGTCGCGCTGATGTGGGCCGCCCACGTGGTGCACCACCAGAGCGAGGACTACAACCTGTCGACCGCGCTGCGCCAGACCGGCAGCGGCTGGCTCGTCAGCTGGATTTTTTATTTGCCGATGGCGCTGCTCGGGGTTCCGCCGCTGGTGTTCGGCGTGGTGGCCCTCGTCGACCTGCTGTATCAATATTGGGTCCACACCCAGCAGATCGGCAAGCTCGGCGGGTTCGACCGCTGGTTCTGCGCGCCCAGCAACCACCGGGTGCACCACGCGGTCAACGACCAATACCTCGACCGGAACTACGGCGGCATCTTCATCGTCTGGGACCGGCTCTTCGGCAGCTTCGAGCCCGAGGACGACGCCGTGCCCTGCGTCTACGGCACGCGCGGCCCGCTGCGCAGCTGGAACCCGCTGTGGGCGAACCTGCACACCTATGCCGAGCTCGCGCAGGACAGCTGGCGCGCCGCCTCCTGGGGCGACAAGCTGCGCGTCTGGTTCAAGCCGCCCGGCTGGCGCCCCGCCGACGTCGCCCGGCGCTGGCCGAAGCCGGCGTTCGAGCTGGCACGCATCGAGCGCTACGACCCGCCGATGTCGCGCGGCGCCGCCATCCTGGCGATCGCGATGTTCGTGGTCGTGCTCGGGGCGACGACCGCGTTGCTGTGGTACTCCGACCAACTCACGCTGGCCGAACAGCTCGGCGCTGCGGTGGCCATCGGCGCCCTGCTGTGGGGCGTCGGGCAGGCGTGCGAACGCAGCCGGCCGCCTCCGCCCGCCTCGGTGTTTTCCCGCGAATAGGCGTTTGAGCGCTTGCGGACGAGACCGGAGTGCATAGACTCCGCGACTGTTCCACTGAACGGCGTTCAACCTGCTGAACGCCGCCGGCCCGCTGGATTTTCGGAGACCGTCCTGCACGCCACCGCCACACCGCTGCGAAAAAGCGTGCCTGCCGCGAGCCGCGCACGGGTTGCCGCGGCGCCGCTGGTGCCGGCCGTGGTGCGTGCGCTGGCGCTGCTCGACCGCCTCGCCGAACGGCGCGAGCCGATGAGTCTGGCGCAGCTGACCAGCGAGCTGGCATTGCCCAAGAGCAGCGTGCACGGCCTGTGCAACACGTTGATGTCGTTCGGCTACCTGCGCCGCCAGCACGACGGCGCGTTCCTGATCGGGCCGCGCGTGATGGGCCTGGCCGAGGCCTTCGTCACCGGCACCGACGCGGCGCGCGAATTCGCGGCGCTCTGGCTCGAGGCCGGCGCCGCACCCGAGGAGACCATCGTCTTGTCGGTGCTGGACGGCACCGACGCGCTGTATGTCGCCGTGCGCAACAGTGCGCGGCCGCTGGGCCTGTTGTTCAACGTGGGCATGCGCCTGCCGGCCTATCGCTCGGGCAGCGGCAAGGCGATGCTGGCCCATCAATCGCCCGACGCGCTGCGCCAGCGCTTCGCCGATGGCCTGCCGGTGCAGTTGACGCGCAAGGGCCCGCGCGAGCTCGACACCTTGATCAAGGAGCTCGCGCTGACGCGCAAGCGCGGCTACAGCATCGACGACGAGACCGTGCGCGAAGGCGTCTATTCGTTCGGCGCGCCGGTCTTCGATGCCTCGGGGCAGGTCGTCGCCGGCGTCGCCGTCTGCCTGAACAAGGCGCTGCTTGGTGCCGACCGCGGCGAGCGCCATCGCGAAGCGGTGCTGAAGGTCGCGCGCACCCTGTCGCTGCGGCTCGGGGCGAGGGCGGAGCGCCAGGCATGAGTAGCTCGATGAACGGCGGCGACTACATCCTCGAAACCCGTCAGCTGACGAAGGAGTTCAAGGGCTTCGTCGCGGTCAGCAAGGTCGACCTTAAAGTGCGGCGCGGCAGCATCCACGCGCTGATCGGGCCGAACGGCGCCGGCAAGACGACCTGCTTCAACCTGCTGACGAAGTTCCTGATCCCGACCAGCGGGCAGATCCTGTTCGACGGCGCCGACATCACGACCGAGCAGCCCGCCGCGATCGCGCGCCGCGGCGTGATCCGCTCGTTCCAGATCTCGGCCGTGTTCCCGCACCTGAGCGTGCTCGAGAACGTGCGCGTCGCGCTGCAGCGCACGCTCGGCACCTCGTTTCATTTCTGGAAGCCCGAGCGCTCGCTGAACTCGCTGGACGCGCGCGCGCTCGAATTGCTGCGCGAGGTCGACCTCGAGAGCTACGCGGCGCTGCCGGCCGTCGAGCTGAGCTACGGCCGCAAGCGCGCGCTGGAGATCGCGACGACGCTCGCGATGGAGCCGAAGCTGATGCTGCTGGACGAGCCGACCCAAGGCATGGGCCTGGAAGACGTCGACCGCATCCGCCAGTTGATCAAGAAGGTCGCGGCCAGCCGCACGGTGCTGATGGTCGAGCACAACATGAGCGTCGTCTCCAGCATCGCCGACACGATCACCGTGCTGCAGCGCGGTGCGACGCTGGCCGAAGGGCCGTATGCCGAGGTCTCGAAGAACCCGGCCGTGATCGAGGCCTACATGGGCAGCGCGAAGACCGAACTGAAGGGGGCGCACTGAGATGGCGACCCGGTTCCTCGAGATCAGCAACCTGCAAGGCTGGTACGGCGAATCGCACGTGCTGCACGGCGTGAATTTTCATGTCGACGAGGGCGAGGTCGTGACCTTGCTCGGGCGCAATGGCGCCGGCCGCACCAGCACGATGCGCGCGATCATGGGGCTGATCGGCCGGCGCACCGGCTCGATCAAGGTCCGCGGCACCGAGACGGTGGGGCTCGCCACGCACCGGATCGCCCGGCTGGGCCTGGGCTATTGCCCCGAGGAGCGCGGCATCTTCTCGAGCCTGTCCTGCGAAGAGAACCTGATGCTGCCGCCGCAACTGGCAGAGGGCGGGATGAGCGTCGAGCAGATCTACGCGATGTTCCCGAACCTGAAGGAGCGCGCGCCCAGCCAGGGCACGCGGCTGTCGGGCGGCGAGCAGCAGATGCTGGCGGTCGCGCGCATCCTGCGCACCGGTGCGAAGCTGCTGCTGCTCGACGAGATCTCCGAGGGCCTGGCGCCGGTGATCGTGCAAAAGCTCGCCGAGATGGTCGTCGCGTTGCGCAAGCAGGGCTACACGATCGTGATGGTCGAACAGAATTTTGTTTTCGCCGCGCCGCTGGCCGACCGCTTCCTGGTCATGGAGCACGGCCAGGTGATCCAGCAATTCACGCAGGCCGAACTGCCCTCGCGCATGGAGCGCCTGCACGAATACCTCGGCGTCTGAACGGCGCCTTTTTTCACCCACTCGCTCATTCACTCACGCACCCCTTTCCTTTCCACACTGGAGACATGACGATGAAACTCAAGCACACCCTGTCGGCCTGCGCGTTCGCCGCGGCCTCGCTGTTCGCCGCCGGCGCCCAGGCCCAGTACTCGGGCGACACGATCAAGATCGGCTTCATCACCGACCTGTCCGGCCTGTACGCCGACATCGACGGCCCGGCCGGCGCCGAGGCGATCAAGATGGCGATCGCCGACATGGGCGGCGCGGTCAACGGCAAGAAGGTCGAGCTGATGGTCGCCGACCACCAGAACAAGCCGGACGTCGCCGCCTCGAAGGCGCGCGAGTGGTTCGACCAGCAAGGCATGGACATGCTGATCGCCGGCACCAACTCCGGCACGGGCCTCGCGGTGGCCAAGGTCGCCGGCGAGAAGAAGAAGCCGCTGATCGCGATCGGGCCGGGCTCGTCCGCGCTGACCAGCGAACAATGCTCGCCGTACACGATCCACTACGCCTACGACACCGTCGCGCTCGCCAAGGGCACCGCGCCGGCCGTGGTGAAAGCCGGCGGCAAGAGCTGGTACTTCCTGACCGCCGACTACGCGTTCGGCACCGCGCTGCAGGCCGATGCGACGGCCGCAGTGGTGAAAGCCGGCGGCAACGTCGTCGGCTCGGTGCGCGCGCCGCTGTCGGCGAGCGATTTCTCCTCCTTCCTGCTGCAGGCGCAGGGGAGCAAGGCGCAGATCCTGGGTCTTGCGAACGCCGGTGGCGACACCATCAACGCGGTCAAGGCGGCCAACGAGTTCGGCCTGACCAAGACGATGAAGCTGGCCGGGCTGCTGATGTTCATCAACGACGTGCACTCGCTCGGCCTGAAGGCGACGCAGGGCATGTACCTGACCGACAGCTGGTACTGGAACCAGAACGAGCAGACGCGCGCCTGGAGCAAGCGCTTCTTCGACAAGTTCAAGCGCATGCCCTCGTCGCTGCAGGCGGCCGACTACTCCGCGACGCGCTTCTACCTGGATGCCGTGAAGGCCGCGGGCACCGACGACGGCGACAAGGTCAACGAGCAGATGCGCAAGATGAAGATCAACGACTTCTACGCCAAGGGCGGCTACATCCGCGCCGACGGCACGATGGTCCACGACATGTACCTGATGCAGGTCAAGACGCCCGCGGAGTCGACCACGCCGTGGGATTACTACAACGTCGTCGCGACGACCAAGGGCGAGGACGCGTTCCTGACCAAGGCCGAGTCCAAGTGCGCGCTCTGGAAGTGATGGCCGAGTCGACCTGAACCGGCGCGCGACTTCATGGAGATCTTCGGCATCCCGATCCAGGCCTTCCTGGGCCAATTGCTGCTCGGCCTCGTCAACGGCTCGTTCTACGCGATGCTGAGCCTGGGCCTGGCGGTGATCTTCGGGTTGCTGGGGATCGTCAATTTCGCGCACGGCGCGCTGTACATGATCGGCGCGTACGTCGCGTTCATCCTGCTCGACCGGTTCGGCATCAACTTCTGGTTCGCGCTGGTCATCTCGCCGCTGGTCGTCGGCGCGCTCGGCGTCGTGATCGAGCGCACGCTGCTGAAACGCCTGTACAAGATCGATCCGATCTACGGGCTGTTGCTGACCTTCGGCCTCGCGCTGATCGCCGAAGGGGTGTTTCGCTACTGGTTCGACGTCTCGGGCCAGTCCTACCCGGTGCCCGACCTGCTGCAGGGCGCGACGAACCTGGGCTTCATGGTGCTGCCGAACTACCGCGCCTTCGTCGTGTTCGCGTCGCTGCTGGTGTGCCTGACGACCTGGTTCGTGATCGAGCGCACGCGGCTGGGCGCCTACCTGCGCGCCGGCACCGAGAACCCGGCGCTGGTGCAGGCCTTCGGCATCAACGTGCCGGTGATGGTGATGCTGACCTATGGGGCCGGCGCCGGCCTCGCCGCGCTCGCCGGCGTGCTCGCCGCGCCGGTGATCCAGGTCACGCCGCTGATGGGCAGCAATTTGATCATCGTCGTGTTCGCGGTCGTCGTGATCGGCGGGATGGGGTCCATCCTCGGCTCGATCCTGACCGGCCTCGCGCTCGGCATCATCGAGGGCCTGACGAAGGTCTTCTACCCCGAGGCCTCGAGCATCGTCGTGTTCGTGATCATGGCGATCGTGCTGATGATCCGGCCGGCCGGGCTGTTCGGGAAGGAAAAATAATGGACGCCGCTGTCATCACGCGGCGCAGCCGGATCGCGCTCTGGATCGGTCTGGCGCTGCTCGTGGCCGCGCCCTTCATCGGCCTGTACCCGATCTTCATGATGAAGGCGCTGTGCTACGCGATCTTCGCCTGCGCGTTCAACCTGCTGCTCGGCTACACCGGGCTGCTGTCGTTCGGCCACGCCGCGTTCCTCGGCGCCGCGGCCTACGGCACCGGCTGGCTGGTGCGCACGGCCAACCTGCCGCCCGAACTCGGCGTGCTCGCCGGCACCGCGATCGCGGCGGCCTGCGGCCTCGTGATCGGGCTGATCGCGATCCGCCGCCAGGGCATCTATTTCGCGATGGTCACGCTCGCGATGGCGCAGATGATCTATTTCGTGTTCCTGCAGGCGCCGTTCACCGGCGGCGAGGACGGGCTGCAAGGCGTGCCGCGCGGCAAGCTGCTCGGGCTGATCCCGCTCGACAACGACAAGGTGCTGTACTACGTCGTGCTCGCGGTCTTCGTCGCGGTGTTCCTGTTCATCATCCGCATCGTCCATTCGCCGTACGGGCAGGTGCTGAAGGCGATCCGCGAGAACGAGCCGCGTGCAATTTCTCTAGGCTACGACGTCGACCGCTACAAGCTGCTCGCGTTCGTGCTCTCGACCGGCCTGGCGGGTCTGGCCGGGTCGATGAAGACGCTGGTGCTCGGCTTCGCGACCTTGAACGACGCGCACTGGTCGATCTCCGGCGAGGTGATCCTGATGACCTTGCTCGGCGGCATGGGCACCTTCGCCGGGCCGGTGGTCGGCGCGTTCACCATCATCGGGCTGCAGGACTTCCTGTCCGACCGCGTCGGCTCCTGGATCAACGTGATCATCGGCGTGATCTTCGTCGTCTGCGTGGTCGCGTTCCGCAAGGGCTTCGTCGGCGAGCTGCTCGCGTGGCAGCAGCGGCGCAAGGCGAAGTAGCCGCAGCCGCAGACGGCCGATTCGCCGATCGCACGCCGATGGACCTGTCCTCGCTGGAAATTCTCGTCGCCGCGATCGAAGAGGGCAGCCTCTCGCGCGCGGCCGAGCGCGTGAACCTGGTGACCTCGGCGGCGAGCAAGCGCATCACCGAGCTCGAGCGGCGCGAGGGCACGAAACTGCTGCAGCGCCACGGCCGCGGCGTCGTGCCGACGCCGGCCGGGGCGATGCTCTACCAGCAGGCGCGCAGCATCCTGCGCCATGTCGCGCAGGCGCGCGGGGCGCTGCGGGCCTACTCGGCGAGCGGCGTCGCGCAGATCCGGCTGGTCGCGAACTCCTCGGCGATCCACCAGTTCCTGCCGCGCGAGATCGCCGCGTTCGCGCGCCGCCAGCCCGAATCGCGCGTCGACCTGAACGAAGCCTACAGCTACGACATCGCCCGCATCGTCGCCGCGGGCGACGCCGACCTCGGCATCTACCACGCCGCGCAGCCGGCCACCGGCGTCGTCTCGCTGCCGTACCGGCGCGACGAGGTGAGCCTGGTCGTGCCGCTCGGCCACCCGCTCGCCCGGCGCGCGTCGCTGCGGCTCGATGAGGCGCTGGACCACGACTTCCTCGGCTACTTCCCGCGCCACAGCCTGGAGGAGTTCCTGCTGCTGGCGGGGCCGACGCTGTCGCGGCCGCTGCGGGTGCGCGCGCAGGTCTCCAACCCCGGCGCGCGCTGCGCGATGGTGCGCGAAGGCCTGGGCCTCGCGATCGTCGCGACCGGGGTCGCGCGCAACTACGAGCAGCTGCTCGGTCTGGCGATCGTGCCGCTCGAGGACGCCTGGGCCCAGCGCCAGATGTGGGTCTGCGCGCTCGATCCCGGCGCGCTCGCGCCGCCCGCCAAGGCCTTGCTGGAACACCTGCTGCCCACCGATGCTGCGGTGCAGCGAGCGTCCTGAATCGGGAATCCGAGCGTTTCCGATTCGTCACAGCTCGTCGCGACCGGCTCCCTAGACTGAGGCCGGTCAAAACGAGGACACGACATGACTTCTCTCTCGATCCGCCGGCGCGAGTGGCTGCGTCTGGCGCTGCTGCCCGCCGCGGCGGGCCTGCCTTTCGCGGTGCGGGCGGCCGACGCCTACCCGGCGCGGACGATCCGCATGGTGATTCCGTTCACCCCCGGCGGCGGCACCGACGTGGTCGGCCGCGCGCTGACCGAGGGGCTGCAGCGCGAGCTGGGCGGCACGATGTTCGTCGACAACCGCTCCGGCGGCGGCACGGTGATCGGCTCGGAGATCGTCGCGAAGGCGGCCGCCGATGGCTACACGCTGCTGCTGACCACGTCGGCGCTCGCGATCAACGATTCGCTGGTGAAGAAGCTGCCCTACGACACCAACAAGGAGCTCACCGAGGTCGGCCTGATCTGCCGCGGCCCGAACGTCCTGGTGAGCCGCCCGGACAGCCCCTACAAGACGGTCGCCGACGTGATCAAGGCGGCCAAGGCGCAGCCCGGCAAGCTGACCTACGGGTCCTCGGGCAACGGGTCGGCGGTGCACCTGGCCGGCGAGCTGTTCAAGAACATGGCCAAGGTCGACCTCGTGCATGTGCCGTACCGCGGCGCGGCGCCGGCCTACACCGACCTGATGGGCGGCCAGGTCGACTTCGTGTTCGGCACCGCCGGCGGGGTCTCCAAACTCGTCGAAGGCGGCAAGATGCGCGCGATCGCCGTCACCTCGGCGCAGCGCTCGGCCTCGTACAAGGGCGTGCCGACGATCGGCGAGACGGTGCCGGGCTACGAGGCCGAGGTCTGGTACGCGGTGTTCGCACCGGCGGGCACGCCGGCCGACGTCATCGCCAAGCTCAACGGCGCGCTGCACCGGGCCGCCGAGGCACCGGCGTACCGCGAGCGCCTGGCCGGCGAAGGCCTGACGGTCGCGGTCGACTCGCCCGCCGAGATGACCCGCTTCATGCGCGCCGAACAGGCCCGCTGGCGCAAGGTCGTCGCCGACGCCCACATCTCGATCGAATGAGCGATTCACTCACCGATTCACCGACCCGCTCACGGACACCATGACCCAACGACTCCAACACAAGATCGCCGTGATCGTCGGCGCCGGCCAGCAGCCTGGCGGCACGATGGGCAATGGCCGCGCGGTGGCCGAACGCTTCGCGCAGGAAGGCGCGACGCTGCTGCTCGTCGACATCAACGAGGACTGGGCCCGGGACACCCTGGCCGCCGTGCAGCGCCTGGGCGCGACCGCGTCGGTGCTGCGTGCGGACATCACCCGCGAAGCCGATTGCAAGGCGATCGCGGACGCCTGCGTCGAGCGCTACGGCCGCATCGACGTGCTGCACAACAACGTCGGCCAATCGAAGGGCGACCGCGCGACCGCGGAGATGGACGCCGATGTCTGGGACGCGCTGATGGCGATGAACCTGAAGGGCATGTTCATGACCTGCAAGCACGCGCTGCCGCACATGGTCGCGCAGCAATCGGGCTGCATCATCAACGTGTCGTCGACCTCGTCGATGGCGGCGCGGCCGACCGTCACCTACAAGACCAGCAAGGGGGCGGTGAACACCTTCACCGAGCACCTCGCGATGGAGAATGCGAAGCACGGCATCCGCGCGAACGCGATCGTGCCGGGGCTGATCGACACGCCGATGGCGATCGAGCGCCGCGCCCAGGAGCGCGGCGTGCCGGCGGACGTCGTGCGCGCCGAGCGCGAGGCGCTGGTGCCGATGCGCCGCATGGGCAGCGCGGGCGACGTCGCGAACGCGGCGTTGTTCCTGGCCAGCGACGAGGCGCGCTACATCACCGGCGTGCTGTTGCCGGTGGACGGCGGCTTGCTGTGCAAGCGCGGCTGAACGCGCAAGGAGACCGGCCATGAGAATCGCCCCGATCCCGCCCGGCACCCGGCCCGAGCTCGCCGAGCTCGAGGCCGGCATCGCCGCGCAGCGCGGCCGCATCTCGCCGCTCTACCAGGTGCTGCTGAACAGCCCGCCGATGGCGCACGGCTGGGAGCAGTTGCTGACGGCCGTGCGGCGCCACAACACCTTGCCGGAGGTGGCGCGCGAACTC
>DASYCA010000128.1:0-6751 GCA_036500445.1 Burkholderiaceae bacterium | reverse complement strand
GCAGCGGCGCCGGGCTCGATTTGCGCGTCAACACCTTCAAGGCCAAGCGCGAGGACGTGCAGGCCGCGTTCAAGACGGCCGGCATCGAGGCGTTGGCGACCCCGTACTCGCCGCTCGGGCTGCGCATCGACGGCAAGCCGGCGCTGCACAAGCTCGACGTGTTCATGCGCGGCGATGTCGAGGTCCAGGACGAGGGCAGCCAGTTGCTCGCGCTGATGCTGGGGGCCAAGCGCGGCGAGATGGTCGCCGACTTCTGCGCGGGCGCCGGCGGCAAGACGCTCGCGCTCGGCGCCGAGATGCGCAACACCGGGCGGCTGTACGCGTTCGACACGTCGGGCCACCGGCTCGCGTCGCTGAAGCCGCGGCTGGCGCGCAGCGGCCTGTCGAATGTGTATCCGGTGCAGATCGCGCACGAGCGCGACGAGCGCATCAAGCGCCTGGCCGGCAAGCTCGACCGCGTGCTGGTGGACGCGCCGTGCTCGGGGCTGGGCACCTTGCGCCGCAACCCGGACCTGAAGTGGCGCCAGTCGCCGCAATCGGTCGAGGAGCTGCGCGTCAAGCAGGCCGCGATCCTGGCGAGCGCCTCCCGGCTGCTGAAGCCGGGCGGGCGCCTCGTCTACGCGACCTGCAGCCTGCTGGACGCCGAGAACGAGGCGATCGCGCAGGCCTTCACGGCCGAGCGGGAGCGCGATTTCAAGCCGGTTGCGGCCGCCGAGGTGCTCGCCAAGGCCCACGTGGAGGCCTCGGAAACCCTGGTGCGCGGCGACTTCCTGCGCCTGTGGCCGCATCGGCACGCGACCGACGGTTTCTTCGCGGCGGTGTGGGAACGGCGCTGATCGACACAATTTGCGGCGGGTTGCCGGCAAAAGCCCGATTCGGGCGGGCTTGAAAACGCGGAACAAAGCGCCCATTTCCGGGTCAATAGAAGCGATCGGTCACCGGACCGCGTCGCTTACAATCTCGCACCCGCGTGTGTTGCGGGCTCAAAGGATTTCATGGATTCGCTGCTCTTGGTCTGGGACTCGCTGATCAACCTGCTCGCGCACGGCTTGCTGGGCGCGCATTGGTGGGAGGTCCTGGCGTTCACGCTGGTGGCCACGCACATCACGATCGTGTCGGTCACGGTGTTCCTGCACCGCGCGCAATCGCACCGCGCGCTCGACCTGCACGCGATCCCGTCGCATTTCTTCCGGCTCTGGCTGTGGCTGACGACCGGCATGGTGACGAAGGAGTTCGTCGCGATCCACCGCAAGCACCACGCCAAGTGCGAGACCGAGGACGACCCGCACAGCCCGCAGACGCGCGGCATCAAGACGGTGCTGCTGACCGGCGCCGAGCTCTATCGCGCCGAGGCGAAGAACGCCGAGACGCTGGCCAAGTACGGCCACGGCACGCCCGACGACTGGCTCGAGCGCAACCTGTACAGCCGCTACAGCTGGCAGGGCGTGGGCGTGATGGTGCTGATCAACGTGCTGATGTTCGGCGCGATCGGCGTCAGCGTCTGGGCGGTCCAGATGATGTGGATCCCGATCTGGGCCACCGGCGTGATCAATGGCCTCGCGCACTGGTGGGGCTACCGCAATTTCGAGGCCGACGACGCGTCGACCAACGTCTCGCCGTGGGGCATCATCGTCGGCGGCGAAGAGCTGCACAACAACCACCACACCTACCCGACCTCGGCCAAGTTCTCGGTCAAGTCGTACGAGTTCGACATCGGCTGGGGCTACATCCGCGGGCTGGAGTTGCTGGGCCTGGCCAAGGTCCGCAAGACCCCGCCGTCGCTGAAGCTCGGCGCGGTGCGCCCGGTCGCCGACGACCAGACGCTCGAGGCGATCATCGCGAACCGCTACGAGGTGATGGCCAAGTACGCACGTGACCTGCGCCACGCGGCGCATGTCGAGGTCGAGCGGCTGAAGTCCGAAGGCGCGGCGAGTGCCGGGCGCCTGGCCGACATGAAGCTGGCGAAGCGCTGGCTGCACCGCGATGAAGACAAGATCCCGAACGCGGTGAAGGCGCAGCTCGCCCAGGCGATCGCGCAGAGCCCGGGCCTGGCCAAGCTGGTCGCGATGCGCGAGGAGCTGCGCCAGCTGTGGACGCGCACCAACGTCTCGGCCGAGCAACTGGTCGTCGACCTGCAGGCCTGGTGCAAGAGCGCCGAGGAGAGCGGCATCGCGGTGCTGCAGGAGTTCGCGCTGAAGCTGCGGGCGGCCAAGGCGTAACGCCTCCGGCGGGCGGCGGTCGTTCGCGACGTCTGACTGCGCTCGGGGCGGAATGCGCCGTCGCCGACGTCGTTCAGGGTAGAGCGTTCACTGCGTCGGCGACACCGCATCCCGCCCCGAGAGTCACCGCCTTTCACCGCACAGTGCTCAGGGCGTGCCGGGCCGGCGTGCGTTCGGGTGCCCGGCGCAGTGAACGCTCTACCCTGAACAAAGCCGGGCACCCGGACGTACGCCGGCCTCGCGCGACCCTGAACAGCGAACGACCGCAACGCGCCGTAAGAAGCGAGCAACAAAAAACCCGCCATCGGCGGGTTTCGTTGCGAAGGCGCTGAGAGCGCTCAACGCAGTTTCGTTTCCTTGTAGGTCACGTGCTTGCGTGCCTTCGGGTCGAACTTGATCATCTCCAGCTTTTCGGGCGTGGTCTTCTTGTTCTTGTCGGTCGTGTAGAAGTGACCGGTGCCGGCGCTGGATTCCAGCTTGATCTTTTCGCGTCCACCTTTTGCCATGATGGCCTCCTTAGATTTCGCCGCGGGCGCGCAGGTCGACCAGGACCTGCTCGATGCCCACCTTGTCGATCAGGCGCAAGGCCGCGTTCGAGATGCGCAGGCGCACCCAGCGGTTCTCGGCCTCGACCCAGAAGCGACGGTACTGCAGGTTCGGCAGGAACCGGCGCTTGGTTTTGTTGTTCGCGTGGGAGACGTTGTTCCCCACCATCGGGCGCTTGCCCGTGACTTGACAGACGCGTGCCATGACGCTTCTCCCGGTTTAAATTGAGCTGAAGGCTTGCCGGGCCAACCCAGTCGCTAACCCAGGCTGTTTTCGGCAAAGACTGCGATTATAGCCCGATTATTGCTGTTCGAGGAAGCGCTGCGCGTCGAGCGCGGCCATGCAGCCGGTGCCGGCGCTGGTGATCGCCTGGCGGTAGACGTGGTCCTGCACGTCGCCGGCCGCGAACACGCCGGGCACGCTGGTCATCGTCGCCATGCCGGCGAGGCCGCTTTGCGTGATCAGGTAGCCGTCCTTCATCTCGAGCTGGCCCTTGAAGATGTCGGTGTTCGGCTGGTGGCCGATCGCGATGAAGCAGCCGGTCAGCGCCAGCTCGGTGGTGGGCGCGCCGTTGGTGCCGTCCTTGATCGTGGACCGCAGGCGCACGCCGGTCACGCCGGAGGCGTCGCCCAGCACTTCGTCGAGCGTGTTCCACAGGTGCAGCTGCATCTTGCCCTCGGCGACCTTCGCGTGCAGCTTGTCGATCAGGATGGCCTCGGCGCGGAACTTGTCGCGCCGGTGGATCAGGTGGACCTTGCTCGCGATGTTCGACAGGTACAGCGCCTCCTCGACCGCGGTGTTGCCGCCGCCGACGACGCAGACCTCCTGCCCGCGGTAGAAGAACCCGTCGCAGGTCGCGCAGCCGCTGACGCCGCGGCCCATGAAGGCCTCTTCGGACGGCAGCCCGATGTACTTGGCCGACGCGCCGGTCGCGATCACGAGCGCGTCGCAGGTGTACTGGCCGGAATCGCCGGTCAGCCTGAACGGCCGCTGGCTCAGGTCGACGCTGTTGATGTGGTCGTGGACGATCTTCGTGTTGAAGCGCTCGGCGTGCTTTTGAAAGCGCTGCATCAGGTCCGGGCCCATCACGCCATCGACGTCGGCCGGCCAGTTGTCGACGTCGGTCGTCGTCATCAGCTGGCCGCCCTGGGCGATGCCGGTGATCAGCATCGGCGCGAGGTTCGCGCGTGCCGCATACACTGCGGCGGTATAGCCGGCGGGGCCCGAACCGAGGATCAGGACGCGGGCGTGTTGGTTGGATAGGCTCATGGCGGATGAATGAAGAGGCTGGCGGGCCGCGCGGAGTTGCGCGCCGAAGACGTCAGTCTGACATGGGGGCTGTTCAGGCTGGCGTCCAGACCATTAATGGTGACAATAGCCAAATTGTAGGCAAACGCCTGATTTATTATTGAATCCGCCCAGGGCAGGGCAACGACGAGCGCAAGCAACAACAAACTCGAAAGGGCGAACCCGATGGCCATGCTTTCCAACCTCGATCTGATCCGGCGCGTGCCGCTGTTTTCATTGCTGACCAATGATCAAGCGCAAGGCATCGCCGACAGCGTCGTGAAGCGGCGCTTTCGCCGGGGCGAGATCGTCGTGGAACATGGCAAGAAGTCGAACGCCCTGTTCATCCTGCTGACCGGCCGCGCGCGCGTGCTGACGGCCGATTCGCGCGGCCGCGAGGTGATCCTGGCGGTGCTGCAGCCGGGCGACTACGTCGGCGAGATGAGCCTGATCGACAACGAGCCGCACTCGGCGACGGTGCGCGCCGAGGTCCAGACCGACATGCTGATCCTCGGCCGCGCCGAGTTCGCGCGCTGCCTGCCCGAGAACTCCAGCCTGTCGTACGCGATCATGCGCGGCCTGGTGCAGCGCCTGCGCAGCGCCGACCGCCAGATCGAGTCGCTCGCGCTGCTCGACGTCTACGGCCGCGTCGCCCGCACGCTGCTGGACATGGCCGAGATGGACGGCGAGAACAAGGTGATCCGCAACAAGGTCTCGCGCCAGGACCTGGCCAAGGTCGTCGGCGCCTCGCGCGAGATGGTCAGCCGGGTCATGAAGGACCTCGAAGAGCGCGGCATGATCCAGACCCAGGAGAACGGGTCGGTGCACATCAAGGAACAGCTGACGCAATGATGCGGGCCGTCATAATCGGTGGATGACCTTTCCGCTCGGTTCGCTCCGCTCTGACGGGGCTCCCAACGCCTTCGCCGCCTCTGCCGGCGGCAACCCCGCGGCGCTGCATTCGCCGCCCGGCTGGCGCGCCCAGGCCGGGCTGCTGATCACCGGCGTGCTGTGGCTGCTCGCGGTGCTTGCGCTCGCGACGCACAGCGCGGCCGACCCGGCGTTCTCGACCTCGGGCAGCACCGCGCTCATCGTCAACAAGGCCGGTGCGTTCGGCGCGTGGTTCTCCGACCTCGCGTATTTCATGTTCGGCTACTCGGTCTGGTGGGCCGCGGCGGTGTCGCTGCGCGCCTGGCTCGGGGCGCTCGCGCGTGCACTGCGCAGCGACCCGGGCGCGCCGCAGGCGGCGCACGCGTCGAACGCGGCGTCACAGGCAACGGCCGCGGCGCCGCGCCCGCTCTGGTTGTTCTGGCTCGGTCTCGCGCTGCTGCTTGCGGCGAGCGCGTCGCTCGAGTGGACGCGCCTGTACCACTGGGAGGCGCAGGTGGCCGGCGGCCGCGCCGGCGGGGCGGTCGGCTACTCGCTCGGCCTGTGGTCGCAGGGGCTGTTCGGCTTCGTCGGCTCGGGTGTGCTGTGGATCGCCGCACTCGTCGCCGGCATCGCGCTCGCGCTGCGCTTCTCGTGGCTGCAGTTCGCCGAGCGCATCGGCGCGGGCATCGAATCGCTGCGTGAGCGGCGCGCGCAGCGCACCGAGCGCGCGGAGGACGCGCGCGTCGGCGAGAAGGCGCTGCGCGAGCGCGAGGTCGTCGTCGAGGTCGAGCACCGCTTGCACGAAGACCACCTGCCGATCGTGATCGAGGCGCCGGTGATCGAGGTGCCCAAGAGCGAGCGCGTCGTGAAGGAGCGCCAGAAGCCGCTCTTCACCGAACTGGCCGACACCAAGCTGCCGCAGGTCGACCTGCTCGACGCCGCGCCCGGCCGCACCGAGACCGTCTCGCCCGAGACGCTGGAGATGACCTCGCGCCTGATCGAGAAGAAGCTGAAAGACTTCGGCGTCGAGGTTCGCGTCGTCGCCGCGTCGCCGGGCCCGGTGATCACGCGCTACGAGATCGAGCCGGCCACCGGCGTGAAGGGCTCGCAGGTGCTGAACCTGTCCAAGGACCTGGCCCGCTCGCTGAGCCTGGTCAGCATCCGCGTCGTCGAGACCATCCCCGGCAAGACGACGATGGCGCTCGAGCTGCCGAACCCGAAGCGCCAGACGATCCGCCTGTCCGAGATCCTCGGTTCGCAGGTCTACAACGACGCGTCGTCGCAGCTGACGATGGGCCTGGGCAAGGACATCGTCGGCAACCCGGTCGTCGCCGACCTGGCGAAGATGCCGCACTGCCTGGTCGCCGGCACGACCGGCTCGGGTAAATCGGTCGGCATCAACGCGATGATCCTGTCGCTGCTGTACAAGGCCGAGGCGCGCGACGTCCGGCTGATCCTGATCGACCCGAAGATGCTCGAGATGAGCGTCTACGAAGGCATCCCGCACCTGCTGTGCCCGGTCGTCACCGACATGAAGCTCGCGGCCAATGCGCTCACCTGGGGCGTCGCCGAAATGGAGCGCCGCTACAAGCTGATGAGCAAGATGGGGGTGCGCAACCTCGGCGGCTACAACAAGAAGATCGCCGATGCAGCCGAGCGCGGCGAGCTGATCCCGAACCCGTTCAGTCTCACGCCCGAGCAGCCCGAGCCGCTCGAGCGCCTGCCCAACATCGTGATCGTGATCGACGAGCTCGCCGACCTGATGATGGTCATCGGCAAGAAGATCGAGGAGCTGATCGCGCGCCTGGCGCAGAAGGCGCGCGCCTGCG
>DASYCA010000127.1:0-27032 GCA_036500445.1 Burkholderiaceae bacterium | reverse complement strand
TGCGGCCCCAGCATCAGCGGCGCGGTCGGCAGCATCACGCCGCCGGTCATCGCGGCCTCGACGGTCAGGCCGCCCCCTTCGGTGCTGTTCGCGTGCGCCGTGTGCGGCGTCACGACGCCGCCGCGCGAGGCCGGCTTGGCCAGGCCCTGCTCGACGGCGCGCAGCAGCTTTTGCAGCGTGATCGGCTTCTCCAGGAACGCCATCGCGCCGAACTTCGTCGCCTCGACGGCGGTGTCGATCGTGCCGTGGCCGCTCATCATGATCACCGGCATGTTCAGCAGCGAGGTCGCGCCCCATTCCTTCAGCAGCGTGATGCCGTCGACGTCGGGCATCCAGATGTCCAGCAGCACCAGGTCCGGGCGCATGCGTTCGCGCGCCGCGCGGGCCTGGGCTGCGTTCTCGGCCAGCTCGATCGTGTGCCCTTCATCGGCAAGGATTTCGGACAACAGGGCGCGGATGCCCAGTTCGTCGTCGACAACAAGAATGGTGGCCATGGGATCTCAGTGCATGCCGGAGCTGGTCGAGGCCGCGGGAATGGAATTGCCAGCAACCGGCGCGAATTTTGCGAATGATAGCGAGACTTGGGCCCCCCGGGATAAACCCGGCCCCCCCTCACCCTCGCCACCCTCCGCCTTCAGGTTCGCGATGCGTACGCGGGCCCCGTGTTCGTCGGCAATTTTCTTCACCACCGCCAGGCCCAGCCCGGTGCCCTTGCTCTTGGTCGTCACATAAGGTTCGAACGCGCGCTTGAGCACCTTGTCGGAAAAACCCGGGCCGTTGTCGATCACCTGCAGCCGCACCGCGCGCAGCTCGCCCTGCTCGGTGCGGGCGACCTCGGTGACGATGCGCACCTGCCCGTCGGCCTGCTCGGCGACGGCGTCGAGCGCGTTCTGCACCAGGTTGTGGATCACCTGGCGCAGCTGGGTGTGGTCGCCGATGATGGCCGGCAGCCGGCTCGCGAGCTCGGGGCGCAGCCGGCCCGACTCCTGCGCGCTGCCGTACAGGCCTAGCACCTCGCTGACGAGCGCGTTCAGGTCGATCGCGACCAGGTGCGCGGCCGGCAGCCGGGCGTAGTCGCGGAACTCGTTGACCAGCGTCTTCATCGCCTGGACCTGGTTCACGATCGTGTTGACCGAGCGCGCGAGCATCGCCTGGTCGGCCCCTTCGAGCTTGGCGCCAAGCTTGTGCTGCAGCCGCTCGGCCGAGAGCTGGATCGGCGTCAGCGGGTTCTTGATCTCGTGCGCGAGCCGCCGCGCGACCTCGCTCCAGGCCTCGCTGCGCTGCGCCGAGACGAGCTCGGTGATGTCGTCGAAGACCATCAGCCGCGCGCCCGCCGGCATCGCGGCGCCGCGCACCAGCAGCACGATGGAGTCGCGGTCGCGGCCGCCCGGCGTGGGCGGCTGCAGCTCGAACGAGTCCTGCCAGTGGTCGCGCTCGCCGGCCTCCGGGCTGCTGCCGTGCAGCTCGAAGCGCTGGCCGACCGCCTGCGCGAACGTCTCCAGCCCCGGCACGTTGCCCAGCGGCTGGCCGCGGAAGGCCGACAGCGGCAGCCGCATGATGCGGGTCGCGCCGGGGTTCACGGTGTCGATGTGGCCCTGGCGGTCGAACACGATCACGCCGGCCGTCAGGTTGTCCAGGATGGTCTGCAGGTTCGCGCGCGCGCCCTCGACCTGCACGACGCTGCGCTGCACCAGCTCACGCGCGTCGGAGAGCTGGGTCGTCATGTCGGCGAAGCTGCGCGTCAGGCCGCCGAGCTCGTCGCGCGAGGCGAACACCGGCTTGCTGGAGAGGTCCCCGCCGGCGACCTGGCGCATGCCTTCGGCCAGCAGCAGCAGCGGGCGCACGAGCTGGTTGCTCAAGGTCACCGCGAGCAGCACGGCGCCGAACACGGCCAGCACCAGCGCGAGCGTCAGCGTGCCGATGTACATCTTGCGCAACCCGCCGCGCGCCAGCGCGCGCTGCTGGTACTCGCGGTAGGCCGCCTGCACCGACAGCGCGTCCGCGGTCAGCGTGCGCGGCAGCAGTTGATTGACCATCAAATAGCGGTCTTCGTCGCCGAGCGCGAATGTCGTGGTCGGGATCAGCGCGACCGCGCGCACGCGCGCGTTGGTCGTCGCGCTGGCCGCGTCCTCGTCGAGGTCGAGCAGCTCGCTGACGACGTGCTGGCTGCGCGCCTTGCGCAGCAGCGCCTGCGGCGGCCGGTCGGGCATCAGGCGGGACGAGCTGCTGCCGGTGCTGAGCAGGGCCTGGCCGCTCGCGCCGACGATCGTGATGTCCTGCGCCGAGAGCTGTTCGCGCAGCCGCTCGAGCGCGAGCGGCTGGGCCGAGCCGGGCGTCTCGCCGAGGCGGTCGGCGGCCAGGCGGGTCTTGTTCGCCAGGTCGGTGCCGATCGCGTCGAGCGTGCCCTTGCCGAGGCTCAGGCCGGCGTCCAGCGCGGTCTCGACCTTGACGTCGAACCAGCTCTCGATGCTGCGCGAGACGAACTGGTAGCTCACGGTGTAGATCAGCACGCCCGGCACGACGCCGACGAGCGCGAAGATCGCCGCGAGTTTCAACAGCAGCCGGCTGCCGAACTTGCCGCGCCGCACGCGCAGCGTCAGCCGCACCGCGGCGATCGCGATCACCAGCACCAGCAGCGTCGCGACGACGACGTTGACCCAGAACAGCCAGACGTAGTGGCGCTCGTACAGCGACGGGTTGTTGGTCGTGATCGACAGCAGGAACGCCAGCACCAGCCCGGCGCCGGTCGCGGCGATCGTCGAGATGATCCACGCCCAGCGCGTCGCTTTTTTCATCGCGAAGGCCCGGTCAGTTGATCTTCTGGCTGCGCTGCACGGTCAGCGCCCAGTCGGCCTGGCCGCCGATGCCGATCTGCAGCGGCCGCGGCAGCAGCGAGGTGTCGAGCTTGAAGTTGAACTCGACGTAGTGGTGGCTGCCTTCGTCGATCTGGCCCGTCTCGGCGATCTTCCAGCGCGCGCCGCGGCTGATCGACGCGAAGGCCTCGGACTTGGTCGCGTAGTTCTGGCTCAGGCCGCCGTCGAAGGTGACGCGGTAGGTCGAGGTCAGCGGCTGGTAGACGATGCGCCAGACCCGCACCGCGTGCGCGACGCGCTGGTCGCGCCAGTACCAGCGGTTGCGAAAGACCTCGGCCTCGGCGACGAAGAACAGCGGCACGCCCTTGCTCAAGGCCTCGTCGACGCTGCGCGTGAGCTCCAGGCCGATGGCGTAGTTCAGCAGCACGCCCTCCTCGTTGCGGATGACCTCGAAACTCGCGACCTCGGGCTCGGCCGCGCGCGCCGGCGCGGCCAGGACGCCGAGCAAGGCCGCGCACAGCATCAGCACCAGCGAGGCCAGCTCGAGCCGCCAGCGGGCCACGGCGGCGCGCGGCGCGTGCGGCCAGGGCGTCTCGTGTTGTGGTGCCACGCTCGTCATCGCCCGGAGACCTCAGTCCTTCGTCAGCAAGCCATAGAAGAATCCATCCGCGGCCGCACCGAAGTCGTGCGGCGCGTGCGCTTCGTCATTGTCGGGCAGCGGCAGCAGGTGGCCCGGGGATGCAGGCGCGGCAACGGCCCGGGCGCCCGGTTGGCGTTGCAAAAAAGCGTCGATCTGCTCCTGGCCCTCGGCCTTGAACACCGAGCAGGTGCAGTACAGCAGGCGGCCGCCCGGTTTCAGCAACGGCCAGAGGGCGTCGAGCAGGCGCGCCTGGGTCGCGGCGAGGTCGGCGATGTCGGTCGCGCGGCGCAGCCAGCGGATGTCCGGGTGGCGGCGCACGATGCCGGCGGCGCTGCAGGGGGCGTCCAGCAGGACCGCGTCGAACGGCGTGCCGTCCCACCAGGAGCCCGGCTGGCCGGCGTCCGCGGCGAGCGTGCGGGCCTTCAGGCCCAGGCGGGCGAGCGTCTCGTCGACCCGGATCAGGCGCTGCGGGTCGCTGTCGAGCGCGAGCACGTCGAGCTCGGCGAGCTCGAGCAGGTGCGCGGTCTTGCCGCCGGGGGCGGCGCAGGCGTCGAGCACGCGCGCCCCGGAGGGCAGGCCGGCGCCCAGCAACAGCGGCGCGGCGAGTTGCGCGGCGGCATCCTGGACCGAGACGTCGCCGGCCGCGAAGCCGGGCAGCCGCGTCACCGGGCAGGGTTCGAGCAGCGTCAGGGCCTGCGGCCCGGCAATCCGGGCGGCGAGGCCGGCCTCGGCGAGCCGGGCCAGGTAGCCGGCGGCGTCGCCGCGCCGCGCATTGACGCGCAGCGTCATCGGCGGGTGGCGGTTGTCGGCGGCCAGGATCGCGGACCAGTCGTCCGGCCAGTCGCGCTTGAGCCGCTCGACCCACCAGCCCGGGTGGTTGAAGCGCGCCAGCGGGTCGCGCAGCGCCGCGGCGACGAGCGCGTCGCGCTCGCGCAGGAAGCGCCGCAGCACCGCGTTGACGAAGCCGGCGCTGTGGCGCGCGCGCGCGTTCATCGCCGCGACGGCCTGGTCGACCAGCGTGTGCGCGGCATACGGCGCTTGCGCCTCGGGCCAGAGCAGCGCCAGCGCGGTCAGCAGCAGCGCGTCGACGGCCGGCGCCGGCGCCTTCGGCACGAGCAGCGTGCGCAAGGCCTGCGCCGAGCCGAGCCAGCGCAGCGCGTGAAAGCTCAGCGCCTGCGCGCCCGGCCGGGCCGGGGTCGGGCAGCGCGCCAGCGCCGCGGTCAGCGACTGGCCGGCGCGCACCGCCTGGACCGCGTCGGCGCTGTGGTTCAGCAGCCGGGCCAGCGGCAGCGACGCGGTAGCGGGGGTGGCATCGTTCGTCATCACCGCGCGCAGTCTACGGTCTGGGCCGCTGCGGTAACCTCGCGCGGTGTAAAGCACCAACAAAGGGCCCTGCATGCGCGGCGACCACCCCACCCCGATCCTCAGAACCGCCGATGACCTGGCGCAGCTGCCGGCCTCCGAACGCATCCGCTACCGGCTCGTCGGCGCGGATTGCCGCTACCACGCGAACGACAACATCTCGGCCTTCATCGAGGAGGGCGAGGTCGACGAGTTGCGCAGCGAGGTCGAGGCCAAGATGCAGGAGGTGCTGCGCGCGCTCGTGATCGACACCGAGAGCGACCACAACACCAACGAGACGGCCAAGCGCGTCGCGAAGATGTTCCTGACCGAAGTGTTCCGCGGCCGCTACGTGCCGATCCCGCGCGTCACCGAGTTCCCGAACGCCGAGCACCTGAACGAGCTGATGATCGTCGGGCCGATCACGGTGCGCAGCGCGTGTTCGCACCACCTGTGCCCGATCATGGGCAAGGTCTGGATCGGCATCCTGCCGAACGAGGAGTCGAACCTGATCGGGTTGTCGAAATACGCCCGCATCTGCGACTGGATCATGAGCCGCCCGCAGATCCAGGAAGAAGCGATCACGATGCTCGCCAACGAGCTCGACCGGCGCGTCAAGCCCGACGGCCTGGCGATCGTGATGGAGGCCGATCACTTCTGCATGCAATGGCGCGGCGTGAAGGACGCGCAGTCGATGATGACGAACAGCCTGATGCGCGGCGCGTTCCTGAAGGACGCGACCCTGCGGCGCGAGTTCCTGTCGCTGCTGAGCCGCAAGACCTGAGCTCGTCGATGTATCGCGAATGCGATACATCGATCCCATGAAGACCGCCACCCTTCCGGCCGTGCGCATTGCGCCGGCCCTCCGAGATGAACTTGAATCGGCGCTCGCCGAGGGCGAATCGCTGTCCGGGTTCGTCGAGAACGCCGTGCGAGAGAGCCTGGCGCGCCGCGCCGCGCAGCAGGCGTTCCTGGAGCGCGGCATGGCGTCGCTCGCGAAGGCCCGTCGCACCGGCGTCTACGTCGGTCATGACGAGGTGATGGCCAAGCTGCAGGCCAAGCTGCGCACGGCCAAGCGCTGCTGAGCCGCCGCGCGGCGGCGATCACGTCGCCTTCTTCTTCGCCGCCGCTTTCTTCACCGCGACCTTCTTGGCCGGCGCGCTCTCAGTCGCCGCGCTTTCGGCCGCAGCCGCCTGGGCCGGCGCGCTCTTGGCGGCCGCCCCCTTGGCCGCCGGCGGCCCCTTCGGCGCACGCGGCTCGAACTCGAAGTTCACCTTGCCTTCCTTCTTGTCGTAGGCCAGCCGCGCCTTGAACTTGCGGCGCGTCTTGTTCGAGACGAAGCCCTCCAGAAGATCGGTCCTGCCGGTCGCGAGCAGTTTCGTCATCTGCTCGCGCGCGATCGGCTGCTGCAGGATGATCTTGCCGCTCTTGAAGTCGCAGGTCACGTTCGCGCCGACCGCGTGCTCGCAGACATAGCTGGTGCCGTGTTCAAAGACGTGGCCCTGGTCCTTCGGGCAGGCGCCCAGGCTTTCCTGGCCCGAGAAATCGATCGGCTCGCCGGACTCGCCGTCCTTCTTCGCGTCCTCGCCGAAGTCGAATTCCAGCTTCCAGTTCTTGATCTCGTCATCGAACGCCAGCTTCAGCTCGGCGGTGAACGGCCAGCCGGCCTTCGAGCGGAAGCCTTCCAGCGGGCCGATCTTCTTGTCGGTCAGGAATTTCTCGACCTCGTCCAGCTCGAACGCGCGGCTGCCCGGGATCTTGCTGATGCTGAAGCCGCAGGCCTCGGTCTTGCCCGGGATGCCGGTGCACGCGAAGCGGCGGTAGTTCTCCTTCACGACGCCGCCGCAGTTCGGGCACGGCGCCTTCAGGGTCGCGTAGTCGCCGGGGATCGTGTCGCGGTCGTATTCCTTGGCCTTCTTGACGATGCGCTCGGCCATCGCCGCGATCTCGGCCATGAAGGTCTCGCGCTCGAGTTTTCCCTTCTCCATTTCCGACAGCTGGAACTCCCAGTTGCCGGTCAGCTCGGGCTTGGTCAGGTCTTCGACGCCCAGGCCGCGCAGCAGCGTCATCAGCTGAAATGCCTTCGCGCCGGGCACCAGGTCGCGGCCGTCGCGGTGGATGTATTTCTCGTAGATCAGCCCTTCGATGATGGCCGCGCGCGTCGCCGGCGTGCCCAGGCCCTTCTCCGACATCGCCTCGCGCAGCTCGTCGTCGTCAATGAGCTTGCCGGCGCCTTCCATCGCGGAGAGCAGCGTCGCCTCGGTGTAGCGCGCCGGCGGCTTGGTCTTCAGCGCGTTCGCGACGACGTCCTCGGTGCGCACGATCTCGCCGGGCGCGACCGCGACGAGGTTCGCGTCGTCCTCCTGCGCCTCGCGGCCGTAGACCGCGAGCCAGCCGGACTTGACCATGACCTTGCCGTTGGTCTGGAACTTGTATTCCTTCGCGTCGGCCGCCTTCACGGTCGAGATCCGCGTCGTGACCATGAACTCGGCCGGCGGGAAGAACACCGCGAGGAACCGCTTCACGACCATGTCGTAGAGCTTGGCCTCGATCTCGCTCAGGCTCTTCGGCGCCTGCAAGGTCGGGATGATCGCGAAGTGGTCCGAGACCTTCGCGTTGTCGAAGATTTTCTTGTTCGGCTTGACGTAGCCTTCTTTGATCGCCGTCTTCGCGTGCGGGACGAGCGCGCGCAGCGGGCCGGGTAAATCTTCGGTCGAGATCATCTTCATCGTCTGCTTGACGACGTCGACGTAGTCCTCCGGCAGGTGCTTGCTGTCGGTCCGCGGGTAGGTCAGGACCTTGTGTTTTTCATAGAGCGCCTGAGCGATCGACAGCGTCGTCTTGGCCGAGAACCCGAGGCGCGAATTGGCCTCGCGCTGCAAGGTCGTCAGGTCGTACAGGCCGGGGGAGCTCTGCGTGCTGGGCTTGGCTTCCTCGGTGACGCTGGCCGGCTGGCCGAGCGCGGCGGTCTGGATCGCCAGCGCGTCGCGCTCGTTCCAGAGCCGGTCGGCGCGCGCCTCCGGGTCGTCGGGGTTCTTCTTCCACTTCGGGTCGAACCACTTGCCGTCGTACTCGCCGGCCTGGGCGGCGAAGCTCGCCTTGATCTCCCAGTAGTCGCGCGAGACGTGCTTGCGGATCTTCTCCTCGCGCTCGACCATGATCGACAGCGTCGGCGTCTGCACGCGGCCGACCGTCGTCAGGAAGAACCCGCCGTCGCGCGAGTTGAACGCCGTCATCGCGCGGGTGCCGTTGATGCCGACCAGCCAGTCGGCCTCGCTGCGGCAGCGCGCGGCGTCGGCCAGCGGCAGCATCTGGGCGTCCGAGCGCAGGTTGTCGAAACCATCGCGGATCGCCGCCGGCGTCATGCTCTGCAGCCAGAGGCGCTTCACCGGGTGCTTGCTCTTGCTGTGCTGCTGGATCAGCCGGAAGATCAATTCGCCCTCGCGGCCCGCGTCGCAGGCGTTGATCAAGGAGCTGACGTCCTTGCGCTTGACCAGCTTCATGATCGCGCCCAGCCGGCCCTTGCTCTTGTCGATCGGGTTCAGATCGAAGTGCGGCGGGATCACCGGCAGGTTCGCGAAGCTCCACTTGCCGCGCTTGACGTCGAACTCCTCCGGCGCCTTGATTTCCAGCAGGTGGCCGACGGCCGAGGTCACGAGATAGTGGTCGCTCTCGAAGTATTCGTCGTGCTTGTCGAACTTGCCGGCTAGGGGGCTCAGCGCGCGCACGATGTCCTGGGCGACGGAGGGCTTCTCGGCAATGATGAGTGACTTGGTCATGTTTCTTTCAATGTTGGCGCGGGGTCGACCCCGCGGCATCAATACAATCCGGGCTTCTCGCGCGTGCGCATACACACATACGCGCGCGCACGCCCATGATTTCAATGTACATAAAGAATCCGATGACGCAAGCGAGTGCCCCCACGACCCCCACCTCCAAACCGGGCGGCCGCCGCATCCAGGTGCGCAAATCCGGGGTGCACGGCAAGGGCGTGTTCGCGGTGGCGCCGCTGAAGAAGGGCGAAGTCTTGATCGAGTACAAGGGCGAGATCATCGACTGGCCCGAGGCGCTGCGCCGCCATCCGCACGACCCGAAAGACCCGGACCACACCTTCTACTTCCACATCGACGAGCACAACGTGATCGATGCGAAGCACGGCGGCAACGCGGCGCGCTGGATCAACCACGCCTGCTCGCCGAACTGCGAGGCCGACGAAGTCGACGGGCGCATCTTCATCAAGGCGCTGCGCGCGATCAAGCCCGGCACCGAGCTGTTCTACGACTACGGGCTGATCATCGACGAGCCCTACACCCCGAAGCTGAAGAAGCAGTTCGAATGCCGCTGCGGCACCCGCGCCTGCCGCGGCACGATGCTGGCGCCCAAGCGCGGCCGCCGCTGAAACCCCGCCCTCCTCCGCCACCGCCCGCCTTTTCCTGAACCACCATGCTCGATCACGCACCGCCGACGATGCACTGGGGCACCGAAGCCCTCTGGCAGCAGCTCGTTCCGCTTTTGCCGGGCCTGAGCGTCGAGGTCGTGCACAGCACGCGCTCGACCAACACGACGCTGCTGGAGCGCGCGCGCGCCGTGCCCAACACCTCGCCGGCGGCGCTCGATGCGATCGTCCACGCCAGCGTCGAGAGCGGCGCCTTCGGCCGCCGCTCGATCGACCTGCAGCCCTGCCTGCTCGTCGCCGAGCACCAGAGCGCCGGGCGCGGCCGCCAGGGCCGCAGCTGGCACTCGGCCCCGGGCGCCTCGCTCACCTTCTCGCTCGCGCTGCCGCTGCGCATGCCCGACTGGTCGGGCCTGTCGCTGGCGATCGGTGTCGCGATCGCCGAGGCGCTCGACAGCGCCCACGACGGCCCGGCCCGCGTCGGCCTGAAGTGGCCGAACGACCTCTGGCTGCTCGGCGAGCCGAACGCGACGCGCAAGCTCGGCGGCATCCTGATCGAGACGGTCTCGGCCGGCACGCAGCGCCTCGCGGTGATCGGCATCGGGCTGAACGTGCAGCGCTTCGACCCGATCGAGGCCAACACCGGCTTCGCGCCGCTGCTCGAGCTCGACACCGAGGCCACGCCGCCCGCGGTGCTGGCGCGCATCGCGCTGCCGCTGGTCAAGGCGCTGAAGCAGTTCGAGCGCGAGGGGTTCGCGGCCTTTGCCGAGCGCTTCGCGGCGCGCGACGTGCTGACCGGCCGCCCGGTGACGACGACGATGCCCGACGCGCCGCACGGCATCGCGCGCGGCGTCTCGGCCCAGGGCGCGCTGCTGCTCGAGACCGACGCCGGCCTGCGCGAGGTCACCGGCGGCGAGGTCAGCGTGCGCCTGGCGCCGCCGCCCAAGACCTGAAGGCGGCGCCCGCGTGCTGAGGATCCTGGTCGCCGCCCTGCTGGCCGCCAACCTGGCCTTTTTCGCCTGGAGCCAGGGCTGGCTCGACGGCATCGTCGGCGTGCGCTCGATCGGTGATCGCGAGCCCGAGCGCATGGCCCGCCAGGTCCACCCGGAGCTGGTGCGCGTGCTGCCGCCGTCGCCGGCGTCGGGCGCGTCCGCGGCGGCCGCCGCCGCATCGGCTGCGGCCGAAGTCGGCGTCGCGGTCGCGGACACGCCGCTGGACAGCCTCGCCGCCCCGGCCGCCTCTGCGCCCGCAAACTCCATCTGCCTCGAGGTCGGCCCGTTCAACGACGCCGAGGTCGCGCGCGTGCAGACCACGCTGCAGACGACGCTGGCCGGCGCCGCCGTGAGCGACCAGAAGGTCCCGAAGCCCGGCAAGTGGCTGGTCTACATGGGCCGCTACGCGAACCGCGACGCGCTGCTGAAGAAAGAGGAAGAGCTCAAGCGCCGCAAGCTGCAGTACGCCGAGATGCCGGAGAGCTCGCCGCTCGCCCCGGGCCTCTCGCTCGGCGCGTTCAGCGACCGCGGCAACGCCGCGCGCGCGCTCGATCAGTTCTCGGAGCAGGACATCCACACCGCGCGCATCGTCGAGCTCGTGCCGGCCGCCACCAACCACATGCTGCGCTTCGAGACGACCGACGTCGCCCTGGCCACGCGCGCCAGCGCGCTGAAGCTGGGGCCGGGAGCGAAAAGCTTCGCGCCCTGCGCGAAGACCTGAACGGCCCGGCGGGAGCCGGAGAGGCCCCGGCTCAGGCGCGGCGGCGTTGCGGCCGCGGCGTGACGACCCAGACGCCGATCACCGACGCGAGCCAGCCCAGCAGCCAGCCCAGGCTCATCGCACCGCCGCCGCCGCTGTCGCCCGACGATGGTGTGCTCGGGTTGGTCGGGATCGTGGTGTTCGTCGCCGAGCCGTCGGTGACGGTCACGACCGTGCTGGTGGACGCCGTCTGGCCGGTGCTGTCGGTCACCGCCAGCGTGATCGTGACCGTGCCGGGCTTGATCGGCGTCAAGGTCGCCGATCCCGGTGAGGTGGTGGAGGGCGTGATGGTCGCGATCGTCGGATCGCTCGTGCTCCACGCGTAGCTCGCGATCGCCTGCCCCACGGCGGCGTTGGAACCCAAGCCGTCGATCGTCACCGCGGTGCCGGCGACGACGCTGGTCGAGGGCAGGTCGATCTTGGCGTTCAGCGTCGCGACGCTCGAGACGGCTGCCGCGACGTCCAGCATGCCGGCGCCGCAGGTGCTGGTCGTGCAATAGCACTCGCTCGCCTGCGCGGTGCCGGTCGGCGCGGTGCAGTTCGGGACCGCCACCAGCGGGCCGTTCGTGACGAGCTGGATCGCCGGCGCGCCGGCGTTCGGGAACGGGCGCGTCGTCGCTTTCAGTTGAGCCAGCACAGAGGCAGGCGACAGCCCCGGGTTCACCGAGAACATCAGCGCCGCGGTGCCGGAGACCATTGGGGCCGAGAAGCTCGTGCCGAGCGAGGCGTTGTCGCCACTGCCGGTGTAGATCGCGCCTGCGGCGCCCGCGACCGGCGTGGTCGTGCCGCTGTTGGCCGTCGTCAGCAGCGGGTACACGCAGGTGCCCGTGTTGTTGACGCAGTTGCCGGCCGGCGCGGCGAGCGCGATCTGCGGCCCGAGGTCCGAGTAGCCGACCTTGGTGCCCGCGTGTCGCAGGCCCGCGACCGCGATCGCGCCGGCGCAGTTGGCCGGCGTGCCGACCGCCAACCCGTCGTTGCCGGCCGCGACGACGGCGACGGCGCCGGCCGCGTTGACCTGCGCGAAGGTGTCCGCATAGGCCGACGAGCAGGCACCGCTCGCGCCCAGGCTCATGTTCAGGACCTTGGCGGGGTGCGTGTTGGCCGGCAGGCCGGGGACGCTGATCCCGACGGCCCATTGCATCGCCGCCTGGATGTCGGAGTCGAAGCCGCCGCCGCAGCCGAGCACGCGCAGCGGCATCACCATGACGTCGTGGCCGACGCTGGCCATGCCGACGCCGTTGTTGGTCGCCGCGCCGATGATGCCGGCGGTCTGGGTGCCGTGCCAGCTGCTGGTGGTTTCGCCGCAGCCGAAATCGCCCGGGTCGGAGGCGTCGGCATCGCGCCCGTCGCCGTCGTTGGAAGTGCTCGTCGAGGTGATGAAGTCGTAGCCGGGCAGCAGCTTGGACGTCAGGTCGGGGTGGTCGAAGCGCACGCCGGTGTCCAGATCCGCGACGACGACCTGGCTGCTGCCGTTCGTGATCGCCCACGCCGCTTCGGCGTTGATCGACGCGAGGATGTCCGAGGTGCTGGTGATCGTCGTGCCGGTCGCGGTGGGCGCCCGCAGGTACCACTGGCCGACCGCCGGCACGTTGGCGCCCGTCTGACCCGCGGCGTAGAGCGGATCATTGGGCAGCGCGAGCGCGTGTATGCGGCCGTCGACGACGGCGTATTCGACGTCCGGCTGCGCGGCGAGCTGGTCCGCCAGCTCGCGAGACGAGAGGCCGGCGCCCTTGATGACCTGGGTGCGCGGGCCGAGCGCGCGGCCGTCGCTCAGCTTCAGGCCGAGCCGCGACCCGAGCGCCTGCGCATGCGTCGGTGCAGCGGCCGAGCCGGAGGCCGCACCAGAAGACGCCGACAAGGCCTTCATCAGCGTCGAATCGGCCCTGAGCTTGACGATCACGCGCGCCTCGCTCTCGGCGGCTGCCGCCGCGCGTTGATGCGGGGCACGTTCGGGGCCGCCGTCGCTCGCCAGCGCAGCCACGCTGCACAGGGACGCCGCGGCCAGAACGGGCAGGATCAGGCAGTGCGAAAGAGCGAGTTTCATGGCGAGTCGAACCCAACGAGCAGTGAAGAACAGCGCGTCGGTTCGACCGACGCCCGGAAGAAGCTCATCCAGTGTATAGAGGTCGCTCAGCCCGCGAAATCTTTGCAAAACGACACACTGTCGGCCGCCCGTGCGGGCTGTGTCTAATGCAGCAACAGCTGTGGCGTCGACGCGTCACCGCCGACCATCACCGTGTAGACGGCGCCCGGATTCAGCGTGTAGTTGATGCTGTCCGAGATGAACACGCCCGCCTTGTTGGACGCCGTGACGCGCAGGTTCATCGCATTGGCGCTGCCCGCGACCGGGGTCGAGGTCGACACGGTACCCGGTGCGATGTTGGAGGCGACCAGCGCGGAATTGGCGGTCAGCGTCAGCGAACCGGCGGCACCGGTCACGCCGTTGAGCAGGCTCAGCTTCACGGTCGACGTGTCGGTCGGCAGGTGGCTGTCGTCGGTCAGCAGCGACGCGGTCGCGGTGCCCGGATCGCCGTAGACGAACAGCGTCGTGTCCGCGCCGGCGGCCAGCGCCGTGGCCGGCGCCGCGACCGACGCGCCGTTGACCGTGACGTTCAGCGCGCTGTTGGCCGGCACCACGGTGTAGAAGCCGAACTGCGGGGCGACGCTGCCGCCGTCGATCACGCAGCTGTTGGCGGGGCCGGTGCAGGCGACCGAGGTGGCGGGCGCGCCGGCCGGCGCGGTGGCGGACGCAGCGACGGTGGCACCGCCCGACACGGCAGCGGCCAAACGCACGCGCGCATTGGTGTTGCGCTGCGCCGTGTAGGTCGACTGCTCCAGCAGCACCGAGCCGTTCACCAGCGTGCCGCCGCTGGTCGGCGAGATGATGAGGGTGGCGACCTGCTGGTTCGCCAGCGCGACCGCGGACATGTCCAGACGCACATCGGTCTTGCTGCCGGAGGCCGTCACGCGGACACGGTAGCTGCCGACCGGATAGGTCAGCGGGATCGAAGCCGACGGCACCACGCCGGTCGTGAAGCTCCAGGCGGGGCTCTGGTTCGTGAGGGCGTCGGTCGGGCCGGTGATGTAGACATCGAGCTTGCCGGCGTCGGGCGCGGCGTCGTACAGGCGCACCTGCGCGGCACCGGAGACCGGCGCGGGCAAATCTTCGGGCACCACCACGGTCTTGACCGCACCGCCCGATTCGTACGCGACCAGCGTGTAGTGGTCGTTGCCGCTCAGGTTCGGCGCCGAGACCGACAGGGCCGCGCCGCTGGCGCTGTCGTTCACCTGCAGGGTGTTCGCACCCGAACCCGGCGTCGCATAGTTGCTCACGGCGTCCAGCGCCGTTCCCTTCACGGCCGCGCCGCCATTGACGTAAAGGTCGATCGACGGATGGGTCAGCGTCGCGTTCGCGATGCGCAGCGAGATGTTGGAATCGTCTCCGCTGCCGCAACCCGACAGCGCGACCCCCGCCGCCGTCACCCCGAGCAGGCCCCACCACATGAGCTTCTTCACGTCTACTGTCCTTGACTTGAGTTCTGATTCGCCGGCCCCAGATTGGGCAGTACCGTTGCACCGATGAGATTGCTGCGCGGCGTTTGTTCGCAAAGTAATGTCAACTGGGGTAACGGCTGCCCATGGGCGTCAGGCGGGCGTATTCTAGTCGCCAGGATAGACCCCACAGAAGGAGCGTCACATGCGTCGAAACACTCATCCCGCAAGGCCTCGTGCGGCCGCCATCGCGGTCGCGATCGCCGCCGGCCTCGGCGGCGTGGCCACGGCGCAGGCGGCTGACATGGCGCGCGTCGTTTCGTCGACGCCGGTCATCGCCTCGATCCCGGTCGCGAGCCAGAGCTGCAGCGACGGCCAGCAGATCGTGCAGACGCCGCCGAGCGGCGCCGGCGCGCTGATCGGCGCGATCGCCGGCGGCGTGCTCGGCAACAGCGTCGGCGGCGGCTTCGGCCGCGCCGCGGCGACCGGGGTCGGCGTGGTCGCCGGTTCGATCGTCGGCAACCAGGTCGAGGCCGCGAACACGCCGGCCACCGCGCTGCCGGTGCGCAACTGCCAGAACTTCACGCGCTACGAGAACCGCACCGTCGGCTACGACGTCGTCTACGAGTACGCCGGCCAACGCTACAGCACCCGCATGACGCGCGACCCGGGCCAGCGCTTCGCCGTCAGCGTGCAGCCGGCCGACGGCGGCCTGCCCGCCCCGGTCGACGCCGGGCCACCGGCCTATGCGCAACAGGCCGCGCCGGTGCCGGCCTATGCGGCCGCGCCGGTCTATGCGCCGGCCGAGACGGCCTACTACGCGCCGGCGCCGGTCTACGCCGCGCCGTACTACGCACCCTACTACGCGCCGGCGCCTTACTTCTACGGCCCGCCGATCGGGATCGGCATCGGCTTCGGCTTCTACGGCGGCCACCGCGGCGGCCGCTGGCGTTGAGGCGGCGCCTCTAGCGCCTTACTTCGCGATCACGCGGACCATCTCGAGCACCTTGTTCGAGTAGCCCCACTCGTTGTCGTACCAGGACACGACCTTCACGAAGGTGCTGTCCAGCGCGATGCCGGCCTCGGCGTCGAACACCGAGGTCATCGCCTCGCCGCGGAAGTCGGTCGAGACGACCTTGTCCTCGGTGTAGCCGAGCACGCCCTTCATCGCGCCTAGCGACTGCGCCTTCATCTCGGCGCAGATCTCCTTGTAGCTCGCGGGCGACTCGAGCTCGACGGTCAGGTCGATCACCGAGACGTCGGAGGTCGGCACGCGGAACGACATGCCGGTCAGCTTCTTGTTCAGCGCCGGGATCACGACGCCGACCGCCTTGGCCGCGCCGGTCGACGACGGAATGATGTTCTCCAGGATGCCGCGCCCGCCGCGCCAGTCCTTGTTGCTCGGGCCGTCGACCGTCTTTTGCGTCGCGGTGGTCGCGTGCACCGTCGTCATCAGGCCGCGCTTGATGCCCCACTTGTCGTGCAGCACCTTGGCGACCGGCGCCAGGCAGTTCGTCGTGCACGAGGCGTTGGAGATGATGGCCTCGCCCTTGTAGCTCTTGTCGTTGACGCCATAGACGAACATCGGCGTGTCGTCCTTGCTTGGTGCCGACATCACGACCTTCTTCGCGCCGGCGGCGAGGTGCTTCTCGGCGGTTTCCTTGGTCAGGAACAGGCCGGTCGACTCGACCACGATGTCGGCGCAGACCTCGCCCCATTTCAGCGCCGCCGGGTCGCGCTCCTGCGTCAGGCGGATGCGCATGCCGTTGACGACCAGCGTGTTGCCGTCGACCGCGATGCTGCCCTTGAAGCGGCCGTGGACCGAGTCGTACTGCAGCATGTAGGCGAGGTACTCGGGCTCGAGCAGGTCGTTGATGCCGACGATCTCGATCTCGGCGAAATTCTGGATGGCGGCACGGAACACCATGCGCCCGATGCGGCCGAAGCCGTTGATGCCGATCTTGATGGTCATGGGAAGAGCTCCTTGGTTTCGAACAGAATTTCCAGCCTCGAAGGCATCAGCGCTTCAGCACCGCACGCACCGTCGCGACGACGTTCTCCGGCGTGAAGCCGAAGTACTTGAACAGCGCCGGCGCGGGCGCCGATTCGCCGAAGGTGTCGATGCCGACGACGGCTGCGCAACCGTACTTCCACCAGCCGTCGCTCACGCCCATCTCGACCGCGATGCGCGGCAGGCCGGCCGGCAGCACCTCGCTCTTGTAGGCCGAGGTCTGGCGGTCGAACACCGTCGTCGAGGGCATCGAGACGACGCGCACCGCGATGCCGAGCTGGGCCAGGTCCTGCTGCGCGTGCAGCGCGAGCTGCACCTCGGAGCCGGTCGCGATGATCACGGCCTGCGCCTTCTTGCTCAGGCCCACTTCGGTCGGCTCGGCCAGCACGTAGGCGCCCTTGGAGATGCCGTCCAGCGTCTTCTTCGGCGCGTAGGGCAGGCTCTGGCGCGACAGCAGCATCGCGCTCGGGCGGTTCTTGTTCTCGATCGCGCAGGCCCAGGCGATCACGGTCTCGGCGGTGTCGCACGGGCGCCAGACGTCCAGCCCCGGGATCAGCCGCAGCGAGGCCGCGTGCTCGATCGCCTGGTGCGTCGGCCCGTCTTCGCCGAGGCCGATGCTGTCGTGCGTGAAGACGTGGATCACGCGCTGCTTCATCAGCGCGGCCAGGCGGATCGCGTTGCGGCTGTAGTCGCTGAAGGTCAGGAAGGTCGCGCCGTACGGGATCAGCCCGCCGTGCAGCCCCATGCCGTTCAACACGCCGGCCATGCCGAACTCGCGCACGCCGTAGCTGATGTGGCGCCCGCCGTTCCAGCTGCCGTCGTCGAGCAGGCGGAACGGGGTCGCGCTGGTCGTGTTCGTCAAGGTCGAGCCGGTCAGGTCGGCGCTGCCGCCGATCATCTCGGGCAGCGCCTTCGTGAAGGCCTCCAGCGCGATCTGGCCCGCCTTGCGGGTCGCGACCGACTCGGCCTTGGCCTGCGCCGAGACCGCGGCATCGACGACGGTCTGGTTCCAGTTCTTCGGCAGCTCGTTGTCCATGCGCCGCGCGAACTCGACCGCGAGCTCGGGGTAGGCCTTGGAATAGGCCTCGAACGCGGCGACCCAGGCCGTCTCGTCCGCCAGGCCCTGGCGGCGCGCGTCCCACAGCGAATAAACCGCTTCGGGGATCACGAAGGGCTCGGGCGTCCAGCCGATCGCTTCGCGCGTCAGCTTCACTTCCTCGGCGCCGAGCGCCTCGCCGTGCGCCTTCGCGGTGCCGGCGCGGTTCGGCGAGCCCTGGCCGATCACGGTCTTGCAGCAGATCAGCGTCGGCCGGCCGCCGCCCGGGGCGCTGCCGTTGCTCTGCGCGATCGCCTGCTTGATCGCGTCGTCGACCGCGTCGGCGCTGTGGCCGTCGACGTCGGCGATGTCGTTCCAGCCGTAGGCGCGGAAGCGCTCGGGCGTGTTGTCGACGAACCAGGGCTGGACCTTGCCGTCGATCGAAATGCCGTTGTCGTCGTACAGCGCGATCAGCTTGCCCAGCTTCCAGGCCGCGGCCATCGCGGCGGCCTCGTGGCTGATGCCTTCCATCATGCAGCCGTCGCCCATGAAGACGTAGGTGTGGTGGTCGACGATGGTGTGGCGCGTGTCGCCGTCCACGCGGTTGAACTCGGTCGCCAGCAGCTTCTCGGCGAGCGCCATCCCGACCGCGTTGGAGAAGCCCTGGCCGAGCGGCCCGGTCGTCGTCTCGACGCCCGGCGTCAGGCCGTGCTCGGGGTGGCCCGGCGTCTTGCTGTGCAGCTGGCGGAAATTGCGCAGCTCGCTCATCGGCAGGTCGTAGCCGGTCAGGTGCAAGAGCGAGTACAGCACCATCGACGCGTGGCCGTTGCTCAGCACGAAGCGGTCGCGGTTGGCCTAGTGCGGGTTGCCGGGGTTGTGGTGCAGGTGGCGGCTCCACAGCGCGACAGCCATGTCGGCCATGCCCATCGGGGCGCCGGGGTGGCCGGAGTTGGCCTGCTGGACCGCATCCATCGCGAGCGCGCGGATCGAGTTGGCCATCAGGGTCGCGTTCGTGGTGTTCGTGTCGGTGGCCATGCGAATTCGGTGGAGTGGAGCGAAGGCCGGCCATTTTAGGGGGCGGCGCGCGCAGCCTGGGGCGCCGTTTCAGGTACCCGGATAATTCACTCGATGCAAGGACTGCACCTGACCGCCGATCTGCGCGATTGCCCGGCCGACCGCGCGGCGCTGACGGCGCCCGAGGCGCTGCGCGAGCTCTGCCTGGCCGCCGTCGCGCGCGCCGGGCTGCGGCCGGTCGGCCAGCTGTTCCACGGCTTCGCGCCGGGGGGCGGCGTCACCGGCGTGGTGCTGCTGGCCGAATCGCACCTGGCCGTGCACACCTGGCCCGAACTCGGCGCGGTCACGCTCGACGCCTATGTCTGCAACTTCGGGGCCGACAACACCGCGCGCGCCCACACCTTGATCGACACCTTGATCGCGGCCTTCGAGCCGGGCCGGATCGAACGCCATGCGCTGGAGCGCGGAAGGATTGCAATCCCATGAAAGCGATGATCCTGGCCGCCGGGCGCGGCGAGCGCATGCGGCCCTTGACCGACCACACGCCGAAGCCGCTGCTGGCGGTCCACGGCAAGCCGCTGATCGAGTGGCACATCGAGGCGCTGGTGCGCGGCGGGGTGCGCGAGATCGTGATCAACACCGCCTGGCTGGAGGACCGAATCGTCGCGGCACTCGGCTTCGGGGACCGCTGGGGCGTCGAGCTGCGCTACTCGATGGAGGGCCGCGACTTCGGTGGCGCGCTCGAGACCGCCGGCGGCATCGCGACCGCGCTGCCGATGCTCGTCGAGCACGACGACGACGCGTTCTGGCTCGTCTCCGGCGACATCTTCGCGCCGCAGTTCCGCTTCGACCCGCAGCTCGCCGCGCGCTTCGAGCAGGGCGAGGCGCAGGCCCACCTGTGGCTGGTCCCGAACCCGGCCTTCCATACCCGCGGCGACTTCGGCCTCGGCGCCGACGGCCACGGCCTGGCCGACCCGCCCTTCCCCGACGGCCAGAGCTGGACCTACGCGAACCTGGCGCTGTGCCGCGGCTCGCTGTGCGCCCACATCGCCAGCGGCACGCGGATTGCCCTGGGGCCCTTGCTGTTCGAGGGCATGCGCCGCCACGCGATCACCGCCGAAGTCTGGCGCGGCACCTGGGAGAACGTCGGCACGCCGGCGCAGCTGCAAGCCTTGAACAATGCATCCCCGGACACACCGCGGGACGCGTCGCCGGCACTATGATGGGACCGGCACTCAACGTGCGCACAACCAAGGAGTCCCACATGAACACCAAATCCGCCGCGGCTGCCGCCGACGACATGCAGTCCGACGTGAACGACGCCATCAGCGGTGCCGAGGACATGCTCAAGCAGGCTGCCAACTCGACCGGCGAGCGCGCCGCCGAGCTGCGCGCCCGCGCGCTCGAGCAGCTGCGCGCGTTGCGCGACCGGCTCGACGACGCGCGCCACACGGCCGTTCACCACAGCAAGTACGCCGCGCGCGTGACCGACGACTACGTCCATGACCACCCCTGGCGTTCGATCCTCGCCGCCGCGAGCGTCGGGGTCGTGATCGGCCTGTTGATCGGCCGCCGCTAGACCCGCTGCGTGCTCGCCCGGCCATGAACCGACCGCCTCCGGCCGACGAGCCGAATTTGATCGACGCGCTCTGGCGCGTCGTCGCGAGCGTGCTCGCGACGATCGAGCATCGGATCGAGCTGGCGAGCCTGGAGATCGGCGAGGCCGGCAGCCGGCTCGTGCTGACGCTGGTCGCCAGCCTCGCGGCGCTGGGCATGCTGTGCGCCGCGCTGTTCGCGCTCTCGGCCTGGCTCGCCTACGCGCTGTGGCCGACGCTCGGCGGTGCGGTATTCGGCTGGATCGCGCTCGGCTACCTGCTGATCGGCGGCGGGCTGTTGCTGTGGCTGCGCGCGCACTTGCGCGCCGCGCCGCAGCTGCTCGCCGACACGCTGGCCGAGTTGCGCAACGACGCCCAGTTCATCGACAAGGCGGACAAGCGATGAACGCGGTCGACCGCCACGCGCGCAAGCAGGTGCTGCTGGCGCGGATCGCGTTCCAGCGCAACGAGATGCAGCGCGACATGGCCGCGCTGCGCGAGGCGGCCGAGCCGCGCCAGCTGCTGCGCGCGGCGATCGGCCGGCGCTTCGGCGGCCCGCTCGGCCGGCGCCTGTTCGGCGGCGCCCGCGCTCCCGCCGGCGCCGACTTGCTGACGCAGGCGCTGAGCTGGTTCAAGCGCTATCGCGGCATCGCCGCGCTGGTCGGCGGGGCCGTGCCGGTGCTGCGCGGCGGCAGCGGCTGGGGCCGTGCGCTGCGCATCGCGGTCGTCGCCGGCGCGGCCTGGATGGGCTGGCGCGCGACGCGCGACCGCTGACGCTGCCCCCTAGACCGCGAGCGGCGCGCTGATCGCGTCGATGCGCTTCATCACCTCGGGCGTCAGCTTGCCGATCACGTCGACCGCGCCCAGGTTGCTCTGCAGCTGCGACAGCTGCGACGCCCCGGTGATCACGGTGCTGACGTTCGGGTTCTTCGCGGCCCACGCGATCGCCAGCTGAGCGACGCTGCAGCCGAGCTCGGCCGCGATGCCGATCAGCTTGTCGACGGCGGCGCGCTTGGCCGCGTCGTTCAGGTCCTTAGTCAGGAAGGCCATGCTCGCCATCGCGCCGCGGCTGTCGGGCGGGATGCCGTTCTTGTACTTGCCCGTCAGCAAGCCGCTGGCCAGCGGGCTCCACGTCGTCAGGCCCAGGCCCAGGCTGCGGTACAGCCGCGCGTACTCGCGCTCGACCCGCTTGCGGTGGAACAGGTGGTACTGCGGCTGCTCCATCGCCGGCTTGTGCCAGCCGTGCTTGTCGGCGATCTGCCAGGCCTCGCGGATGTCGGTCGCGGCCCACTCGCTGGTGCCCCAGTACAAGGCCTTGCCCTGCGTGATGATGTCGCTCATCGCGCGCACCGTCTCTTCGATCGGCGTGTGCGGGTCGGGGCGGTGGCAATAGATCAGGTCGATGAAATCGAGCCCCATGCGCGCGAGCGAGCCGTCGATCGCCTGCATCAGGTACTTGCGGTTCAGGGTGTCCTTCTGGTTGACCGTGTTGCCTTCGCGCGCCAGGCCCCAGAAGAACTTGGTCGAGACGATGTAGCTCAGGCGCGGCCGGTTCAGCGCCTTCAGCGCCTGGCCCATCACGACCTCGCTCTCGCCGCCGGCATAGGCCTCGGCGTTGTCGAAGAAATTCACGCCGGCGTCCAGCGCCGTGCCGAGCATCGCCGTCGCCGCGGCGACGTCGACCTGGTTGTGGTACGTGACCCAGGAGCCGAGTGAGAGCTCGCTGACCTGCAGGCCGCTTTGGCCGAGTCGTCGGTATTGCATGGTGAGGGAACGAGACTTTCGTCGCTGGAGTCGAGTTGAAGAGGGTAGCCGAACGCCCGCGCTCCCGCATCGGGGTCGAACACAAGGCTACAGTTCGCCCATGGACTCGACCGTTTTCCGCCAGCGCCGCGCCCGCCTGGCCCAGGCCTTGCGCGAGGCGGGCGGCGGCGTCGCGCTGATCGCGACCGCACCCGAACGCCAGCGCAACAGCGACAGCGACCACCCCTACCGCCACGACAGCTCGTTCCACTACCTGACCGGCTTCGACGAGCCCGGCGCCTGGCTGGTGCTGCAGGCGAGCGGCCGTTCGATCCTGCTGTGCCGCGAGCGCGACCCGGAGCGCGAGATCTGGGACGGGCGGCGCCTGGGCGTGGCCGCCGCGCCGGCCGCGCTCGGCGTCGACGCGGCGCTCGACGTCGCCGCGATCGACACGCTGATGGCCGAGCAGCTCGCGGGCCAGCCGGCCGTCTGGTGGCCCTCGGGCGCCGGCGAGCTGGTGCCGCGGCGGCTCGAGGGCTGGCTCGACGCGCTGCGCGCCCGGGTGCGCGCCGGCGCCGAGTGCCCGTCGGCGCAGCGCGACCTCGCGCCGCTGCTGGCCGAGATGCGGCTGCACAAGGACGCCGGCGAGATCGCGACGATGCGCCGCGCCGCGCAGATCAGCGCCGGCGCGCATGCCCGCGCGATGCGCTTTTGCGGCGCGCGCTTTCGCGGCGAGCCCGCCGGCAGCGTGCGCGAGTACGAGATCGAGGCCGAGCTGCTGCACGAGTTCCGCCGCCACGGCGCGCAAAGCCCGGCCTACACCAGCATCGTCGCGGCCGGCCCGAACGCCTGCGTGCTGCACTACGCGGCCGCCGACGCCGAGCTGCGCGCCGGCGAGCTGTGCCTGATCGACGCCGGCTGCGAGCTCGACGGCTACGCGAGCGACATCACCCGCACCTTCCCGGCCGACGGCCGCTTCACGCCGGCCCAGCGCGAGCTCTACGAGATCGTGCTGGCCGCGCAGGCAGCGGCGGCCGCCGCGACAAAGCCCGGCGTGCGCCAGCGCGACGCCCACCACGCGGCGGTGCGGGTGCTCGCGCAAGGCATGCTGGACACCGGCCTGATCGATCGCCAGCGCGTCGGCGACGTCGACGCGGTGATCGAGACGATGGCCTACCGCCAGTTCTACATGCACGGCACCGGCCACTGGCTCGGGCGCGACGTGCACGACGTCGGCGAGTACCTCGCGCTCGACGAGCCGCCCGGCGAGCAGGTGAACGGCCTCGGCCAGAAGGTCGTCATGAAGCCCTCGCGCCTGCTCGCGCCCGGCATGGTCGTGACGCTGGAGCCGGGGATCTACGTGCGGCCGGCCGAGGGCGTGCCCGAGCGCTACTGGAACATCGGCATCCGGATCGAGGACGACGCGCTCGTCACGCCGACCGGCTGCGAGCTGATCAGCCGCGGCGTGCCGGTCGCAGCGGAAGACATCGAGGCGCTGATGCGCAGCGCGTCGTGAGCGCCGGCGAGCGCGGCGGGCCGAGCGCCGGGCCGCCCCAAGCCGGCCCGCGATCCCCCCGGGGGATCGACGAAGGTACTCCTTCGGCGAGGGGCGTCATGGACGATCAGATGTTCGAGCTCGCGCCGGTCTCGCTCTGGCTGGAGGATTACAGCGGGTTGCACGCCCTCTTCGAGCGCTGGCGCGCCGAGGGCATCACCGACCTGCGCGAGCACCTGAACGCCGACCACGCGCGCGTCGCGACCTGCACCGCGCAATTGAAAGTGCTGCGCGTGAACCGCCGCACGCTCGCGCTGTTCGGCGCGAACGACCTCGAGCACCTGCGTTCGAACCTGCACCGCGTGTTCCGGGACGCGATGATCGAGCCGCACGTCGACGAGCTCGTCGCGCTGTGGGACGGCACGCTCGCCTTCCACAGCCAGACCGTCAATTACGCGCTGGACGGCAAGCCGCTGGACGTGCTGGTCAACGGGCGCGTGCTGCCCGGCCACGAGCACGACTGGAGCCGCGTGCTGGTCGCGCTGGAGGACATCACGCAGCGCAGCCGCGCCGAGCAGCGCGTGGTGCAGGCCGAGCGCTATGCGCGCGGGCTGTTCGAGCATTCGCCGGTCTCGCTGTGGGTCGAGGATTTCAGCGCGATCAAGGCGCTGATCGACGACGTGCGGGCGCGCGGCATCGAGGATTTCCGCGTCTTCACGCAGGTGCACCCCGAGTTCGTCGCCCGCTGCCTGCAGGAGATCCGCGTCATCGACGTCAACCAGCGCACGCTGGAGATGTTCCACGCGCCGGACAAGACGACCTTGCTCGCCAACCTCGACAAGTTGTTCCGCGACGAGATGCAGCCCCCGTTCACCGAACAGCTGATCGACCTCTGGAACGGAAAACTGAAGCAGCAGCGCGAGGTCATCAACTACGCGCTCGACGGCGAGCGGCTGAACGTGCTGCTGCAGTTCTCGGTGCTGCCCGGCGCCGAGGAGGACTGGAGCCTGGTGCAGGTCGCGCTGATCGACATCACCGCACGCAAGAAGGCCGAGGCCTACCTCGAGTACCTGGGCAAGCACGACGTGCTGACCAAGCTGCGCAATCGCGCGTTCTTCGAGGACGAGATGAACCGGCTGGAGCGGCGCGGCCCGTGGCCGGTGACGATCGTCGCGATCGACCTGAACCGCCTGAAGATGATCAACGACCGCAGCGGCCACGCCGCCGGCGACGCGCTGCTGCGCCGCATCGGCGAGGTGCTCGCGAAGCTGGTCGACAAGCCCGCTTGCGCGGCGCGCATCGGCGGCGACGAGTTCGTGCTGCTGCTGCCGGCGAGCGACGAGCCCGCCGGCCTCGAGCTGATCCAGCGCGTGCAGGCGCTGATCAAGCTGAACAACAGCTTCTACCCCGGCGAGATGCTCAGCGTCGCGATGGGCTGCGCGACGGCGCAGCAGGGCGAGCGCCTGGAGGCGACGGTGACGCTCGCCGACGAACGCATGATGGCGGCCAAGCGCGAGTTCTACGCGACGACCGGCCTCGACCGGCGCGCCTCGCAGCACGGGCCTCTCGCCTGAGGCCGCGAACCCGCGATGCGGCGCCTGCGCTTCCTGACCCACCGGCACCGGGCGCCGTCGACCAACCGGGCGCTCGGGATGCTGCTCGCGTTCACCGCGGGCGCGGTGAACGCAGGCGGCTTCCTGGTGCTGCACATGTACACCTCGCACATGACCGGCTTCGCGTCGCAGCTCGCCGACGGCATGGTGCTCGGCAAGGCGCAGCTGGTGCTGAACGCGGCCGGTGCGATCCTCGCGTTCGTCGGCGGCGCCGCGGTCTGCGCGATCCTCGTGAACTGGGGGCGGCAGCACCATTTCCATGGCGTCTACGCGCTGCCGCTGATGCTCGAAGCGGCGCTGATGTTCCCGTTCGGCATGATGGGCGCGATCACGCTGACGTGGTCGACGCCGTTCGCGGTGCCGCTCACGGTGCTGCTGCTGTCCTTCATCATGGGGCTACAGAACGCGGTCGCGTCCAAGACCTCGGGCGGCAGCATCCGCACGACCCACATGACCGGCAACATCACCGACCTCGGAATGGAGATCGGCAAGATGCTGTACTGGAACGGGCGCGCGGGCGGCAGCGCCGCGACGGTGTTCCACAACCCGATGCGGATGCGCACCGCCGGCGGCTTGATCGCGTCGTTCGTGGTCGGCGGCGCGGTCGGCGCGCTGGGGTTCAAGGTCGTCGGCTTCGTCTGCGTGATCCCGCTCGCGGCGCTGTTGCTCGCGGTCTCGGTGCCGCCGCTGCTGCAGGACCTGCCGCGCTCGAAGGCCTTGCTGGGCCGTTTCGCGCGAAGCCCCGGCCCCCTCACCTGACCCTCTTTTTTCCCTCTCCCTCTGGGAGAGGGAGAAGAGACCTCGCGGCGCGCACGCCGTGGTACATCGCCTCTTCGAAGACCGAATAGCCCGACAGATCAGCGTGCGCGAACTGAATCCGCCGCTGCGGCTCGGCAAGCGCACGCAGGGCCGCGCTGCTGCGCAGGCCCGGCACCGGGATGCTCATCGCATGCCCATAGCGCATCAGGTCGACCTGCCGGACCTTGCCCGGCAAATCCGGATGCACGCGCGCGAGGTCGGCGACGACGGCCTGCGACCACGCCGACCACGGCTCGCTCAGCAGACGCCGTCGTTGCGCCGCGAGCTGTGCGCTCGAATCGCCGCCGAGCGCCCAGTACGCCGTCAACACCGTCGGCCCCGGCAGGCGGCGCGTGCTCTGGTGCATCGCATCGACATAGCCCAGCGTGGGCAGCGCGGCGCCCGGGTCGTAGACGACGTTGTCCCACGACAGCTCGGCACCCGGATGGTCGGTCAGCGGCTCATTCAGATGCAGATTGCTCACCAGCCACGGCGCGTAGCGCATCGCCGCGGCCGCCTGCGTCAAGGCCGCGGGCGGCGCCGCCACCAGCCGTGCCGCGATGAACAGCGGCAGCGCGAGGATCACCTGCGGGGCGGTCCAGCGCTCATGGCGCTGCGTGGCGGCGTTCCACAGGTCGACATCGACGTCGCCCCGGTTCTCGGTCACGCGCAGCGCCACCAGGCCGGTGTGCAACCGCTCGCCCAGCGGCTCGGCCAGGCGCCGGCTGAGCCACGCGTTGCCTTCGGGCCAGGTCAGCACGCCATCGCGGTCGGCCGCGGCGTCGGCGCCGCTGCTGGCACGGTCCCCCGGCGCCCGAAAGCCGTGCCGGCTCGCGAAGTAGTGAACCCCGGCCCAGGCCGAGACCTGCGCCGCGCCGGCGCCGTAGTCGTCGCGGCAGCAGTAGTCCAGGTACCAGCGCAGCGCGGGCGCGTTCAGGCCTCGTGCGTCGAGCCAGGGCGCGAACGCGACGGCGTCGAGCGCGTCGAGCGCCGGCGACCAACTGCTGCGCGCGGTCGGGATCGCGAACGCGCCGCGCTGCATCGCACGCTCGATGAGGGCCGCGAACTGCCGGTACTGCGCGAGCGTCGCCGCCTGCTGGTCCATGGGCAGCGCGGCGATCGGCGGCAACAGGCCCTCGACCCAGTGGCCGCCGATGTTCAGCCGCTCCTGCGGGCTGGCGCACAGGTGGCGCTCGTCGTAGACCGGCTGGCCGGCGACGCTGCGGCGCAGGCCGAGCGCCTCGAGCAGCTCGATGACCTCGGTCGCGCGCTCGCCGGGCACCGGCAGGTAGTGGG
>DASYCA010000126.1:0-25886 GCA_036500445.1 Burkholderiaceae bacterium | reverse complement strand
CCACCGCCGTCAAGGGCTACCCCGACCTCGCCGGGCAGACCGTCGGCGTGACGCGCGGCACCGTCGAAGACCAGACGCTGACCGAGAACGCGACCCAGTCGACGATCCGGCGCTATGAGGACGTGCCGACCCTCGTCACCGCCGTCGTCTCGGGCCAGGTCAAACTCTCGGCCGGTTCGACGACGATGCTGACCAACATCAACAAGTCGGCCCACAACGGCTTCTCGAAGAAGTTCACGATGAGGGAGTCGCAGATCGCGGTCGGCCTGCGCAAGAACAACCCCGAACTGCTCGCGTGGGTGAACGCCTGGATCGACACCAACCTGAAGAACGGCAAGCTCGGCGCGATCTACAAGAAGTACCACGGCGTCGAGTTGTCCAACAGCATCGGCGCGGCGCACTGACCATGAAGATCGCATCGATCGACGTCCTGCGCGTCGCGATCCCGTTCGACGACGGCGGCGTGCCCGCCGGTGCGTCCGCCGCTGCGTCCGCAAAACCGAAGGCGATGGAGACGCTGCTGGTGAAGCTCACCGCCGACTCGGGCGAGGTCGGCTGGGGCGAGGCCTTCGGGCACCGGATCAACGCCTCGACCTTCGCGGCGCTGGCCGAATGCGTCGGGCCGCTGTTCATCGGCGCCGAGGTCGATCCCGGCGCGTCGCGCGTGGCCTCGACGCGCCTCGAGGAGGCGCACAAGGCCTTTCACCTGTTCGGCCGGACCGGCCCCGCGCTCTACGCGATCTCCGCGCTCGACATCGCGCTCTGGGACCTGAAGGCGCAGGCGCTGAAGACGCCGCTGCACCGCCTGCTGGGCGGCCGGCGCCAGCGGGTCACCTGCTACGCCAGCCTGGTCACCTACAACGCCAACGTCGAGGCCGTGGTGCGCAATGCGCTGCGGGCGCACGCGGCGGGCTTTCGGCACATCAAGCTGCACGAGAAGGACTTCGATGCGATCCGCGCGGTCCGCGAGGCCTTGCCGAGCGACGTCGCGCTGATGGTGGACGTCAACTGCGTCTGGCCGCCGGCGGAGGCGCGCGTGCAGGCCACGCGGCTGGCCTCGCTCGGCCTGACCTGGCTCGAGGAGCCGGTCTGGCCGCCCGACGACGTCGAGTCGCTGGCCGCGCTGCGCGACATCGGCCTGCCGCTGGCGGCCGGTGAGAACGCCTCCGGGCTCGACGGCTACGAGCGCTGCCTGAAGGCCGGCGCGGTCGACGTGATCCAGCCGAGCGTGACGAAGCTCGGCGGCATCACCGCGATGTTCCAGGCCTTCGAGCTGGGCCGGCGCCACGGCGCGCGGGTCCAGCCGCATTGTTTTTACTATGGCGCCGGGCTGATGGCCACCGCGCACGCGGTCGCCGGGCTCGACGAGCACGCGATGCTCGAGGTGCCGTGGGTCGAGTTCGAGCAGCATTTGTCGCCCGCGAGTCGCTTCGCCGCGCAGTTCACTCTCGACGACACGCCGGGGCTGGGCTTCGTGCCCGATGCCGGTGTCCTCGAGAAGTATTTGATCGAGCGCGCGCGCGTCGGCTGAGACGCCGACACGGCACGTCGCCCCTTCCACTGACCTCAACCAACAAGCGAGATCGATCATGCACGTTCAGACAGGCCTCAAGCCGATGTGGCGCGAGAACAAGACCATTCTCAACAGCTGGCTCTCGATCCCGAACGGGTTCTCCGCCGAGCTGATGGCGCGCCAGGGCTGGGACAGCCTCGTGATCGACATGCAGCACGGGCTGATCGACTACCGCGCCGCCATCGAGATGATCACCGCGATCTCGACCACCCCGGTGGTGCCGCTGGTGCGCGTGCCCTGGCTCGAGCCCGGGCAGATCATGAGCGTGCTGGACGCCGGCGCGCTCGGCGTGGTCTGCCCGATGGTCAACACCGCGGACGACGCCAAGCGCTTCGTCGATTGCCTGCGCTACCCGCCGCTCGGCCAACGCAGCCTCGGCCCGATCCGCGCGTCGCTGGTCCACGGCGCGGACTACCGGCGCAACGCGGCCGAGCTGGTCACCGGCTTCGCGATGATCGAGACGCGCCAGGCGCTGGACAACCTGGATGCGATCCTCGCGGTGCCCGAGCTGGACGCGGTCTACATCGGCCCGTCCGACCTGGCGCTCGGCCTCGGCGTCGAGCCCCAGCGCGACCCGACCAACCCGGTCGTGGTCGACGCGATCAAGCACATCCTGGCGCGTGCGAAGCACCACGGCGTGCGGGCCGGCTGCCACACCGGCGCGGTCGCACAGGGCCTCAAAATGGCCCAACTCGGGTTCGACTTCGTGACGGTCGAATCCGATGCCCGCCTGCTCGAAGCCGCCGCCGCGACCGCGGTCAAGACCTTTCGCCAGCAGACCGGCGCGTCCGCGGCCTGACCTTTTTCATCCACCCGCACCAGGAGATTCCATGCGCGACGACGACGCTTTGTTCGACAAGGGCTTGCCCATCCGACGCGAGGTCCTCGGGGCCGACTACGTCGACAAATCGATGGCCGATGCCGACGACTTCATGATGTCCTTCCAGCGCGCCACGACCACCTGGGCCTGGGGCTGGGCCTGGGGCGATCCGACGCTGGACCGCAAGACCCGCAGCCTGCTGAACCTCGCGATGCTCACCGCCAGCGGCAAGACGCACGAGATCAAGCTGCACGTGAAGGGCGCGCTGAACAACGGCGTCAGCGTCGAGGAGATCAAGGCGACCCTGCTGCACGCGACCGCGTACTGCGGCATCCCGGCCGGGCTCGACGCCTTCAAGGCCGCGCACGAGGTGCTGCTGAAGGAAGGCGCGCTGCCGCCGCGGGCCGCGAAGCCGGCCTGAGGCCGGCCGGCCCTCTCAGGGCCTGATCAGGGCCCGACCATCGCGGTGAAGTCGCACTGGATCAGGCGCTTGCCTTCCAGTGCGGCTTGCAGCGTATGACGCGCCGGGCGCGTCAACGGGTCCGGGAACGCCGCGAGCCAGACCTTGTTCAGCGGCTCGCGCCGGTGGCTGTCCTTCATCCAGACGTTCACCTTGATGATGTCGTCCATCGTCCCGCCGGCCGCGACGACGATGCGCTCGACCTGCTCGAACAGGAACGCGCACTGTTCCTCGAGCGTGTCCGGGAATTCGCCGGTCTCCGGGTGCACGCCGTTGATCACGCCGGTCATCACGAGGTTGCCGATCCGGCAGGCCGCCGGGATCGGGTTCTGGTGGGCGAAGCCCTTCGCGTAGATCGCGGTTCGTCGGCTCATGGAGGTCACCGGGTGTTCGTCATGCCGTCCAGCGCCGGATGGCGCTCGAAGAAGGTTTCGTCGATCTCGATCCCCAGCCCGGGGCCATCGTTCGGGACGACGCAGCCGTCGGCCTCGACCACGCAAGGCGTCGTGACGAGCTCGTCCCGGAACCTGTTGCCGACCGAGACGTCGGCCTCGAAGTAGCCGCCGTTCTCGATGCCCGCGAGAAAGTGGATCGACGCGGCATGGTTGATGCCGGTCATCGAGCTGTGCACCGCGACCGTCAAGCCGTGCGCGGAGGCCATCCCGGCGATGCGCAGGGTCTCGGTGATGCCGCCGGCCTTGGACAGGTCCGGTTGAAAAATCCGCACGCTGCCTTCTTCGACCAGCCGCGCGAACTCGAATTTGCCGTAAACGTTCTCGCCCGCGGCCAGCGGCGTCGCGCTGGCGCCCGCGGCTTTTTGATAGGCGCGGCGCTGGTCCATCGAGAACGGCTCCTCGAGCCAGGCCAGGCGCAGCTCCTGCATCGCCGGCAGCGCGCGCAGCGCGTCGTCCAGCGTGTAGGCGTTGTTTGCATCGGCCATCAGCGTGATCGCCGGGTAGGCCAGGCGCAGCGCGCGCAGGCGTTTGAGGTCGCGATCGACGCTGTCGCCGACACGCAGCTTCACCGCCGCATAGCCGGCCTCGATGAACGCCGCGACGCGATCGACCAGCTTCGAAGGCTCCTCGAAGCCGAGCGAGACGCCGCCTGCGTAGGCGGGAATGCGCTTGCGGCTGCCGCCGAGCAGCTGGTACAGCGGCATCCCGGCGACCTTGCCGCGGATGTCCCACAGCGCGATGTCGATGCCACTGAGCGCGATGTAGCAGGCCGCGCCGGTGCCGTAGCCGGCCAGGTGGTAGCCGTAGACCTTCTGCCAGACCTCGACGACCGCGGTCGCGTCCATGCCCTTCACCAGCGGGCTCAGGTAGGCGTTGATCAGGGTCGCGATCGCCTGGTGCGCGCGCGCATGAAAGCACTCGCCCCAGCCGACGTGGCCGCTCGCGGTGACGACCTTCACGACGACGGCGTCGCGCCGCGTCACGCGGCCGGTGCCCATCGTCGGCTGGGCCTCGAGGGGCAGCGGGTAGGAGACGGCGTAGGCCGTGATGGTCTCGATCGCGTGCGGGTTCTTCATCGACGTGGTGTTTCTCCCTCGCCCCTTTGGGGAGAGGGTTGGGGTGAGGGGCCTGCAGGCCGCCGACATCTCTGCCCGCGGGCCCTCACCCCAACCCTCTCCCAGAGGGAGAGGGAGCAAGAAAGTGCGCTCATGCGCTCAATCGATCTTCGCGTTGGAGGCCTTCGCGAGCGCGCCCCAGCGCGTCGACTGGCTCTCGAGGAACTTGCCGAACTCGGCGCCCGACACGCTGGCCGGCTCGCTGCCTTGCTCGGCGAGGAACTTGCGGAATTCCGGATCGGCGACGATGCGCGCGATCTGCTCGGCCAGCAGTTTCACCACCGCCTCCGGCGTGCCGGCCGGTGCGAGCACGCCGTACCAGTTCTTCAGGTCGATGCCGTCCAGGCCTTGTTCCTTGAAGGTCGGAATCGTCGGTGCGACCGGCGAGCGCGTCTCGGAGACGACCGCGAGCGCCCTGACCTTGCCGGACTTGATGTAGGGCTGCGCGGACTGCAGCGTGTCGACCGCGAACGCGACATCGCCGGTCATCGTCGCCGTCACCATCGGCGGGCTGCCGGCGTACGGGATGTGCGTGGCCTGCACGCCGGTCGAGGTCTTGAACTGCTCGGCGAGCAGGTGGCTGGTCGAGCCGTTGCCGAACGAGCCGTACGAGAGCGCGCCGGGGTGCGCCTTCGCATAGGCGGCGAGTTCCTGCGGCGTGTTGACGGGAATCGACGGGTTCACGATCAGCACGTGGGTGTTCTGCGCGACCAGCCCGACCGGCACGAAGTCCTTGATCGCATCAAACGGGACGCTCTTGTAGATGTATTTCGCGATCGAGAACGCGCCGGTCGACGCGAACGCGAGCGTGTAGCCGTCGGGCGCGGCGTGCGCGACCGCGCTGGCCGCGATCACGCCGCCGGCACCGACCCGGTTCTCGACCACCACGCCGGCGGGGAATTTCTCCGCCAGCCCCTTCGCGATCACGCGGGCCAGCACGTCGGTCGCGCCGCCCGGCGCGAACCCGACGATCAGTCGGATCGGTTTATTGGGATACGCGTCGGCCGCGCCGGCGTGCACGCACGCGAACGCGCCGAGCGCGGCGAAGGCGATGCGCAGGGTCGCGAGGGGGTGTGAGATGAATTTCATGGTGTCCCTGAACGCTTCAAGCCACCGCGAATTCGGCCAGCAGCCGCGGGTCGGGTTCGACGCCGAGGCCGGGGCCGCTCGGCACCGCGAGGAACCCGTCGACCGCCTCGATCGCGGCGCCGTACGGGTGCGCTTCGAAGTTGCAAAAGAGCTTCTCGACCGGCGTGTCGCGCTCGAGCGTCGCGGTCACGTGCATCGACGCGAGCAGGCCCGGCCCGAAGTACGGGCAATGCGGCACCGGCTGCCCCTTCGCGCTGCCCGTCTCGTGCTCGCGCGCGACCAGCGCCGTCAACGCGGCCTGCATTTCGCAGAGGCCGCCGATCTTCGTGACGCTGGGCTGGATCACGTCGAGCACGCCGGCATCCGACATCGCCGCGAGCTCCCACGGCGTCGCCGCGTTCTCGCCGGCCGCCAGCGCGACATCGGAGATCGCGCGCAGCGCCTTCAATTGATCGAGGTTCTCCGGCGGCCAGGTCGGCTCCTCGAGCCAGAGCAGGTCGAGCGCGGCGAGCTCGGGCAAATAGCTCGACGCCTGTTCGAGCGACCAGGCGCAGTTGGTGTCGACCATCAGCCCGACGTCCGGCCCGAGCGCCTCGCGCGCGGCGCGCGACAGCGCGACCGTGCTCTCGTGGATCTTCACCGCGTAGTGGCCGCGCTGGCGGGCCGTCTCGCAATTGCGCATCAAGGCCTCCACCTCGCCGTACTTCATCAGGCTCGCGTAGCTGCGCAACCGGGTGCGTTTCGCACCGCCCAGCAGCTCGTACAGCGGTTTATTTGCCTTCTTGCCGGCGATGTCCCAGAGCGCGATGTCCAGGCCCGAGAGCGCGTAGTTGACCGGCCCGGTGCGGCCGAAAATATGAAAACGCCGGCGCAGGTCGGTCATCAGCGCGGCGATGTCGTTCTCGTTCCTGCCGAGCGTGAACGGGCCGATGAACTCGTCGATCGCCTTGCGCACCACCGGCCACAGGTTGAAGCCGAAGGCCTCGCCCCAGCCGACGACGCCGTCGTCGGTCTCGACCCGCAGGTACAGCGCCTCGACGTGCGAGCGCGGCTTGCCGAGGAACTCCTGCTTCGGTCCGTCGACGTCGAACGGCACGCGCACGGGAAGGGTCTGGATCGAGCGGATGGCCATGGGTCAATGCAGCTGCAAGTTGAGTTGGCGGATCACCGCGCCGAAGCGCTCGATCTCCGACTTGATGAAGGCCTGGGTCTGCGCCGGCGTCGTGTAGACCGGCTCGGCCCCTTGCGTCTCGAAGCTGGTCTTGGTCGCCGCGGACGCCAGCACGCCCTTGATCGCGAGGTTGAGCGTGTCGATCACCGGCTTGGGCGTCGCGGACGGCGCGACGATCGCGAACCAGACCGAAAAGTCCATGCCCGGATAGCCCGACTCGTCGATGGTCTGGACCGCCGGCAGCAGCGCCAGGCGCTTCGGGCTCGCGACCGCGAGGACCTTGACCTTGCCGGTCGCCAGCAGCGGCGTCACGGCCGAGAGCGCGACGACGCTCAGCGGCACGGTGCCGGCCATCGTGTCGGTGACGGCCGGCGCGTCGCCCTTGTACGGCACGTGGACCATGTCCAGGTGCGCCGCGAGCACGAGCGCTTCGCCGGCCAGGTGGCCGGTGCTGCCGATGCCGCTGCTGGCGAAGCTGAGCTTGCCCGGGTGCGCATTGCCGTACGCGATCAACTCCTTCAGGTTGTTCGCCGGCAGCGCGGCATTGGCCAGCAGCACCAGCGGCACCGAGGCCACCATGCTGACGCCCTGGAAGTCTTTCAGCGCGTCGTACGGGATCTCGGGGTAGAGCGTCGGGTCGATGCCGTGCGAGGCGCCGTTGCCCATCAGCACGGTGTAGCCGTCGGGCTTGGCGCGTGCGACGAAGTTCGTCCCGACGATGCCGTTCGCGCCGGGCCGGTTCTCGACGACCTCGCTGCCATGCAGCTCGGCGGCGACGCCGCGCGCGACGAAGCGCGTCAGGAAGTCGTTGGTCGCGCCGGGCGCGAACGCGGACACGAAGGTGATCGGCTTGTCGGGGTAGGCGGCCTGCGCGCAGAGCGTGGCGCCGGCGAGCAGCAGGCCGGCCAGCAGGGAAATTCTCATCGGTGGCGTCTTCTTTCGGTCAGGCGGAGAGCGTTTCGGTCCATTGCTCGGTCAGCCACGGCGCCAGCCGCTCGGCCGACAACTCGAAGCCCAGGCCGGGGCCGGTCGGCACGGCGATCGTGCCGTCGGCCTCCGGCGCGATCTCGCCGAGCAGCGCGAGCATCGGGTTCGGCGTGACGTCGACCTCGATGTACGGATACGGCGCCGGCCCGCCGCCGCGCCGCGCCGTCAGCACCGCGCCGATCTGCAGCGAGGCATAGAAAGCGACGACGCCGCCCCAGACGTGCGGCATCGACGGGATCTCGAACGCATCGGCGAGCGCCGCGACGCGGCGCATCCCGGTGAAGCCGCCGCAGACACCGACGTCCGGCTGGACCAGCGACAAGGCCTCGGCCTCGAAGCACTCGCGGAACGCGGCCAGGCTGCCGAGCGATTCGCCGCCGGCGACCGCGACATCGATCGCGCGCGACACGGTGGAATAGCCGCGCAGGTCTTCGGGCGGCACCGGCTCCTCGATCCACAGCAGGTCGGCCTCCGCCATCCGGCGTGCCGACTCGATCGCGGCGCGCGCGGTGTAGCCCTGGTTGATGTCGACCATCAGCCCGGCCTCGGGCCCGATCTGGCGCCGCAGCGCGTTCATCGCGAGGCCGTCGGCCTTCGGCGTGAAGCCGATGCGGGGTTTGAACGCGCGGTAGCCGCGGCGCTGCAAGACCTCCGTCTCCGCGGCCATCGCGTGATACGGATCGGCCCCCTCGCGCATGAACGGGCCGCTCGCGTACGCGAGCAGGTTGGGGCGCAGCGCGCCGCCGAGCAGGTCGGCGACCGGCACGCCGATCGCGCGGGCGGCGATGTCGTGCAGCGCGGTGTCGACCGCCGAGATCGCCATCATCCCGGCGCCGCGCCGGTCGTAGCCGAGCACGGCGGTCATGCGGTCGAACAGCCGGCCGGTGGCGCGCGGGTCCTGGCCGAGCAGCAGGCTCGCGAGCCGCCCGCGCAGAAAGCCCGCGGCCGCGTGCGGCGACGCGACGGTCTCGCCCCAGCCGGTGATGCCTTCGTCGGTCAGCACCTCGATGAGCAGCCCCTGGCGGCGCCGCAGCACGTTGATCGCGTTGGCGATCGGCGGGGTGGGCGAAAAGGCGAAGTGGTGGCCGCGGATCGCGATGATCTTCATGGGGAGGGTCGTGATCGGTGCGGGTTCAACGCAGCTGCAGATGCAGCTTCGCGATGATCGCGCCGAAGCGCTCGATCTCGGCCTCGATGAACGCTTGCGTCTGCGCCGGCGTCGTGTAGACCGGCACCGCGCCGAGGGCCGCGATGCTGGTCTTCGCGGCGTCCGATTCGATGATGCCCTTGATCGCGAGGTTCAGCTTGTCGACGACCGGTGCCGGCGTGCCGGACGGCGCGACGATCGCGAACCACTGCGAGAACTCCATGCCGGGAAAGCCGGACTCGTCGATCGTCGGCACCTCGGGCAGCAGCGGCAGGCGCTTGGCGCTGGCGACCGCGAGCAGCTTGATCTTGCCGCTGGCGAGCATCGGCGTGACCGCCGACAACGCGACGATGCACAGCGGCACCTGGCCGGCCATCGTGTCGGTGACGGCCAGCGCGTCGCCCTTGTACGGGACGTGGACCATGTCCAGGTGGGAGGCGAACTTGAAGGCCTCGCCGGTCAGGTGGCCGGTGCCGCCGATGCCGCTCGTCGCGAAGCCGAGCTTGCCGGGGTGCGCCGCGCCGTAGGCGACGAGCTCCTTCAGGTTCGAGACCGGCAGCGACGCGCTCGCGGCGATCGCGAGCGGCACCGAGGCCATCATGCTGATGCCTTGAAAATCCTTCAGCGCGTTGTACGGGATGTCCGGGTACAGCGACGGGTTGATGCCGTGCGAGGCCGAATTCGCGGTCAGCAGCGTGTAGCCGTCCGGCTTCGCGCGGGCGACGTACTGGGTCCCGACGATGCCGTTCGCGCCGGCCCGGTTCTCGACCACCTCGCTCGTGTGCAGCGCGGTCGCGACGCCGCGGGCGACGAGGCGGGTCAGCGTGTCGTTGGTCGCGCCCGGCGCGAACGCCGAGACGAAGGTGATCGGCTTGTCGGGGTAGGCCGGCTCGGCGGCGCCGGCGGTCGCGGCGAAGAGCGCGATGCCGGCCAGCGCGACGACGCCCCGCATCGATGAAAGGGAGAGGGGCTTCATCATTCGAGCTTGATGTCCGCTTTCTTGATCACCGGCGCCCACTTGGCGATTTCGGCCTGCATGAAGGTGTTGAGCTGCTCCGGCGTGCTGAAGTGCGTCTCGATCCCCTGGGCGGCGAGCGCGCTCTTCAGCGCCGGCTCCTTCAGCAGTGCGGCGAGCTCGTCGTTGAGGCGTTTGACGATCGCCGGCGGCGTGCCCTTGGGCAGCAGCAGCGCGTCCCAGTCGGCCGCCTCGAAGCCGGGCACGCCGGCCTCCGCGGCGGTCGGCACGTCCGGGTGCTCGGGGCTGCGGTGGTCGCTCGCGATCGCGATCGCGCGCAGCTTGCCGCTCGTCACCAGCGGCCAGGCCAGCGTCTGGCCGGTGAACGAGAACGAGGTCTCGCCGGCGACGACGCCGATCGTGGCCGGGCCCGAGCCCTTGTACGGCACGTGCAGGGTCTGGATGCCGGCGAGCGAATCGAACAGTTCGGTGGCGACATGCGTCGCGCTGCCGATGCCGGCGCTCGAGTAGGTGTACTTGCCCGGGCTCGCCTTCGCGGCCTTGATCAGCGCCCCGACCGACGACAGCTCCGAGCGCGGCCCGCTGACCAGCACCAGCGCGGAGGTGCAGATCATGCCGACCGGCGTGAAATCGTGGGTCGGGTCGTACGGCAGCTTCGCGTACAGCGACGGGTTGAACGACAGCGGCCCGCTCGAGCCGAGCAGCACGGTGTAGCCGTCGGGCGGCGCCTTCGCGACCGCGTCGGTGCCGACGATGCCGCCCGCGCCGGCCCGGTTCTCGACCACCACGCTCTGCTTCAGGCGCTCGGTCAGCGCGGCCGCGACGGCGCGCGCGACCACGTCGGTGGTGCCGCCGGGCGCGAACGGCACGATCAGGCGCAGGGACCGGTTCGGGTAGGTCTGCGCCTGCGCGGTCGCCGCCGCGAGGCCGAGGCAGACGGTTGCCGCGGCGAGAAGCGTGTGCTTGAGGGAGGGGTTCATCGGTTGCTCTTTCGATGTCTACTCGAGCACGATGCCCGAGGCCTTGATGATCTTGGCGTACTTGTCGACCTCGGTGCCGACGAAGCGCTGGAATTGCGCCTGCGTGCCGTTCGCCGGCTCGGCGCCGAGCTGGCGGATGCGGGCCTGCACGTCGGGCAGCTGCATCACCGCCTGGAACTCCTTGTCGAGCCGCGCCATCACGTCGGCCGGCAGCTTGGCCGGCGCCATCAGGCCGTACCAGGACTGGATCTCGACGCCGTTCACGCCGGCCTCGGCCATCGTCGGGATGTCGGCCAGCGCGCTGGCGCGGTGCGGCGCGGTCATCGCGAGCGCCTTCAGCTTGCCGGATTGGACGAAGGGCACCGCCGAGGGCATGTTCGCGAAGAACATCGTCACCTGCCCGCCCATCACGTCGGTGATGGCCGGCAGGTCGCCCTTGTAGGGCACGTGCACGAGATCGATCCCGGCCGCCGACTTGAACAGCTCGCTGGCCAGGTGCGGCGACGAGCCGATGCCCGAGGACGCGACGCTCAGCGTGTGCGGCTTGGCCTTCGCGAGCGCGACCAGCTCCTTCAGGTTGGACACCCCCAGCGACGGGCTGACGATGAGCAGCAGCGGCACCGTCGCCATCAGGCCGATCGGGGTGAAATCGCGGACCGCGTTGTACGGCAGCTTCGGGTACAGGCCGGGGTTGATGCCGTGGGTCGCCGAGTTGCCCATCAGCAGCGCGTAGCCGTCGGCCGGCGACTTCGCGACCAGGTCGCTGCCGATGATGCCGTTCGCGCCGGCGCGGTTGTCGACGATCACGCTCTCGCCGAGCCGCTCGCTGAGTTTTTGCGCCAGCAGCCGCGCGAGCAGGTCGTTGGTGCCGCCGGCCGCATACGGCGAGATCAGGTGCGACGGCTTGTTCGGCGACCAGGGCGCCTGGGCCGAGGCGCGGAATGCGCTGGCGGCCAGCGTCGGGCCGAGCGCGAGCGCGGAAAGAAAGCGGAGGCGTCTCATCGAGGGGATTCCTTGTTGGGTGTTCGATCAAACGACGCGCGCGGCCTGCAGCTCGTGCAACCCCGCGTCGTCGACGCCGAGGCGCGCGAGCACCTCGGCCGTGTGCTCGCCGAGCTCGGGCGCCGGGCGGCGCAGCGCGCCCGGCGAGGCCGACAGGCGCGGCACGACGGCGTGCATCGGCACCGTGCCCATCTCCTTGTCCGGCATCGAGACGAGGGTCTGGCGCGCCTGCACGTGCGGGTCGGCCATCAGTTGATTGGCGGTGTAGACCGGTGCGGCGGTGATCTCGTGGCGCTCGAAGAACGCCATCCCCTCGGCCAGCGTGTGCGCCTCGATGAACGCGCGGATCGGCGCCTCCGCCGCATCGGCGTTCGCGACCCGCGCGGCGTTGGTCGCGAAGCGCGGGTCGGCGATCATCTCGGGCACGCCGAGCGCGGTGTAGAGCCGCGCGACCATCACCTGCATCGAGGCCGACATCGAGATCCACTCGCCGTCGAGGGTGCGGAACACGTTGCGCGGCCCCGAGGTGTTCGAGCGGCTGCCGACGCGCGGCTTGATCGTGCCGGTCAATTGGTAGATCGCGGCCTCCGGGCCGAGCACCGAGATCATCGGATCGAGCAGCGGCAGGTCGATGACCTGGCCGGTGCCGCCGGCGTCGCGGTGGCGCAGCGCGGTCAGCACCGCGAACGCGCCATAGAGGCCGGCGATCATGTCGGCGAACGCGAGCGGCGGCAGCACCGGCTCGCGGTCCTCGAAGCCGTTGCGCGACGCGAAGCCGGACATCGCCTCGACCAGCGTGCCGAAGCCCGGGCGCTCGCTGTACGGCCCGTCCTGGCCCCAGCCGGAGACGCGCACGACGACCAGCCCGGGGTTGTGCGCGAGCAAGGTCGCGGGCGCCAGCCCCATGCGCTCGAGCGTGCCGGGGCGGTAGTTCTCGATCAGCACGTCGGCCTGTTCGACCAGGCGCAGCAGCAGCGCCTTGCCCTCGGGCGCGCGCAGGTTCAGCGTCACGCTCTTCTTGTTGCGCGCGTAGACCTTCCAGTACGCGCTGATGCCCTTCACGCGCCACTCGCGCAGCGGGTCGCCCTGGCCCGGCTCCTCGATCTTCAGCACCTCGGCGCCGAAGTCGGCGAGCTGCAGGCTCAGCATGTTGCCGGCGACCAGGCGCGTCAGGTCGAGCACGACGAGGCCGTCGAGCGGGCAGGCGGCCTGGGGTTGAAATTCGGCCATGGCTCAGTGGATCTCGGGCTCGCCGGCGGCGGGCGCATCGGCGCCGTCGGGCGCGAGAAAGTCGAAATCGCAGCCGTCGTTGGCCTGGCCGACGTGCTTCAGGTAGAGCGTGCCGTAGCCGCGCGTCGCCTTCGCCGCCGGCGGCCGCCACGCGGCGCGGCGCGCGGCGAGCTCGGCGTCGGTGATCAGCAGTTGGAGCCGGCGCTCGGGCACGTTCAGCTCGATCAGGTCGCCGTTGCGCACGAACGCGAGCGGGCCGCCGATGGCCGACTCGGGCGCCACGTGCAGCACGCAGGCGCCGTAGCTGGTGCCGCTCATGCGCGCGTCGCTGATGCGCAGCATGTCGCGCACGCCTTGCGCGAGCAGCTTCTTCGGGATCGGCAGCTGGCCCCACTCGGGCATGCCCGGCGCGCCCTGCGGGCCGGCGCCGCGCAGCACGATCACGCAGCTCGCGTCGATGTCCAGGTCCGGGTCGTCGATGCGCGCGGCGAGGTCGTTGTAGTGCTCGAACACGACCGCGCGGCCGGTGTGCACGAGCAGCTGCGGCTCGGCGGCCGGCGGCTTGATCACGGCGCCGTCGGGCGCGAGGTTGCCGCGCAGCACCGCGAGGCCGTCGCGCTCGACGATCGCGTGCGCGCGGTCGCGGATCACGTCGGTGTTGTGCACGCGCGCGTTTTCGATTTCCGCGCCGAGCGAGCGGCCGCTCACGGTCAGGCAGCCGAGGTCCAGCGATTCGCTGCCGAGCTGCGCGAGCAGCGCGCGCAGGCCGCCGGCATAGTAAAAATCTTCCATCAGGTAGCGGCCGGACGGGCGGATGTTCGCGAGCACGGGGGTGCGGCGCGCGAGCTCGTCGAAGCGGTCCAGGGTCAACATGAAACCGGCACGGCGCGCCATCGCGATCAGGTGGATCGCGGCGTTGGTCGAGCCGGAGAGCGCGAGTGCGGTCGTCACCGCGTTGTCAAAGCTCGCGGGCGTCAGCAGGTCGCTCGGCTTCAGGTCCTCCCAGACCATCTCGACGATGCGCCGGCCGGTCAGCGAGGCCATCTGGGCGTGGCGCGAATCGGGCGCCGGGATCGAGCTCGCGCCGGGCAGGGTCAGGCCGAGCGCCTCGGTCGCGGCGGTCATCGTCGAGGCGGTTCCCATCGTCATGCAATGGCCGGGCGAGCGCGCGATGCCGCTCTCGACGTCCTGCCAGTCCGCTTCGGTGATGTTGCCGGCGCGCAGCTCGGCCCAGTACTTCCAGCTGTCCGAGCCGGAGCCGAGGTACTCGCCGTTGTAGTCGCCGCGCAGCATCGGGCCGGCCGGCATGAAGATGGTCGGCAGGTCCATCGCGATCGCGCCCATCACCAGGCCGGGCGTGGTCTTGTCGCAGCCGCCCATCAGCACGCAGCCGTCGGCCGGGTACGAGCGCAGCAGCTCCTCGGCCTCCATCGCGAGCAGGTTGCGGTAGAGCATCGTGGTCGGCTTCTGGAACGGCTCCGACAGGCTCAGCGCCGGCATCTCGACCGGGAATCCGCCGGCCTGCCAGACGCCGCGCTTGACCTCCTCGACGCGCTGCTTGAAGTGCGTGTGGCAGGGGTTGATGTCGCTCCAGGTGTTCAGGATCGCGATCACCGGCTTGCCCGCGTAGTCGCTGCGGTGAAAGCCCATCTGCGCGGTGCGCGAGCGGTGGCCGAAGGCGCGCAGGTCGCTGGCACCGTACCAGCGGTGGCTGCGGAGCTCGTCCGCGGTCTTGCGGCGCGTCGTCATGGATGCACGCGCCGGGAGGATCGAGTTTGTCTCATGGTCTCTTCTTCGAATCGAATGCGATTATTCGGGGGCGTCAGGATCGCGCCTTGTACGTTTTTGCGCAACGGCCGGCGACCCGCGACTTGCGCAAGATCCTACAAGCGGCGGCGGCACGCCGGCGCGAGGATCGCGGTCCCGCCTGGACTCGAGCGAGAGAGATGCAATGGCCCCGATCACCCGCCGCAGCGCGCTGACCCTGGCGCTCGGCGCCGCCGCGAGCGCCGGCACGCTGCCGGCACTGGCCGACACCTGGCCGTCGCGGCCGATCCGCCTGATCGTGCCGTTCCCGCCCGGCGGCACCACCGACATCATCGCGCGGCTGGTCGGGCAGAAGCTGTCGGAGGCGCTCGGCCAGCCGGTCGTCGTCGACAACCGCGCCGGCGCCGGCGGCATCATGGGCTCGGACAACGTCGCGAAATCGCCGCCCGACGGCTACATGCTGCTGATGGCCTCGTCCGGCCCGATCGTGATCGTGCCGGCGCTGCAGCCCAAGCTCGGCTACGACCCGGTGCGCGATTTCGCGCCGGTCTCGATCATCGGGACGGTGCCGACGATGCTGGTCGTGAACCCGAACGTGCCGGCGAAGAACGTCGCCGAGCTGATCGCTCTGGCGAAGGCGAGGCCCGGCAAGCTCAATTTCGCGTCGACCGGCATCGGCGCGACGCCGCACCTGGCCGGCGAGCTGTTCAAGTCGATGGCCGGCGTGGACATCGGGCACATCCCGTACAAGGGCAGTGCGCCGGCGCTGACCGACGTGATGGGCGGCCAGGTCGACATGATGTTCGAGCAGATCTCGGCCGCGATGCCTTACGCGCAGAGCGGCAAGCTGCGCGCGCTCGCGGTCGGCAGCGCCAAGCGCGTCGCCGCGCTGCCGGACCTGCCGACGATCTCCGAATCGGGCCTGCCCGGCTTCGACGTCGTCTCGTGGTTCGGCATCATGGCCCCGGGCGGCACGCCGGCGCCCATCGTCGCGCGGCTCAACGCCGAGCTGGTGAAGATCATGCACCAGCCCGAGGTCGCCAACAGGCTCACGTCGCTCGGCGCCGAGCCCTCGGGCACCAGCTCGCAAGCGTTCGCGCAGACGATCGAATCCGAGCTGCCGCGCTGGGCCGCCGTGATCCGCAAGTCGGGCGCGACCGTCAACTGATCGACTGAATTCCTTCTTCGTCTCCTTTCAAGCCGACCGACCCATGGAACCTCTCCTCGAATCGCAAGAGCCGCACTCGCAACTGACGCCGCCGACCTTTCGGGTGCCGCCCGGCGCCTGCGACTCGCATGCCCACATCTTCAACCCGGTCGAGCGCTACCCGCTCGATCCGAAAAGAAGCTTCAACCCGCCGCGCGCGAGCATCGAGGACTACCGGCGCATGCTGGCCACGCTCGGCCTGCAGCGCGCGGTGATCGTGCACTCGGGCGCGTACGGCACCGACGTGAGCATCACGCGCGACGCGCTGCTCGCGTCGAACGGCCAATGGCGCGGCGTCGCGCTGGTCGACACCAGCATCACCGTGGCACGCCTCACCGAGCTGCACGCGGCCGGCTTTCGCGGCGTGCGCTTCAATTTCATCTTCGGTCATCCGAACGTCTGGAACGACGTCGAGACGATCGCCGCGCGCATCGCGCCGTTCGGCTGGCACGTGCAGCTGCTCGCCGACGCGCGCTACCTCCCCGAGCTGCTGCCGCTGATCGCGCGGCTGCCGGTCGAGGTCGTGATCGACCACATCGGGCGCATGCCGACCTCCGCCGGCATCGACGACCCGGGTTTTCAAGCCCTGCTCGGGCTGCTGCGCGGCGGCAAGACCTGGTGCAAGCTCTCCGGCGCGAACCGGATGGGCGACCCGACGCCGCCGTACGCTAGCGTCGTGCCGTTCGCGCGCGCGCTGGTCGAGGCCGGCGGCGATCACCTGGTCTGGGGCACCGACTGGCCGCACGTGCGCGAGCCCGGCGCGATGCCGAACGACGGCGATCTGCTGAACCTGTTGCCGCAGTGGGTGCCCGACGAGCGCCTGCGCAATGCGATCCTGGCGGACAATCCGGCGCGCCTGTACGGCTTCCCGGCGCCCGCTCCGGCGTCGACCACTTCCTGACTCCACACCCAATCACCATGCAGAACCGACCCACCCTGACCGCCCGCCTGAAGGATCCCAGCCTGCTGCAGACCGGCGCGTTCGTCGGCGGCGAATGGATCGCCGGCAACGCGCGCTTCGCGGTCGACGACCCGGCCACCGGCGCGCGCCTGGCCGACGTCACGAACCTCGGCCCCGACGATGCGCGCGCCGCGATCGCGGTCGCCGAGAAGGCCTGGCCGGGCTGGCGCAACCAGACCGCGAAGGCGCGCCACGCCATCCTGATGCGCTGGTTCGAGCTGCTCGTCGCGAACGCCGACGACCTCGCGACGATCATGACCGCCGAGCAGGGCAAGCCGCTCGCCGAAGCGCGCGGCGAGGTCGTCTACGCAGCCTCGTTCGTCGAGTGGTTCGCCGAGGAGGCCAAGCGCGTCAACGGCGAGACCTTGCCGAACTTCGACCCGACCAAGCGGGTGATGGTGCTGCGCCAGCCGATCGGCGTCTGCGCCGCGATCACGCCGTGGAATTTTCCGCTCGCGATGTTCACGCGCAAGTGCGCGCCGGCGCTCGCGGCCGGCTGCAGCGTGCTGCTGAAGCCGGCGGAGCTGACGCCGCTGACCGCGCTCGCCGCGACCGAGCTGGCGCGCCGCGCCGGCATCCCGGCCGGCGTGCTGAACGTGCTGACGGCCGATTCGGACAACAGCATCGCGATCGGCAAGGTGCTGTGCGCGAGCGACACGGTGCGCCACATCAGCTTCACCGGCAGCACCGAGGTCGGCCGCATCCTGATGGCGCAGAGCGCGCCCTCGGTCAAGAAGATGTCGCTCGAGCTCGGCGGCAACGCGCCGTTCATCGTGTTCGACGACGCCGACATCGACTCGGCCGTGACCGGCGCGATCGCGAGCAAGTACCGCAACGCCGGCCAGACCTGCGTCTGCGCGAACCGGATCTACGTGCAGGCCGGCGTCTACGATCGCTTCGTGCAGAAGTTCGCCGAGAAGGCCGGCGCGCTGAAGGTCGGCAACGGCTTCGACGACGGCGTGGCACTCGGGCCGCTGATCGAGCCGGCCGCGGTGCAGAAGGTCGAGCGCCACCTGGCCGATGCGCTGAGCAAGGGCGGGCGCGTCGTCGTCGGCGGCAAGCCGGCGCGCGGCCAGTTCTTCGAGCCGACCGTCGTCGCCGACGCGACCGCCGAGATGCTGTGCGCGCGCGAGGAAACCTTCGGCCCGTTCGCGCCGATCTTCCGCTTCGAGACCGAGCAGCAGGCGATCGACGCCGCGAACGCGAGCGAATTCGGCCTCGCGAGCTACTTCTACAGCCGCGACATCGGGCGCATCTACCGCGTCGCCGAGGCGCTCGAATCCGGCATGGTCGGCATCAACTCGGGCGTGATCTCGACCGAGCACGTGCCGTTCGGCGGCGTCAAGCAGTCGGGCCTGGGGCGCGAGGGCTCCAGCCACGGCATCGACGAGTACCTGGAGATGAAGTACCTCTGCCTGGGCGACATCCAGTAGCCCACCGGCGGCACCCGCGCGCGGCTCAGCCGGGCTTGGCCCCGGTCCAGATCTGCGGCGTGCGCTCCTTCATGAACGCCATCAACAGCGAGGCGGCCGGGCTCAGCCCGCGCCGCGAGTGCAAGATGAACCCCATCGGGCGGTAGGCGATCGGCTCGGTCAGCGCGATCCGCACGACGCCGGCGAGGTTGCAGGCGAGCACCGCGGTGTCGGGCACGACCGCCACGCCGAGGCCGGCACGCGCCATGCCGACCGCCGTCGCGACGATGCTCGCCTCGTAGCGCGGCCGCTTCGCCAGGCCGTTGTGCGCGAAGGCCTCGTCGACCAGCAGCCGCACATGGCTCGCATGGCCCATGCCGATCAACGGGTGGGCCGACAGCTCCGTCCAGCGCAGCTTCTTGCGCCGCGCGAACACGTGGCCGGTCGAGACGACCGCGACCATCGCGTCGCGCACCAGCGGCTCGAACACCAGCCCTTCGTCGTCGTCGGAAAAGCTGCTGAAGCCGAAATCGATGTCGCCGATGCGCACCATGTTGACGATCGCACGGTTCTCGGTCATCGCGTCCTTCAGCAGCACGCGGATCTGCGGGTGCAGCGCGACGAACTCGGCGATCAGGCGCGGCAGCACGTCCGCGCACAGCGAAGGGACGCTGGCGATCGTCACCAGCCCGCCGCGCGGGCGCGACGAATCGTGCAGGTCGCGCACCATGTCTTCGAGCGTCGCGACGGCGCGCTGCACGTCGGGCAGCAGCTCGCGCGCCGCCGTCGTCAGCTCGGCGCCGCGCGCCAGGCGCTGGAACAGCACCACGTCGAGCTGGCGCTCGAGCTTCTGGATCATCAGCGTCAGCGCCGGCTGAGAAACGTTCAGCGCGGCGGCGGCGCGCGAGAAGTTGCGGCTCTTCGCGACCTCGAGAAAAGCGTCGAGCTGGCGCAGCGTGATATTCATGGCTTATGGGTGAATAAGAAAAATCAAATTTTCAAATGGATCGCCAATTGGTGCAATCGGGGTCTTCCAAGGAGACAAGGAATGACCCGACACAACGAGACGTCGGCCGAGGCCCTGGGCCCGAGCCGCGTCAAGGGCTGGCGCACCGCCGGCGTCCTGCTGGAGCTGCACACCGGCGAGCCGACGGCGTTGCCGCCGCACTCGCACTCCGCCTACCAGATCGGCATCACGACGCGCGAGCCGGGCGAGTACGTCTGCCGCGGCCGCGTCTGGCACGCGCCGCGCGGCAGCATCATCATCTTCCCGCCCGACGAGGTGCACAGCGTCGGCCAGGTCGGCGGGCGCCACACCGGTGACGCGTCGCGCCTGATGTACGTCGAGCCGCAGCGCCTGCTGGAGATCGCCCGCGCGGTCGCCGGGCCGGAGGCGTCGATGCCGAGTTTCGACGAGCTCGTGATCACCGACGCCGCGTTCATCGGCGCGTTCGAGGCGATGCACGCCCTGTGCGGGACCGACGCGCCCGAGGCGCAGAAGCAGGCGAGCCTGCGCGCGGTGCTCGGCGAGCTGGTCGCGCGTTTCGGCGCGCCGGCCGCGCTCGACCGGCGCCGCGAGCGCCTGCGCGCCCGCGTGCTGGCGGCGCGCGACTTCATCGTCTCGAACTACCGCGAGAACATCTCGCTCGCGCAGCTCGCCGGCCTCGCGCACAGCAGCCCGTACCACTTCAACCGGCTGTTCGCGCGCCACGTCGGCATGCCGCCGCACGCGTTCCAGAACCAGGTCCGGGTCGAGCGTTCGAAGGCGCTGATTCTCGAAGGCACCTCGATCGCGCAGGTCGCGATGCAGACCGGCTTCTTCGATCAGAGCCATTTCACGCGCTACTTCCGGCGCATCGTCGGCGTGACGCCGAGCAGCTACGCGCTGGCGCGGCGCTGAGCAAAAAAACACAACACATCACAGAGGAGCAAGCATGTTCGAGATTCGTTGGGCCCGGGCCCTGGCGTTCGCGCTGATCGCGTCGGTCGCGGCCGGCGCGGCCACCGTGCAGGCCGAGGAGGCCTATCCGTCGCGCGCGGTCAGGATGGTCGTGCCGTACAGCGCCGGCGGCATCACCGACATCTACGCGCGCGCCGTCGCGCAGCGCCTGGCCGAGGTCTGGAGCCAGCCGGTGATCGTCGAGAACCGCGCCGGCGCGTCCGAGATCCTCGGCGCCAGCACGGTCGCCAAGGCCAAGCCGGACGGCTACACCCTGTTCTTCGGCACCGACCCGTCGCTGACCTTGAACCCGCTGCTGTACTCGCACCTGCCCTACCAGGTGTCGGATTTCACGCCGATCGTGCGCGTCAACGAGGGCATCGGCGTGATGGTCGTGCGCGCCGACCTGCCGGTGAAGAGCCTGGCCGATTTCATCAACTATGCGAAGGCGCACAGCGGCGCCGTCAGCTACGGCTCGCCCGGTGCCGGCACGATGCAGCACCTGCGCATGAACTGGCTCGCGTCGCAGAACGGCTTCAGCTTCATCCACGTGCCGTACAGCGGCACCGCGCCGGCGGTGCAGGCGGTGCTCGCGGGCACGGTCGACACGACGGTCGCGCCGGTGACGCTGGTCCAGCAGCAGATCAAGACCGGCAAGCTGAAGGCGGTCGCGATCATCGGCCACACGCGTTTTTCCGGGCTGCCCGACGTGCCCTCGGTCGCCGAGCTCGGCATGCCCGACCTGGACATGAACATCTTCATGATCGTGGCCGCGCCGGCGAAGACGCCCCGGCCCATCGTCGACAAGATCGCGCACGACGTGACCGCGATCGTGAAGGAAAAGGCCTTCGAGGAGAAGCTGACCCTGCGCGACGGCTACATCACGACCGACGACACGCCCGAGGCGTTCCAGAAGTACATCGCCGAGATCGTGCCGAAGCAGCGCCAGCGCGTCACCTCGGCCAACGCCAAGCTGGACTGACCCCCTCTCTCCTGAACGCCTTCCATGTTGTTCGACTTCGCTGAACTCGCCGCCCCCGACTGCTACAAATTGCTCGCCTCGGCGATCGTGCCGCGCCCGATCGCCTGGATCGTCTCGCAGGACGAGGCGGGCCAGGTGAACCTGTCGGCCTTCTCGTACTTCAACATCCTGACCAACGACCCGGCGGTCGTCGCGATCGGCATCAGCACCGGGCCGACCGGCGCGCCGAAGGACACGCTGCGCAACATCCGCGCGACCGGCGAGTTCACGGTCTGCCTCGTCTCGGAGCCGCTCGCGCAGCAGATGAACGTGACGGCGATCGAATTCCCGCCCGGCGTCGACGAGATGCAAATCGCGGGGCTGGGCGCTGCACCCTCGGCGCTGATCAAGCCGCCGCGCGTCGCCGACAGCCCGGTCGCGATGGAGTGCTCGACCTACCAGCTGATCCCGGTCGGCGAGCGCTGGACCATCGTGCTCGGCCGGGTGCTGGCGATGCACGTGCGCGACGATTGCGTGCTCGACGCGTCGCGCCGCTACATCGACACGCCCAAGCTTCAATTGATCGCACGCATGCACGGCCGCGGCTGGTACGCCCGCACCAGCGACTTGTACGAGATCCCGCGCCAGACGATCGCCGACTGGAACGCGCGCGACGACGATGCGCGCTGAGGCTGTGCTCCCTCTCCCTCTGGGAGCGGGCTGGGGTGAGGGCCCGCCGGCAGAGATGTCGGCGGACTGCCCGCCCCTCACCCCAACCCGACCCCTCGCTTCGCTCGCCCCAGAGGGGCGAGGGGGCAACGCCCACGCCGAAGCGCCTCGTCAAGGAAGAGAACATCAAGCCGGATTGACCGGGGTGACCGGCGCGAACACAGCAATTTCCTCCAAGCCTCCACGGCCCCGATTTTCGAAAATCGACGTCGTCTCATCGCACGCTCAAGGAACACCATGACCACAGGCCCCCTGAAGGGAATCCGAGTCCTCGACTTCACGCGTTTTCTGGCCGGACCCTACGCGACCATGCTGCTGTCCGACCTCGGAGCCGACGTGGTCAAGATCGAGGAGCCCGGCGGCGACCACACGCGCACCAGCGGCCCCTACCTCGACGGGGTCACCAAGGACATGGACATGGGCGGCTTCTTCAACAGCCTGAACCGCAGCAAGAAAGGCGTGTGCATCGCGCTGAAAACCCCCGAGGGCCGCGCACTGGTGCTCGAGCTGGTGAAGCAGGTCGACGTCGTGGTCGAGAACTTCCGCGGCGGCGTGATGGAGAAATACGGCCTGGCCTACGAAACGCTCGCGGCCGCGAACCCGCGCCTGATCTACGCGTCGATCCGCGGCTTCGGCGACAAGCGCACCGTCGGCACCGGCTACCCCGAGCGGCCGACGGTCGACCTGCTGGTGCAGGCGATCTCCGGGATCATGAGCATCACCGGCTCGGCCGACGGCCAGGTCTACAAGATCGGCCCGGGCGTCGGCGACATCTTCCCCGGCGCGCTGTGCACCGTCGGCATCCTCGCGGCGCTGCAATCGCGCGAGCGCACCGGCGAGGGTCAGTACGTCGACACCTCGATGTACGACGCGATGCTCTCGCTGTGCGAGCGCATGCTGTACCAGCACTCCTACACCGGCGAGATCCCCGGCCCGATGGGCAACGCGCACCCGTTCTCGGCGCCCTACACCGTGTACCCGGCGAAGGACGGGCAGTTCGTCGTCGCCGCGCCGAACGACAAGTTCTGGCGCCGCATCGCCACCGCGATCGGCCAGCCCGAGCTCGGCACCGACCCGCGCTTCGCGACCCGCGCCGCGCGCCGCGAATCGCGCCAGAAGATCGACGAGATCATGCGCGCCTGGTCGAGCCCGCGCTCCCGCGCCGAGGGGTTGGAGATCCTGCTCGGCGCCGAGGTGCTGGCCGCGCCGGTCAACAACGCGGCCGACATCTTCGCCGACCCCGAGGTCGCGCGCCGCAACATGCTGGTCGACATCGAGCCCTACCCCGGCGCCAAGCGCAAAGTAAAAATCGCCGGCACGCCGATCAAGTTCACGAAGACGCCGACCCGCCCGCTCGAACGCGCGCCGCTCGTCGGCGAGCACACGCGCGAGGTGCTGTCCAAGACCTTCGGGATGAGCGACGCGGCGATCCAGGGCCTGGAGGAACGCGGCGTCGTCTCGGTCCCGGCGAGCATGAAGGGCTGACGGAAATGGCCACCGACCTCAGGGGGGCCCGTGCGATGCGGGCGATGAAAGACAAGATCGCGGTCGTCGGCGTCGGCACCACGCCGATGGGCGATTTCCCGCTGCTCGACGAATACGGGCTGGGCGCCTGGGCCTTTCGCAACGCGATCGAGGATTGCGGTCTCGACAAGAACGCGATCGACGGCCTCGGCGTCTGCCGCGTGCCGTCCTACTCGCGCATGGGCGAGGTGCTCGGCATCGATCCGCGCTGGACGCTGACCTTGCCGGCGCATGGCCGCATGTCGGGCATCTCCATCATCGAGGCGATGGCCGCGCTGCATGCCGGGCTGACCGACCACGTCGCGCTGATCTACGCCAACATCGGCCGCTCGCGCCGCGTCAACTACGGCGGCGAGGAGGCGCCCAACATCTGGAACCCGTGGGGCTTCACGTCGCCGGGCGCCGGCCACGCGCTGATGTACCAGCGCCACGCCCAGATGTACGGCACCAAGACGACCGACCTCGCCGAGGTCGCGGTCGCGTTCCGCAAGCACGCCTGCCTGAACCCGGCCGCGGTGATGAAGAAGCCGATCACGATCGAGGACCACGAGAACTCGCGCTTCATCGCCGAGCCGCTGCGCCTGCTCGACTACTGCCTGATCAACGACGGCGCGGTCTGCCTGATCCTGACGACGACCGAGCGCGCGCGCGACCTGAAGCGCCCGCCGGTGCTGATCTCGGGCATCGGCGCGCAGGAGAGCTTCATCGATTCCTCGCTGCCGAATTTCTCGGGCGACTTCTGGTTCGACGCGCTCGGCAAGGTCGCCTCCGACGTCTACGGCATGGCCGGCGTCGGCCCGGACGACGTCGACGCGCTGATGTGCTACGACAACTTCAGCCCGACCGTGCTGTTCAGCCTCGAGGGCATGGGATTTTGCCAACGCGGCGAGGCCGGCGCGTTCGTGCGCGGGGGCCGCCTGCAGCTGGGCGGCGCGCTGCCGACCAACACCGACGGCGGGCACCTGTCGAACTCGTACATGCAGGGCTGGGCGCTCAACGCCGAAGCGGTGCGCCAGGTGCGCGGCGACGGCGGCGAGCGCCAGGTCGCGGGCGCCAAGGTCGTGCAGTACGTCGCGGCGACGCCGTGCTCGCGTTCCATCATCTACACCGCCGGCTGAACGGAGCGCGCCATGCCTTTGCCCATTCCCAAACCCGATCAACTGAGCGCCCCGTTCTGGGAATTCGCGCGCCGGCAGATGCTCGGCCTGCAGCGCTGCACCGCCTGCGGCGACGTGCACTTCCCGCCCGGGCCGGTCTGCCCGCGCTGCCTGTCCGACCAGCAGGAGTGGATCCCCGCGAGCGGCCGCGCCACGCTGTTCTCGTGGTGCCGCTTCCACAAGGGCTACTGGGACAGCGTCGCGACGATGCTGCCCTATGTCGTCGCGATGGTGAAGCTCGAGGAAGGCCCGGTCCTGATGACGCGCCTGGTCGGCGTGAAGGACCTCGCCGACCTGCGCCTGGACCAGCCCGTCGCGCTGCGCTTCGAACCGACCGCGGGCGATTTCACGCTGCCCGTCTTCACGCCGGTCGAACCGGCCACCGCCCCCCAGGAGACCTGACCATGACGAGTTTGTCCGCCAGTTTGTCCGCCAGCGAGAAGTCCGCCCGTTTCATCGTCGGCTTCGACCCGGCCCGGCTGAATGCGCCGGCGCGCCACGTGATCGCACGCGCGCTGTACGACACGCTCGTCAGCGGCATCGCCGGCGCGAACGAGCCGCCGACGACGAAGATGCTCGCCTACGCGCGCGTGCACGGCGCCGGGCAGGGCGCGACGCTGTGGTCGGGCGGCCGGGCGGGCGGCGAGAAGCTCGCGCTCGAACACGCCGCACTCGTCAACGGCACGATGGCGCACGCGCTCGACTACGACGACGTCACCTCGCCGCTGCGCGGCCACGCGAGCGTCGCGATGCTGCCGGCGCTGGTCGCGCTCGGTGAGCAGCGCGGCAGCACCCTGCGCGCGCTCGTCGACGCCTACGCGGTCGGCTTCGAGGTCGCGATCAAGCTGGCCCGCGCGATCGTCGACGACCAGTACGCGAAGGGCTGGCATTCGACCGCGTCGATCGCGAGCTTCGGCGCCACGGCCGCCTGCGCGCACCTGCTCGGGCTGGACCAGCAGGCGACGACGCACGCGATCGGCATCGCGGTCTCGCAGATCTCGGGCACGCGGCAGAACTTCGGCACGATGTCCAAGTCGTTCCAGGCCGGCCTGGCGAGCGTGGTCGGGCTGCGCTCGGCGCTGCTCGCGCAGGCCGGCTTCGACGCCTCGCGCGTCGCGCTCGACGGCGAACACGGCTACACGGTGCTGTACGCCGACGGGCAGGACATCCACGCCCAGCTCGACACCCTGGAGACCCTGGACAAGGGCCCGCTGGAGATTGAGC
>DASYCA010000125.1:0-2521 GCA_036500445.1 Burkholderiaceae bacterium | reverse complement strand
ACGGCGCATCGGCCTGCACGCGCACGCTGTAGGTGCGGCCGAACTTGTTGAAGTCGTTGACGTACAGGCTGCCGAGGTAGATCTGCATCGTGTTGAAGATGTCCGTCACCGGCACCCCGAGCTGGCGCGCCTTCGTGCGGTCGATATCGGCGTAGAGCTGGGGCACGTTGACCTGGTAGCTCGAGAACAGACCGGCGAGCTCCGGCGCCTTGGCGGCGCGGCCCATGAACGCCTTCACCGCCGCGTCCATGCCGGCGATGCCCAGCGAGCCGCGATCCTCGAGCTCGAGCTTGAAGCCGCCGGTGGTGCCGAGGCCTTGCACGGGCGGCGGCGGGAACATGACGATGAACGCGTCCTGGATCGCGCCGAACTTCTGGTTGAGCTGCATCGCGATCGCGCCCGCGCTCAGCGACTTGTCGCGCCGCTGGTCGAAGTCCTTCAGCGTGACGAACACGATGCCGGAGTTCGAGCTGTTGGTGAAGCCGTTGATCGACAGGCCCGGGAACGACACCGCGTGCTCGACGCCCGGCTGCTTGAGCGTGATGTCGCCCATGCGGCGGATCACGTCTTCCGTGCGGTCCAGGGTGGCGCCGTCGGGCAGCTGCGCGAAGCCGATCAGGTACTGCTTGTCCTGCTGCGGCACGAAGCCGTGCGGCACCGCATGGAACAGGCCCAGCGTCGCCGCGGCGAGCACGACGTACACGCCGAGCATGGCCGCCTTGCGCGAGATCGCCCGGCCGACGCCGCCGCTGTAGGCGTCGATGCCGCGCCCGAAGAGCTTGTTGAAGCGGCGGAAGAAGCCGCCCAGCACGCGGTCCATGCCGCGCGTGAGCGCGTCCTTGGGCGCACCGTGCCCCTTGAGCAGCAGGGCGGCGAGCGCCGGCGACATCGTGAGCGAGTTGACTGCGGAGATCACGGTCGACATCGCGATCGTCAGCGCGAACTGCTTGTAGAACTGCCCGGTCAGCCCGCTGATGAAGCCGAGCGGCACGAACACGGCCACCAGCACGAGCGCGATGGCGATGATGGGCCCCGAGACTTCGCGCATCGCGCGGTAGGTGGCGTCGCGCGGCGAAAGGCCGTTGCCGATGTTGCGCTCGACGTTCTCGACGACGACGATCGCGTCGTCCACCACGATGCCGATCGCGAGCACCAGCCCGAACAGGCTCAGCGCGTTGATCGAGAAGCCGAACGCCGCCATCACGCCGAACGTGCCCACCACGGCCACCGGCACGGCCAGCAGCGGGATGATGGAAGCGCGCCAGGTCTGCAGGAACAGGATGACGACCAGCACGACGAGCCCGATCGCCTCCAGCAGCGTGTGCACCACGGAGTGGATGGACGCGCGCACGAACTGCGTCGGGTCGTAGACGATCGTGTAGTCCACGCCTTCCGGCATCGTCTTCTTGATGTCGGCCATCGTGGCGCGCACGCCGTCCGAGATGGCGATCGCGTTGGAGCCCGGGGCCGCGAAGATGGGCACCGCCACCGCGTCCTTGTTGTCCAGCAGCGAGCGCAGCGAATAGTCGGACGCGCCGAGCTCGATGCGGGCGATGTCGCGCAGGCGCGTGACGGCGCCGCCCGGGTCCGTCTTGACGATGATGTCGCCGAACTCCGCTTCGTTCTGCAGGCGCCCCTGCGCATTGACCGAGAGCTGCACGTCGATGCCCTGCACGCCCGGCGAGCCGCCGACGATGCCGGCGGCCGCCTGCACGTTCTGCCCGCGGATCGCGTCGACCACGTCGGTCGCCGAGAGCCCGCGCTGCGCGACCTTCTGCGGGTCGAGCCAGACGCGCATCGAGTAGTCGCCCGAGCCGAACAGCTGCACGTCGCCCACGCCTTCGACGCGCGCGAGACGATCCTTGACGTTGAGCAGCGCGTAGTTGCGCAGGTAGGTCATGTCGTAGCGGCCGGACGGCGAGACCAGGTGCACCACCATCGTGAGGTCCGTGGAGCTCTTGATGGTCGTGATGCCCAGCCGCTTGACTTCCTCGGGCAGCCGCGCCTCGGCCTGCGAGACGCGGTTCTGCACGAGCTGCTGCGCCTTGTCGGGGTCGGTGCCCAGGCGGAAGGTGACCGTCAGCGTCATCAGGCCGTCGGTCGTCGCCTGGCTGCTCATGTAGAGCATGCCTTCGACGCCGTTGATGGCCTCCTCGATGGGCGTGGCCACCGTCTCGGCGATCACCTGCGGGTTCGCGCCCTGATACGTGGCGCGCACCACGACCGACGGCGGCACGGCGTTCGGATACTCGGAGACCGGCAGGCCGCGCACCGCGATCAGGCCTGCGAGGAACACCAGCAGCGACAGCACGCCGGCGAAGATCGGCCGGTCGATGAAGAACTTCGAGAGATTCACGAAAAGCACTCCTTGCCCGGGGGGGCGATCGCCGCGATGCGGCGCGCCCGCCACCCGGCGATGGCGATACCGTGTGGGGTAGAGGCGCCGGGACTCAGTTGCGCCGATCCGGCGAGCCGGCCTGCGCCACCTGCTGGGTCATCGCGACCGCCTGCGGCGCGACCA
>DASYCA010000124.1:0-8818 GCA_036500445.1 Burkholderiaceae bacterium | reverse complement strand
CAGCGCCTTGCTGCGGGCCGCGAAACGCGCGCGCGCCTGGGGGTCGGTGATCAGGTCGACATAGCGCTGGCGGTACTTCTGCTCCTGGTCGGCCATGCCGTGGAACTTGTCGGGCAGCGGGCGCAGGCTCTTGGTCAGCAGACGCAGCGAGCTCACGCGCACCGAGAGCTCGTTGGTCTTGGTCTTGAAGAGCGTGCCCTCGGCGCCGAGGATGTCGCCCAGGTCCCAGCGCTTGAACTCCGCGTAGGCCTCTTCGCCGAGCGCGTCGCGCGTCACGAACAGCTGGATCTGCTCGGTGCCGTCCTGCAAGGTGCCGAAGCTGGCCTTGCCCATCACGCGCTTGAGCATCAGGCGGCCGGCGACGGTGACCTTGATGCCGAGCGGCTCGAGTTCCTCGTTGGTTTTCTCGTCGTGCAGGCGCAGCAACTCGGCGGCGCGGTGCTGCGGCTTGAAATCGTTCGGGAACGCGATGCCTCGCTGGCGGATGGCGGCAAGCTTCTCGCGGCGCTCGGTGATCAGCTGGTTCTCGTCGGTCATGGGTTTCTTTCGGTGAACGGCGATTTTAGGGGGGTGGACGCGTCCCTTAAACTCGACGGCTACGCCCATGCATGCCCGCCACCCCCCCGTCATCGATCGCAAGGTCCGCTTCGCGGTGCTCGGCTGCGGCCGCATCGCGGGCAACCACCTCGACGCGATCGCCACGCATGCGGAGCGCTGCGAGCTCGTTGGTGTCTGCGACAGCGATCCGATCGCGCTCGCCGCGGCCGTCGCGCGCACCGGCGCACCGGGCTTCGCGAGCCTGAGCGCGATGCTGGCCGGGAGCCGCGCCGATTGCGTCGTGCTCGCCACACCCAGCGGCCTGCACGCCCAGCAGGCCCAGGAGGTCGCCGCCGCCGGCGTGGACGTGATGACCGAAAAGCCGATGGCGACGCGCTGGGCCGACGGCGTCGCGATGGTGCGGGCCTGCGACGACGCCGGCGTGCGCCTGTTCGTCGTCAAGCAGAACCGCCGCAACCGCACGCTGCAGCTCCTGAAGCAGGCGGTCGACGCGGGCCGCTTCGGGCGCATTTACATGGTCACCGTCAACGTCTTCTGGTCGCGGCCGCAGGCCTACTACGACGGCGCCGCGTGGCGCGGGACCTGGGAGTTCGACGGCGGTGCGTTCATGAACCAGGCCAGTCACTACGTCGACCTGCTCGACTGGATCGTCGGCCCGGTCGAGAGCGTGATGGCCTACACCGGCACGCTCGCGCGCAACATCGAGGTCGAGGACACCGGCGTCGCGGCCTTGAAATGGCGCAGCGGCGCGATGGGCTCGGTCAACGTCACGATGCTGACCTACCCGAAGAACCTCGAAGGTTCGATCACGATCCTGGGTGAAAAAGGCAGCGTGCGGGTCGGCGGCGTGGCCGTCAACGAGATCCAGCACTGGGCCTTCGAGACGCCGGACCCGATGGACGCGCAGCTCGACGAGGCCAGCTACCAGACGACCTCGGTCTACGGCTTCGGCCACCCGCTGTACTACGACAACGTGATCCGCACGCTGCGCGGCGAGGCGGCGCCCGAGACCGACGGGCGCGAAGGGCTGAAATCGCTCGAGCTGCTGATCGCGATGTACCGCTCGGCGCGCGACGGGCGCAAGGTCAATCTGCCGCTGGAATACTGAAAGAGGTCGGTTCGACATGGCCACGGTGATCCACCCCTCCGCGATCGTCGACGACGGTGCGGTGCTCGGCGCCGACTGCCGCGTCTGGCACTTCGTCCACATCAGCGCCGGCGCGCGCATCGGCGCCCGGTGTTCGTTCGGGCAGAACGTGTTCGTCGCCAACGACGTGCGCATCGGCGACAACGTGAAGGTCCAGAACAACGTCTCCCTCTACGACGCGGTCACGCTCGAAGACGACGTGTTCTGCGGCCCGAGCATGGTGTTCACCAACGTGCACAACCCGCGCTCGGCGGTCGCGCGCAAGAACGAATACCGGCCGACATTGGTGAAGCGCGGCGCGACGCTGGGCGCGAATTCGACCATCGTCTGCGGCACGACGATCGGGCAATACGCCTTCATCGGCGCCGGCGCGGTCGTGAGCCGCGACGTGGCGGATTTCGCGCTCGTCGTCGGCGTGCCGGCGCGCCGCATCGGCTGGATGAGCCGGCACGGCGAGCGGCTCGAGTTCGTCGACGCCCGGGCGGCTTGCCCGGCGACCGGCGAGCACTACCTGTTGCGCGACGGCGCGTGCACGCTGGCCGAAGAAGGTGGATCGTGATGAGCGGGAAATTCGAATTCATCGACCTGAAGACGCAGTACGCGGCGCTGAAGGACAGCATCGCGCAGCGCATGCAGCGCGTGCTCGACCACGGCCAGTACATCATGGGCCCGGAGGTCAAGGAGCTCGAGCAGCAGCTCGCGGCGTTCAGCGGCGCGAAGCACTGCATCACCGTCTCGAGCGGCACCGAGGCCTTGCTGATCTCGCTGATGGCGATCGGCCTGAAGCCGGGCGACGAGGTCATCACGACGCCGTTCACGTTCGCCGCGACGGCCGAGATGATCGTGCTGATCGGCGGCGTGCCGGTGTTCGTCGACATCGAGCCGGACACCGCGAACATCGACGCGTCGCTGATCGAGGCCGCGATCACGCCGCGCACGAAGGCGATCCTGCCGGTGAGCCTGTACGGCCAGGTCGCCGACATGGACGCGATCAACGCGATCGCCGCGCGCCACGGGCTCGCGGTGATCGAGGATGCGGCGCAAAGCTTCGGCGCCACCTACAAAGGCCGCAGGAGCGGCGCTCTCTCGACGCTCGGCTGCGCGAGCTTCTTCCCGAGCAAGCCGCTGGGGTGTTATGGCGACGGCGGCGCGGTGTTCACCAGCGACGATGCGCTCGCAACGGCCTGCCGCGAGATCCGCGTGCACGGCCAGAGCGCCCGCTACACCCACACCCGCGTCGGCGTCGGCGGCCGCATGGACACGCTGCAATGCGCCGTCGTGCTCGCCAAGCTCGAGCGCTTCGAATGGGAGCTCGGGCAGCGCCACGCGATCGGCGCGCGCTACGACGCCTTGCTCGCCGGCGTGCCGGGCGTGCGGCTGCTCGCGCAACGCCCCGACCGCGATTGCGTATGGGCCCAGTACACGGTGTTCGTCGAGGGCCGCGCCGAGCTGCAGGCGGCGCTGAACGCGCAGGGCATTCCGACCGCAGTTCACTACCCGCGGCCCTTGCACCGCCAGCCGGCGTATGCGCACTGGCACCGGGGGCCGGAGCTGGCGCACAGCGTCGTCGCGAGTGAACAAGTGCTGAGCCTGCCGATGAGCGCGGACCTGACACCCGCAGACCAGGACCGCGTCGTCGCCGCGCTCGCCGACGCGCTGCGCGGGCGCCGATGAGCGCCTGCCTTGCGCGATGCGCGTGAGGCCGGCGCTGTGGTCGTTTGCGATCCAGGCCGCCGGCTCGGCGGCGACGGTGGGCGCCGCGCTGCTGGTCGCTTCCACGCTCGGGCTGGGTGCGCAGGGCCAGTTCGGCCTGCTGCGCAGCTGGAACGACGCGTTGACCAGTGCGGCCGTGCTCGGGCTGCCGCAATCGCTGCTTCATTTGCAATACCGCGAGCAGGTGCCGATCGCCGCGCTGCGCGATTGGGTGCTGCGCTATGTGATCGCGCTCGCGGCGCTGCTCGCGGTGTTGGCGATCGCCATCGCGTGGTGGTGGCCGGGTTGGATCGCGGCGCGCCTCGACGAGAAGACGCTGCTGGTGCTGGCCGCGGTCGTGCCGCTGGCGGCCGCGCACCTGCTCGCCCGCTCGCTGGTGCTGCGCGGCGTCGGAGTCGTGCCGTATGCGCTGATCACGGCGCTGCCGTCGCTGCTGATCGTCGCGGCGCTGCTGCCGATCTGCGTCGCCGGTGCGCGCGGTGGCTTCGTCTGGGCGCTGCTGGTGTCGGCCGCGCTGTCGGCCGCGGCCGCGGCTTGGTTGCTGCGCTCCGCCACGCTCGGATCGGCACCGGAGGCCGCGCGCGCGCCCTGGTCGCGCCGCACGCTGTGGACGATCGGCGTCGAGACCGGTGCGCAGAACGTGCTGACCGCCTTCAGCCCGGCATTGATGCTGAGCACCGCGAGCCTGCTCGGCGCGCCGCTCGCGGACGTCGGGCTGGTGTCGCTCGGGCTGCACGTGTATCAACTGTTCGGCGTCGCGGCCGCGTATGCCGCGCCGCAGCTGTACGACCGTGCGGCGCGCGCCGATCGGCACATCGGCTCGCGCGAGCTGTTCGCGGCGTTGCACGGCCGGATTCGTGGGCGGCTCGATCCGCGCCTCGCGGTCGCGCTGGCGCTGCTGCTGCTGATCGTCGTCGTGCTGGCGCTGCGCTTCTGGCCGGCTGGCGCCGCGTCGCCCTGGCTGCTCGCGGTGATGGCGCTGGCGGGCATCGTCTCGATGTGGAGCCGCTTGTTGATCACGCTGATGCTCGCGCGCGGCGCGTTCCGGCCGTTGAGCGTGCAGGCGCTCGCGCGCCTCGTCTGCGCCTGCGGCAGCACCGCGCTGTTGATGCAGAGAGGGCCGGCGAGCGCGGCGGTGCCGATCGCGCTGCTGGTGACCGAGGTCTTGATGTTGATCTGGCTGCTGCACGCGATGCGCGGGCTCGCATTGGCCGCGCGCCGCGAGGAGGGCGTGTGAGCGCGCCGGGCCTCGTCGTCGTCACGACCAACTACCCGTTCACCTACACCGGTGGCGAGACCATGTTCGTCGCGCCGGAAGTTGAAAGGCTGGCGCGCGAGTTCGGCATGCTGACGGTCGCGCCCCTGCACGCGCAAGGCGAGCGCCTCGCAGTGCCGGCCGGCGTCGCGGTCGACCTCGCGCTCGCGCAGCGGCTGCGGCGCGAGCGCGTGACCTCCCACCTTGCGGCACTGCTGGACCGCAGCGTCTGGCCCGAATTCGCGCGCGCGCTGCGCCGCGGCGGCTGGACCGGCCTCGCCCGCGTCTGGCGCTGGGCCGCGATCGCGCGCGTCACCGGGCGCTGGGCGCGCAGCGCCTTCGCGGCGGACGAGCCGTGCCTGTTCTACACCTACTGGCGCGGCGGCAGCACGCTCGCGCTCGCACGCTTCGCGGCCGGGCGGGGGGCCTGCGGCGTCGTCACGCGGGTGCACCGCTACGAGCTCTACGAGGACGCGTTCGCGCCGCCTTTTCAACCCTGGCACCCGGCGATGTACGCCTCGCTGCGCCTGACCGCGACGATCTCCCGGCATGGGCTGGACTACCTGCGCGCGGCCGGTGTCGACCCCGCGCGATCGGGCTTGTACCGCCTGGGCACCGAGGCGCTGGGTCGAGTCGCCGCTGCGTCGATCGATGGCGTCTTGCGCGTGGTCTCGTGCAGCCACGTCAGCGCGGTGAAGCGGGTGCCGCTGATCGCCGAGGTGCTGAGCGCGTTGGCTCGGCGCCATGCCGGCCAGCGCTTCGAATGGATTCACTTCGGCGACGGGCCCGAGATGGCGCGTGTCCAGGCGGCACTCGCCGCGGCGCCGGGCAACCTCGCGGTGACGCTGTGCGGCCACGTCGCGAACGAGCTCGTGCGGCGGCACTACCGCGAGGCGCCGGTCGATGCCTTCGTGCTGCTGAGCGACTCCGAGGGCCTGCCGGTCTCGATCCAGGAAGCCGCGAGCGCCGGCGTGCCGGTGATCGCGACCGACGTCGGCGGCGTGGGCGAGCTGGTCGGCGACGACAATGGGGTGCTGCTGGCGGCGGACTGCAGCGTCGAAGCGGCCGTCGTCGCACTCGAGCGGGTGCTGCTCGACGCCGATGCCACGCGGCGCGAGGGCCGGCGCGCGGCGTCGCTGCGTCGCTGGCGCGAAGGCTTCGATGCCGAAACGAACCACACCCGGTTCGCGCAGCGCCTGCACGAGTTGCTGAACGAATTGACCGCTGCACCCAACGACCGCCAACGCTCCGAGACCGCATGAAGTTCGATCCGCAAACGCTGGACTACCTGACCGGCAAGACCTTCTCGAACGGCCACCGCTTCGATCTGGGCAACCGAGGCAGGGCGCTGCGCCGCTTCGAGCGCCTGGTCGAGCTGTGCCGCGGCCGCAGCGTGCTGCACGTCGGCTGCTGCGATCACCTCGATTTGATCCGCGCGAAGGTCGCGCAGGGCGTCTACCTGCACCAGAACCTGGACAAGGTCGCGACGCGCTGCGTCGGCGTCGACATCAGCGAGCCCGGCGTCGCGCTGCTGCATGAGCTCGGCTTCGAGGACGTCTACGTGCCCGACGCGGTGCCCGATGTCGAGGTCGACATTTGTTTGCTCGGCGACGTCATCGAGCATGTCGGCGATGTCGTGAGCTTCCTGAAATCGATGCGCCGCTACCGCTTCAAGCAGCTCGTGATCGTGACGCCGAACCTGTTCCGGCTGCGCAATTTTCTCTCGAGCGGCGAGGTCGTCAACACCGATCATCGTTACTGGTTCTCGCCGTACACGCTCGCGAAGGTGATGGTCGACGCCGGCTACACGCCGCAGCGCATCGAGCTGTGCCACAGCGACTACGTCTCGGCCAAGGGCGCGCTGCTTGCGCGCGTGCTCGACCACCTGCCGAAGTACCGCGACACGCTGGTCGCGTTCGGCGCGCCCTGAGATGAAACACCAGTCCGGCTGGAAGGCGACGAAGTTCGAGTGGCACCGCGGCCGCTGGCGCGGCGCCCGCAACGCGCGCGAGCTCGGCGTCGGCTCGCGCCTGATGAGCGACCTGGTCGCGGCGCAGTACGAGACCTGGCTCGCCGGCCACGCGCACGGCCGCCTGCTCGACCTCGGTTGCGGCAAGGTGCCGCTGTATGGCGCCTACGCGAAGCTCGTCACCGAGGTGACCTGCGTCGACTGGGCGCCGGGCGAGTACATCGACCTGAGCTGCGACCTGTCGCAGCCGCTGCCCTTGGCGGACGCGAGCTTCGACACCATCATCCTGTCGGACGTGCTCGAGCACATCCCCGAGCCCGAACTTCTGTGGCGCGAGATGGCGCGCGTGCTCGCGCCGGGCGGCCACGTGATCATGAACGTGCCGTTCTACTACTCGGTGCACGCGCACCCGCACGACTACTACCGCTACACGAACTTCGCGCTCGAGCGCTTCGTGCGGCTCAACGGGCTCGAGCTGCGCTGCCTGGTGCCGCTCGGCGGCATCGTCGAGATCATTGCGGACCTGTTCGCGAAGGCGTGGTCCAAGCTGCCGTGGATCGGGCCGCCGCTGTCGATGCTGACGCAGGCGCTGGCCGGCGCGTTCGGGCGGACCGGCTTCGGGTCGCGCATCGCGCTGGTGTCGAGCCGGCATTTTCCGCTCGGCTATTTCATGATCGCGCAGCGGCCGGTGATTGCGGGCCCGGCGGCGTGAACATCCTGCTCGTCAACCACTATGCCGGCTCGCCGCGCGACGGCATGGAGTACCGGCCGTACTACCTCGCGCGCGAATGGGTGCGCGCCGGGCACCGGGTGCAGATCGTCGCGGCCGCGTATTCGCACGTGCGCACGCGCCAGCCGCGGGTCGAGGGCGACGCGGCGCTCGACGAGGTGCAGGACGGCATCGCCTACCGCTGGCTGCCGGCGCCGCGCTACGTCGGCAACGGCGTCGGTCGCGTGAAGAACATCTGGGCCTTCCTGAGCCGGCTGTGGCGTGAGACACCGCGCCTCGTCGCCGCGTTCCGGCCCGACGTCGTGATCGCGTCCAGCACCTATCCGATGGACATCTGGGTCGCGCGGCGCATCGCGCGGCGGGCCGGCGCGACCCTCGTCTACGAGGTTCACGACCTGTGGCCGGCCTCGCCGATCGAGCTCTCGGGGATGTCGCCGCGCCACCCGTTCATCCTGCTGTGCCAGAAGGCCGAGGACGACGCGTACCGCGATGCCGACGTCGTCGTCTCGATGCTGCCGGTCGTCGCCGCGCACATGCAGGCGCATGGGCTCGATCTGCGCAAGCTGCACATCGTGCCGAACGGCGTCGCGCTCGAGGAGTGGAGCGGCACGCAGTCGCCGCTCGCGGCCGAGCTCGCCGCGCGGCTGGCCGCATTGAAAACGAGCGGGCGCACGATCGTCGGCTATGCCGGCTCGCACGGGCTGCCGAACGCGCTCGACGTGCTGCTCGACGCGGCGGCGCTGATGAAGGAGGCGCCGGTCGCGTTCGTGCTGGTCGGCGACGGCCACGAAAAGCTGCGGCTGACCGCGCGCGTGCACGACGAGGGTTTGGCCAATGTGACGATGCTGGACGCGATCCCGAAAGCGCAGATCCCGTCGCTTCTCGCCGCCTTCGACATCGCCTACATCGGCTGGCAGCGCGTGCCGATCTACCGCTTCGGTATCGCGCCGAACAAGTTGATGGACTACATGATGGCGGGCCGCGCGGTGCTGCATTCGGTCGAGGCCGGCAACGACCCGGTCGCCGAGGCGGGCTGCGGGCTGACGGTCGCGCCCGAGTCGGCCGCAGCGGTCGCCGACGGCCTGCGCACGCTCGCGGCGCTGTCGCCCGAGGCGCGCGCCGTGATGGGTGAGCGTGGGCGCGCGTTCGTCGTCGCGAACCACAGCTACCGCGTGCTGGCGCAGCGCTTCATCGATGCGGTCACCGGCCGATGAGCGAGCCCGACGAGCCCGAAGCCGTCGCGGCCCGCTACGCCCGCCGCGCGGCGGGCGACCGCTACAGCGCGCTGCGGCCCGATGTCTGGCAGACGCTGCAGGAGCGCCAACGCGCCTTGCTCGCGCTGTTCGTGCGGCTCGGCTGGACGGAGCTCTCGACCAAGCGCCTGCTCGAGGTCGGGTGCGGCGGCGGCGCGAACCTGCTCGAACTGCTGCGGCTCGGCTTCGCGCC
>DASYCA010000123.1:0-7459 GCA_036500445.1 Burkholderiaceae bacterium | reverse complement strand
GGGGCCGTCGAGTTTTAGATCCCAGGCGTCGTCGGCGCCGCTGCCGCGGGTCGCGACATGGCCGGTCGCGTGCAGTTGATTCCCTTCGGCGATCAGGTCGATCGCGGCGGCGAGCGGCGCGCCGGCCGCGTTGTGCAGGCTCGCCGAGCCGCTCAATGCGACGCCCGCGAGCGTGCTGGGTTGCAGTGTCAGCGCGGCCTGGCCGCGCAGCGCGGCGAGCTGCGCGAGCAGCGCCGGCGCGTTCGCCGATCCAGCGGCCGATGGCGTGGTGGCCGCGGTGGGCGCCGCAGTGGCGACGGGAAGCTGGAGATCGACCGTTGCGCTCGCGTTCAGATGACTCGGCAGGCTGCGCCACGGCGAATCGCTGCGGCCGGGCCACCACAGCGCGGGATCGAAGTCGACCAGCGCGGCTTGCGCCTTCACGGCCCAGGGCGCTTCGGGGGCGGATTGCGTGAGCAGGCCGGAGACCCGCGCGCGGGCGCCGCCGGCCAGTGCCTGCAGATCCCGCAGCTCGACGCGTTGGGCGGCGACGCTCGCGTCGAGTCGGAGCTGCACCGTGCGTACCGGCTTGAGGCCTTCGACGCTGCCCGCGAGCGCGGTTTGGATCTCGATCGTCGCGTCGCCGGTCGGCGTGCCCGCCAATTTCAACGGGCCGCCGAGCCGCATCACCGGCGCGCGGGCGTCGAGCAGCGCGGGTTGCACGTCGGCGAGCGTCGCGTCCAGCGTCCAGCCGGTCGGCGCCCACTGGCCGTGGCCGGTAATGGACCCGGCGCTCGCGCGTGGCGTGCCGAGTTCGAGCTGGAGCTGCTGGATCGCCAGCGTGTCCGGCTGGTCGAGGCGGCCGACGAGCTCGGCGGCGAGGTGGTGCAGCGGCAAACGGCCCTCGTTCCAGCGGCCGGGCGCCGCGTTGCGCAGGTCCAGCATCACGCGGGCCGGTGCATTCGCCGCGCTGGTCGTCGCGATCGCGGTGCCGGTCAGCGCGGTGCTCGGCGCGGCGCTGGCGAAGGCCGAGAGGTCCAGCGCCTGCGTGCTCGCGCGCAGCTCGCCGAGCGGCCACGCGGCGAACGGGCGCAGCGTGGCGCGCAGGTCCAGCGCTTGCGGCGGCGCGGCGGGCTTCGCCGCCGAGGCGCCGGGCGCGGGCGCTGCGCTGGCCGGCGCGGAGGCGAGCGTCGCCTGCAGCAGCGGCTCTGCGAGCGGGCCGGCGAGGCTCGCGTTCGCGCTCCACGCGGGCAGCGCGGCGGCGGCCTGGGACGCGAGTTGCAGTTTCACGTTCAGCGCCATCGGCGCGGCGCTCGCGATCGTCGCGTCGGCCTGCGCGTGGAGGCGGTCCCAGTCCAGCGCGAGCCCGTCGATCCGGTGCTCGGCGCCGCCGTTGGCGCTCAGGTGAACGTGGGCGCTGAGCGCCCGCAGCGGCTGCTCGCCGAGCGCGGCGAGGTGCAGCTCGCCGATTTTCAGCGTGCGCAAATTGAATTCGATCGGCAGGCGCAGATCGGCCGGGGGGGTCGGCGGGGTGCCGCTCGTGCTCGGCGCCAGCGCGACGTCGACGCGCGCGATCGTCAGCGATTCGAGGTCGACGCGCAGCCACAGCGGCGTGTTGCCGCGCGCGACCGCGAGACCGCGCCACGCGAGGCCGTCGAGCGTGACGCGGTCGCTGCCGCCCAGGTGCACGACGACGCGCTTCGCGTCGAAATCGCCGAGCAGCGCGCCGCGTGGCGCCTCGACCTCGAGGCGCGGGATCAGCGACAGCAGCCAGGCGCTGCCGCGTTCGCTGCGCAGGCCCCACCACGCGGTGCCGAGCGCCGCGGCGACCAACAGCACCAGCGCGAGCGCCACGACTGCCGCGGACCACCTGATGATTTGGCGCGCACGCATCGTCGTGATCCGGCTCAGAACGCGATCCCGACGCTGAAGTCGGTGCGGATCTGGTGCGTCTGCTGGCCGTAGCTGAGGTCGATGCGCAGCGGCCCGACGGGGCTGCGCCAGCGCAGCCCGACGCCGTAGCCGAGCGCAGGGTTCATCCCGACGAAGCTGTTCGCGGCGTTGCCGGCGTCGACGAACACCGCCCACCAATAGGCCGGATAGGCCTTCGAAACCGGCCTCGCGATCTCGACGCTGGTCGTGAACAGGCTGCGCCCGCTGACGGTGACGCCGTCGACGGTCGGCCCGAGCGTGCGGTAGGCGTAGCCGCGCACCGAATCGTCGCCGCCGGCGCGGAACAGCAGCGTGTCGGGGATGCCGATCGGGTTGTGCGTGAAGACCTCGCCGAGTTCGAGCCGCGCGGTGCCGTACCAAGCGTCGCCGAACGGTTCGTAGAACGTGAAGCGCGTGTACAGGCGGCTGAACGGGCCGCGCGATTCGGCCGTGGGCAGCCCGAGCGCGGCCAGCGACCCCTTCGCGTAGCCGACCGCGGCCTGCGCCGAGGTCGTCAGGCCGCGCGTCGGCAGCAGCACGTTGTCGAGGGCGCGGTAGACCCACTGGTAGTTGTACGAGACGGCGTCGCCGATCGTCGTCAAGGTCGCGCTGTCGACGCGGGCGTGCGTCAGCTCGCCGAAGTACAGGCGCTCGATCCTCGGCGTGTCCTGGGTGCGGCCGAGGCGCGCCGACCAGCTGAGTTGCACCTGGTCGTCGGCGCGCAGCTGGCTGGCGCTGCCGGAGACGAGGTTGCGGTACAGGCCGTCCAGCGGATAGGAGGTCAGCTCGCCCTCCCAGGTCTTCTGGTCCGGGCCGAGCTGGAACTTGTTGTGCGCGACCCAGGGCGTGCCGAAGACGCGGCGGTCGGTGTGCTCCAGCGACACGCGCGGGCCGGTGTCGGCGCTGTAGCCGAGGCCGATCGTCGCGGTGTGCAAGGTCTGCTCCTTGACGTGGACGATCACCGACGCGGCGTCGGCGTGGGCCGGGTCGGGGTCGAGCACGACCGAGGCGCCCTCGAACAGGCCGAGCTTTTGCAGCCGCTCCTGAAAGTCCAGCAGCAGCTTTTCGCTGTACGCGTCGCCGGGGTCGAAGTTGGCGAGTTCGCTGACCGTGCTCTCGCGGTAGCGCTCCAGCCCTTCGATGCGCAACGCGCCGAGGTGGTACAGCGGCCCGCTGTCGACGACGAGCGCGAGCTCGACACGGTTCTCGGTCGCGTCGACACGCGCGTTGGTGCGCGTCCAGTTCGCGGCCGCATAGCCGTCGGCGCGCAGCCGCGCGAGCGCGGCGCTCTTCGCGGCGCTCCAGTCGCCTTGGCGGAACGCGGCGCCGACCGGCAGCGTCCATTGGCCGCGCAGCTGCTCGAGTTCGTGCGCCGGGTCGTGCGTCTCGAGCGGGCCGGCGGCCTCGATCGTCAGCGCGCCGACGATCGCGCGCGGGCCGGGCTCGACGACGATGCGCACGCGCGGCAGGCCGGACTCGTCGTTCGGCGTGGCCGGCAGCGTGACGCTCGCGTTGAAATAGCCCTCGGTCTCGAGCAACTGACGCGCCTGCGCCGGTGCGGCGCGTTTCAGGCGCTCGAGCTCGGCGGTGTCGATCGCCTCGCTCGCCGGCGCGTGCTGGAAGCGGGCGAGGTCGAGGTAGCTCGTCAGCAGCTTGCGCAACGGGTCGGGCGCATCGACCTCGAGGCGGTATTCGAGGCGCGGCGCCGCGGCGGAGGACGCTGCGGCGTCGGGCGCGGCGCTCGCGTCGCCGGCCGGTTTGCCGGAGAAGAAGGAGGACAGGCTCGCGCAGCCGGCGAACGTCATCATCGTCACGGCCACCGCCAGCGCGGCGATGGCCCGCGCCGCCGTCATTTGCTCAGCAGACGCATGGCCCCTTCGAGCCCGGCCAGAGTCAGCGGAAACATGCGCTGGTTCATCAGCTGCTGGACCACCGCGATGCTTTGCCGGTAGCCCCAGACGCCTTGCGGCTCGGGGTTGATCCAGGCGAATTTCGGGAACGCGCTCGTGAGCCGCGCGAGCCACTCGGCGCCCGGCTCCTCGTTGTTGTATTCGACGCTGCCGCCGGGCTGCAGGATCTCGTACGGGCTCATCGTCGCGTCGCCGACGAAGATCAGCTTGTAGTCCTTGTTGTACTTGCGGATGATGTCCCAGGTGCTGAACTTCTCGCTGTAGCGGCGCCGGTTGTTCTTCCACATGAAGTCGTAGACGCAGTTGTGGAAGTAATAGAACTCCAGGTGCTTGAACTCGCTTTTGGCGGCGCTGAAGATCTCCTCGACGCGGTGGATGTGCTCGTCCATCGTGCCGCCGACGTCCATCAGCAGCAGCACCTTGACCTTGTTGTGGCGCTCGGGGACCATCTTGATGTCCAGCCAGCCGGCGTTCGCGGCGGTGCTGCGGATCGTGTCGTCGAGGTCGAGTTCTTCCGCCGAACCCTCGCGGGCAAAACGACGCAAGCGGCGCAGCGCCACCTTGATGTTGCGCGTGCCGAGCTCGAGCGAATCGTCGTAGTCCTTGAACTGGCGCTGGTCCCAGACCTTCACCGCGCTCTTGTTGCGCGATTTGTCCTGCCCGATGCGGATGCCTTGCGGGTTGTAGCCGTACGCGCCGAACGGGCTGGTCCCGCCGGTGCCGATCATCTGGTTGCCGCCCTCATGGCGCTCCTTCTGTTCCTCGAAGCGCTTCTTGAGCGTCTCCATCAGCTCGTCCCAGCCCATTTTCTCGATCGCGGCCTTTTCTTCGGGGCTGAGTTCGAGTTCGAGCTTCTTCTGCAGCCAGTCGAGCGGAACCTCCTGGGTGAAATCGGTCAGCAGCTCGACGCCCTTGAAGTACGCGGCGAAGGCGCGGTCGAACTTGTCGAAGTTGGCCTCGTCCTTCACCAGCGAGGTGCGGGCGAGGTAGTAGAACTCGTCGACGGTGTTGTCGATCACGCCCTCCTTGATCGCCTCCAGCAGGATCAGGTATTCCTTGACCGAGACCTTCAGCTTGGCGGCGCGCAGGGTGAAAAAGAAGTTGATCAGCATGGCGGTCGGCTCGGGCGGCTCTCGGGGCGGTGCGTCTATTGTGCCGGCTCGCCGCCTTCCCGGGGGCGGCTCGGGGCATACTGCGCGCGCCGCTTTGCGCCGCACCGGATCCACCCCGATGTTGTCCAGCCTCTCGCCCACCGAAGTCGCGTTCATCATGATCGGCCTGATGCAGGCCGTCGCGGCGGCGCTGTGGCTGATCGGCGACCGGGTGTTGGACGACAAGCCGCACGCGGCGCGCCACTGGGCCGCGTACGCGGGGGTCAGCGCGCTGTCGTTCGTCTTCCTGGTCGCGGCGATGCAGGCCGCGGACCCGGCCGGCGCCGAACGGCTGCGCGCGATCGGCAACATCGCCGGCGTGCTCGGCGTGGTCATTCTGCAGCGCGGCATCTGGCGGTTCATCGGGCGCCCGCTGACGCGCGGCGGCCACCTGCTCGCGCTCGCCGCGGTGTTGGCGGCGTCCTGGCTGGGGCTGGATCCGCGCTTCGGCTGGCTGCGGGTCGGCGTCAATTCCTGGGTCCAGGCGCTCCTCGCGATCGGCATGATGCGTGACCTGTACCGCTATGCGCGCAGCGTGCTGCAGATGCGTTTCCCGTGGATGCTGCCGCTGCCGATGGCGCTGTCGGCGCTCGCGTTCGCCGGCCGCGGCCTGCGCGCGCTGGTCCAGCCCGGCGCGGTGATGGCCGAGATGACCGTGAACAGCGGCCTGAACATCGGTTCGGCGTTCGCCTACGTGGTGCTCGCGCTGTCGTTTCACGCGATGCTGATGGCGATGGTGATCATCCGGCTCGTCAGCGACCTGCAGCGGCTGTCGCGCCGCGACGGCCTGACCGGGCTGCTGAACCGCCGCGCGCTCGAGGAATCGATGGCCTCGCAGGTGCAGCGCAGCCGCGGCAGCGGCGAGGCCTTCTGCGTGCTGATGGTCGACGCCGATCACTTCAAGCAGATCAACGACCGCTTCGGCCACGCGGTCGGCGACCTGGCGCTGAAGCACCTGGCCCGCGTGATGCGCGCTCACCTGCGCGAGATCGACCGGCTCGCGCGCTTCGGCGGCGAGGAGTTCGTCGTGCTGCTGCCGGGCCTGCGCCTCGGCGATGCGCTGCCGCTGGCCGAGCGGCTGCGGGCGCAGATCGCGGCCGAGCCGCTGGCGCATGCGCAGGGCGTGGTCCGGCTGTCCGTCAGCATCGGGCTGGCCGAGTGGGGCGGCCCGGCCGAGGAGCCGTCGCGCCTTTTGGTGCGGGTCGACGAGGCGCTGTACGAGGCCAAGCGCGGCGGGCGCGACCGCGTCGCGGCGGCGCCGAATGGCTTCGATTCGCGGTTCCTGCCGGTCTGAGGCTCAGCGCTGGCGCGGCTTGTCGAGCTGCCAGCGCAGATGGGCCTTGACCGCAGGCCACTCGGCCGCGGTGATGCTGTAGACGACGGTGTCGCGCAGCGCCCCGTCGGCGGTGCGCGAGTGGCTGCGCAGGATGCCGTCGAGCTTGGCGCCGAGGCGTTCGATCGCGCGCCGGCTCTGCTGGTTGAAGAAGTGGGTGCGGAACTCGACCGCGATGCAGTTCAGCCGCTCGAACGCGTGCGCCAGCAGCAGCAGCTTGCACTCGGTGTTGAACGGGCTGCGCTGCATGCGTGCGGCGGTCCAGGTCGAGCCGATCTCGACGCGCCGGTTCACGGCGTCGACGTTCATGTAGGTCGTCATCCCGGCGACCCGGCCCTGCGCGTCGAAGCTCGTGAACGGCAGCATCGAGCCCTTGCCCTGCAGCCCGAGCCGGCGCTCGATCTCGGCCGCCATGCCTTCAGGGCTCGGGACGGCGGTGTACCAGAGCTTCCACAACTCGCCGTCGCGCGTCGCGTCGACGAGGCCGGGCAGGTGCTCGATTGCGAGCGGCTTCAGCGCCGCATGCTCCCCCGTCAACTCGACCGGCTGCAACCAACTCATCGGTTGTTCCGCTGCATGAACACGAGCTTCTCGAACAGCGACACGTCCTGCTCGTTCTTCAGCAGCGCGCCGACCAGCGGCGGCACGGCCACCTTGTCGTCCTTGCTCTGCAGCACCTCGAGCGGGATATCTTCGGCCAGCAGCAGCTTGAGCCAGTCGAGCAGCTCGCTGGTCGACGGTTTTTTCTTCAGCCCGGGCAGGTTGCGCACGTCGTAGAAATTCTTCAGCGCCGCCGACAGCAGTTCCTTTTTCAGGTTCGGGTAGTGCACGTTGACGATGCTCTTCATCGTCTCGGCGTCCGGGAACGTGATGTAATGAAAGAAGCAGCGGCGCAGGAACGCGTCGGGCAGCTCCTTTTCGTTGTTCGAGGTGATGAAGACGAGCGGGCGGTGCACCGCCTTCACGAGCTCGCGCGTCTCGTAGACGTAGAACTCCATCCGGTCGATCTCGCGCAGCAGGTCGTTCGGGAACTCGATGTCGGCCTTGTCGATCTCGTCGATCAGCAGCACGACCGGCTGATCGGCCGTGAAGGCCTGCCAGAGCACGCCCTTGACGATGTAGTTGTGGATGTCCTTGACCTTTTCATCGCCGAG
>DASYCA010000122.1:0-15755 GCA_036500445.1 Burkholderiaceae bacterium | reverse complement strand
GTGAGTTTTACCGTCGCGGCCGGCGAGCTGCTCGCGTTGATCGGCCCGAACGGCGCCGGCAAATCGACGACTTTCAACATGGTCAACGGCCAGCTGCGCGCCGACTCGGGCTCGATCGCGCAGCTGTTCGAGCGGTTCAAGAAAGTGCCCGCATGACGAGCCTGCTCGAAGTCAGGGACCTCGGCAAATCCTTCGGCGGCAACCGCGCGGTCGACGGCGTGAGTTTTACCGTCGCGGCCGGCGAGCTGCTCGCGTTGATCGGCCCGAACGGCGCCGGCAAATCGACGACTTTCAACATGGTCAACGGCCAGCTGCGCGCCGACTCGGGCTCGATCAAGCTGAACGGCGAGGAACTGATCGGCCGCAAGCCGCGCGACATCTGGCACCGCGGCGTCGGCCGCACCTTCCAGATTGCCGAGACCTTCGCGTCGCTGACCGTCGTCGAGAACGTGCAGATGGCGCTGATCTCGGCCGATGCGAAGCTGTTTTCGCTCTGGAAGCGCGCGGCCGACCACCGGCGCGACGACGCGCTCGCGCTGCTCGACCAGGTCGGCATGCAGGCGCAATCCGAGCGCCCGTGCAGCGAGCTCGCGTACGGCGATGTGAAGCGCGTCGAGCTCGCGGTCGCGATGGCGAATTCGCCCAAGCTGCTGCTGATGGACGAGCCGACCGCTGGAATGGCGCCGAAGGAGCGCAACGAGTTGATGGCGCTGACCAAGCGCCTCGTGATGGAAAAGCAGCTCGCGGTGCTGTTCACCGAGCACAGCATGGACGTCGTGTTCGCGTACGCCGATCGCATGATCGTGCTCGCCCGCGGCCGCCTGATCGCGCAGGGCAGGCCGGCCGAGATCCGCGACCACCCGAAGGTCCAGGAGGTCTATTTCGGCAGCGGCAAGACCTTCGAGAGGTGAGGGCCGTCGCATGATCAATGTCCTTCTCGAAGCCAAGGCCCTCAACGCCTGGTACGGCGCCGCGCACATCCTGTTCGACGTCGATCTGCAGGTGAACCGCGGCGAGGTCGTCGCGCTGATGGGACGCAACGGCGCCGGCAAATCGACGACCTTGAAAGCCTTGATGGGGATGCTCGCGAAGCGCAAGGGCAGCGTCGCGTTCATGGGCCACGACATCGCGAAGCGCGAGCCGCACGCGATCGCCCGGCTCGGCATGGGCTACGTGCCGGAAGACCGCCGCGTGTTCGCGGACCTGTCCGTGGTCGAGAACCTGGAAGTCGGCAAGCAGCCGCCGCGCACCTGGGCCGACGGCAGCGCGGCGCCGCTGTGGACGCCCGAGAAATTGTTCAAGCTCTTCCCGAACCTCGGCGAGATGCCCGAGCGCCCCGGCGGCCGCATGAGCGGCGGCGAGCAGCAGATGCTGACGGTCGCGCGCACGCTGATGGGCAACCCGTATTTGGTGCTGCTGGACGAGCCGAGCGAGGGCGTCGCGCCGGTCATCGTCGAGCAGATGGTGCAGATGATCCTGGAGCTCAAGGGCCAGGGCGTCAGCATCCTGCTGTCCGAACAGAACATGCATTTCGCGGCGCTGGTGTCCGATCGGGCCTATGTGCTCGAGAAAGGCCAGATCCGCTACCAGGCTTCGATGGCCGAGCTGTCGGCCAATGAAGAGGTGCGCCGAACGTACCTGAGCGTCTGATCGATCGACAACCCGAGGAGGAATCCACCATGATGAACACCCGCCGAACCTTGTTGAAGGCCCTCGCCGGCACGAGCCTGCTGTCCGCCGCCGGCTTCGCGGCCGCCGCCGGCAAGATCAAGCCGGACGCGAAGAGCGCATTGATCGTCGTCGACGTGCAGAACTGCTTCGTCACCGGCGGCACCCTGCCGGTGAAGGACGGCGAGGCCGTCGTGCCGGTCATCAACACGCTGGCCGCGAGCTTCCAGAACATCGTCATCACGCAGGACTGGCACACCCCCGGCCACGCGTCGTTCGCGAGCACCTACCCGGGCAAGAAGCCGTTCGAGACGACCAAGCTGAGCTACGGCACGCAGGTGCTGTGGCCGGACCACTGCGTGCAGGGCACCGAGGACGCCGCGCTGCAGAAGGACCTGAAGCTGCCGACCGCGCAGATCATCATCCGCAAGGGCTTTCACAAGGACATGGACAGTTATTCTGCGTTCGACGAGGCCGACCACAAGACCGCGACCGGGCTCGCGGGCTACCTGAAGGCGCGCGGCATCAAGACCTTGTTCGTGACCGGTCTGGCGACCGACTTCTGCGTCGCGTGGACGGCGGCCGACGCGCGCAAGGCCGGCTTCGAGGTCTATGTGATCGAGGATGCGACGCGCGCGATCGACCTGAACGGCTCGCTCGCCGCGGCCTGGAAGAACATGGCCGCCGCCGGCGTGAAGCGGATCCAGTCCGCCGACATCGCCTGATCGGTCGACCGTGTCCGGGCAGGTCGGCGCGCATCGTGGCTGAGCCCATTGCGCTCAGCGTCAACGGCCGGCGGCACGCGCTGGCCGTGCCCCGCGACGCGCCGCTGCTGAACGTGCTGCGCAACGACCTGGCGCTGAACGGCCCGAAGTACGGCTGCGGCCTGGGCGAATGCGGCGCGTGCTCGGTGTTGATCGACGGCGTCGAGGCGCGCGCCTGCGTGATCCCGGTCGGCGGCGTCGAGGGCCGCTCGATCACGACGCTCGAAGGGCTCGGCACCGTGGCCGCGCCGCACCCGGTGCAGCAGGCCTTCATCGAGTGCGAAGCGACGCAGTGCGGCTACTGCCTGAACGGGATGATCGTCGGCACCGTCGCGCTGCTGAAGCGCTGGCCGCGGCCGACCGAGCAGCAGGCGCGCGAGGCGCTCGCGCACCACCTGTGCCGCTGCGGCGCGCACCTCGAGATCCTGCAGGCGGTGCAGCGCGCGGCCGTGCTGATGGAGGCGGCCGCGGCGCTCGATGCGGCGGCGGCCACGCCGGTCCTGTCCTTGCGATGACTCGCCGCGCCGATGTGCGCCTGTCGCGCGCCGAGCTGCGTGCCGCGCCCGGCGTGCTGCTGGTGTCGCGCGAGCCCGCGCGAGCCGCGCCGCCGGCCGCGGGCCAGCCGGCGACCGTCCCGGCCAACCCGGCCGAAGGCGCCGAGCCGCTGATCGCGCTGTGGGACGACGGCAGCGTCACCGCGCTGCACGGCCATGTCGACCTCGGCACCGGCCTGCGCACCGCGCTCGCGCAGATCGTCGCGGAAGAGCTCGAGCTCGCGATCGATGCGGTCCACGTCGCCCTCGGCGACACCGCGCGGGTGCCGAACCAGGGCGCGACGATCGCGAGCGCGTCGATACAGCTGCACGGCGAGCCGCTGCGCCGCGCCGCGGCCCAGGCGCGCGCGTGGCTCGTCGCGGCCCGCGCGGCCAGCCCGGGTGCGACGCTGGCCGAGCTGCTGCGCGGCCGGCATGTCGATCTCGCGCTCGACCTCGCGACGCCGGTCAAATCGCCGGCCGACTATCGCATCGTCGGCACCCCGGCGCCGCGCGTCGACCTGCCGGCGAAGGCGACCGGCGCGCTCGTGTTCGTGCACGACCAGCGCGTCCCCGGCATGCTGCACGGCCGCGTCGTGCGGCCGCCGTATGCGGGCGTCGATGCCGGTGCGTTCGTCGGCAACACGCTGGAGTCGGTCGACGAAGCCTCGATCGCCCACCTGCCCGGAATCCGCGCGGTCGTCGTGATCCGCGATTTCGTCGGCGTCGTCGCCGAGCGCGAAGAGCAGGCCGAGGCCGCGATGCGCGCGCTGAAGCTCACGTGGAAGCCGTGGCCCGGGATGCCGCCGCTCGGCGACCTGGGCCACGCGCTGCGGGCCCACCCGGCCACGCGCCGCGTGCTGGTCGAGCGCGGCGATGTCGACGCGGCGATCGCGGGCGCCGCGCAGCCGATGCGGCGCGAGTACGTCTGGCCCTATCAACTGCACGCGTCGATCGGCCCCTCGTGCGCGCTCGCCGACTGGCACGCGGACCGCATGACGGTCTGGACCGGCTCGCAGAACCCGCACGTGCTGCGCGCCGATCTCGCGCGACTGACCGGGCTGCCCGACGTCGCGATCGACGTGATCCGCCTCGAGGCCTCGGGCTGCTACGGCCGCAACTGCGCGGACGACGTCGGCGCGGACGCGGCGCTGCTGTCGCGCGCCGTCGGCGCGCCGGTGCGGGTGCAGCTGACGCGCGAGCAGGAGCACCTGTGGGAGCCCAAGGGCGCGGCGCAGCTGATGCAAGTGGATGGCGGGCTCGACGCGCAGGGCGGCATCGCGGCCTATGATTTCCAGACCTCGTACCCCTCGAACGGCGCGCCGACGCTCGCGCTGCTGTTGACCGGCACGATCGCGCCCGATTCGAGCGCGTACGAAATGGGCGACCGCAGCGCGGTGCCGCCGTATGCGGTCGAGCACCTGCGCGTCGTCGCGAACGACATGCCGCCGATCTTGCGGGCCTCGTGGCTGCGCGGCGTCTCGGCGCTGCCGAATTCGTTCGCGCACGAGTCCTATGTCGACGAGCTCGCAACGGCTGCCGGCGTCGATCCGGTCGCGTTCCGCCTGAAGCACCTGCCCGATCAGCGCGCGGCCGAGTTGATCGCGGCGACCGCGGCGCGGGCCGGCTGGATCGCGCACACGCAGCCGCAGCAGCAGCCCTTTGAGCCCACGGCCGCCGGCGAGATCCTGAAAGGCCAGGGCTTCGCCTACGCGCGCTATGTGCACAGCAAGTTCCCCGGCTTCGGCGCCGCCTGGGCGGCCTGGGTCGCCGATGTCGAGGTCAACCCAAGGACCGGCGACGTGCACGTGAGCCGCATCGTCGTCGGCCACGACGCCGGGCTGATGATCAACCCGGCCGGCGTGCGGCACCAGGTCCACGGCAATGTGCTGCAGACGACGAGCCGGGCGTTGAAGGAGTCGCTGCGCGTCGATGCCGCGTCGAACGTGCCGGCGGCGCGCGAATGGGGCGCGTACCCGATCCTGAATTTCCGCGAGGTCCCGGTCGTCGAGGTGATGCTGATGCCGCGATCCGGGGAGCCGCCGCTGGGGGCCGGCGAATCGGCGTCGGTGCCGGGCACCGCGGCGATCGCGAACGCGATCTTCGACGCGACCGGCGTGCGGTTTCGGGCGCCGCCGTTCACGCCCGAGGTGGTGCGCGCGGCGCTGAACCCGTTGCCGCCGCCGGCGCGCGACGAAGCGGTCGCGCCGACTCGAGATACGGCGCGCCTGCTGCGGCGTGCGCCGGCCGATGCGCCGTGGCCGCGCCGGCGCGGCCTGTGGGCACGCGGTGCCGCACTCGCCGCCGGCGTCATCGGCGTGGCCGCCGCGGCAGTCGGCTGGCGCGCCGCGATCGCGCCGATCGCGGCCACGAGCGCGAACGTCTACACCGCCGAGCTGATCGAGCGGGGCCGCGTGCTCGCGGCGGCCGGCGACTGCGTCGTCTGCCACACCGCGCCGGGCGGCGTGCCGAATGCCGGCGGCCGTGCGCTGGACACCGAATTCGGCACGGTCTACAGCACCAACCTGACGCCCGATGTCGCGACCGGCATCGGCGCCTGGTCGTTCAGCGCGTTTCAGCGCGCGATGCGCGAGGGCGTGTCGCGCGACGGCCATCACCTTTATCCGGCCTTCCCGTACACCGCGTTCACGAAGGCCAGCGACGACGATTTCACTGCCCTCTATGCGTATCTGATGACGCGGCCGGCCGTCGCGGCGACGGTGCCGAAGACGGCGCTCGCGTTCCCGTTCAGCGTGCGCCCGCTGATGGCGCTGTGGAACGCGCTCTACCTCGCACCGGGCCCCGCCGCACCGGTCGCGACCCGCTCCGCCGCATGGAACCGCGGCGCCTACCTCGTCGATGGCCTCGGCCACTGCGGCGCCTGCCACACCGCGCGCAACGTGTTCGGCGCCGAGCGCGTTGGAACGGCCTACCTCGGCGGCGCGATGGTCGACGGTTGGGAGGCCCCGGCGCTGACCGCGCTGAGCCGCGCACCGATCCCGTGGAGCGAGGCCGAGTTGTTCAACTACCTGCGCCGCGGCCACAGCGCGCAGCACGGCAGCGCCGGCGGACCGATGGCGCCGGTCGTGCAGCAGCTCGCTCAACTGCCGGACGCCGACGTGCGGGCGATGGCCATCTACCTGGCCTCGTTCAACGACCCGTCAGCGACCGTCATGCCGGCGATGGAGGCACCGCCGCTCGACGACGCCGCGCACCGCCTGTTCACGACCGCCTGCGGCGCCTGCCACCACGACGGCAGCGGGCCGCAGCTGCTCGGCCAGAACATCCCGCTCGCGCTGAACACGAACCTGCACAGCGCGCGGCCCGACAACCTGCTGCGCACGATCCTCGACGGCATTCGCGAACCCGCGTCGACAGAGCAAGGCTTCATGCCGGGGTTCAAGGACGCGTTCGATGACGCGCAGGTGGCCCTGCTCGTTGCCTACCTGCGACAACGTTTCGCGCCGGAGCAGCCGGCGTGGACGGATTTGCCGGCGGCCAGCGCTCGCGTTCGCGCAACGAGTCACTGACGACAAGAATTCGCCGCAGGTCCGACTTGGGCTGCAAAGCAGGAGAAAGAGCGACGATCAAGCGCGATCCACTTCGGAGTATTGCCATGCAACTGACTGCCGTCCTCACACAAGCCGAAGAGGGGGATACATCGCTCTGTCGGAGTTTCCCTTGCCCGTGACGGGCCACCCGTTCGTCACCATGTTCACCGTGCCAGAACCCCTGCATGCCTAAGTTGCCCCGGATCTCGGGCGCAGAAGCCGTGCGAGCGTTGCGGCGCCTCGGATTCGAACAGGTGCGACAGTCCGGCAGCCATGTGATCCTGCGCCGTGAGGCCAAGTGATGCGTCGTTCCATTGCACGCTGAGATCAAGGTCGGCACTTTGGCGGGTGTGCTGCCGCCCAGCAGAAGTGTCCATCGACGAATTCATGCGCGCGCTGTGACGGTCGCGCGATGCAGCGTCGTGCGCTTCCAGTCCTTCACTTCGAGCAGCAGCACGCCCCGGCGCGGGCTCAGGATCACGAAATCGGGTTGACAGGCCCTGGGGCCGATCGGCACGTCGTGCCAGACGAGGTAGTCGTCCTCGAGACAGCGCTTGAGCTGATGCAGCACCCGACGCTCGCCCGGATTGCAGCGGGCATCGACGTGGCTCAGACCTTGGGGAAAGAGGGCCATGCGCGAAGGTTGGCGCAGGCGCGGCAGAATGGGCCTCGCCACAGGAGACAGACCATGCCCGCCACCCCCGCCGACAAGGCCGCCCGCTTCGCTCAGCTCCACCGCGGCCCGGCCGCCTTCGTGATGCCCAACGCCTGGGACGCCGGCACCGCGCAGATCCTCGCGCAACTGGGCTTCGAGGCGCTCGCGACCTCGAGCGCCGCGTGCGCGCAATCGCTCGGCCGGCGCGACGGCGAGATCACGCGCGACGAGGCGCTCGCGCATGCCCGGGCGATCGTGCTCGCGACCGACCTGCCGGTCTCGGCCGACCTGGAGAACGGCTTCGGCCGCATGCCGGCCGAGGCCGCGCTGACGATCCGCCTGGCCGGCGAGGTCGGCCTGGCCGGCGGCTCGATCGAGGACGCGACCGGCGACGCCGCGCGGCCGCTCTATGACTTCAACGCCGCCGTCGATCGCGTCGCCGCGGCCGTCGAGGCCGCGCGTGCGTTGCCCGTGCCCTTCATCCTCACCGCGCGCGCCGAGAATTACTTTCGCGGCAACCCGGACCTGGACGACACGATCCGCCGGCTGCAGGCCTTCGAGAAGGCCGGCGCCGACGTGTTGTTCGCGCCCGCGCTGCCCAGCCTGGAGGCAGTGCGAACCGTCTGCGCGGCGCTGACGAAGCCGGTCAGCTTCATGGCGACGATCAAGGGCAAGGCCTACCCCGTGGCCGAGCTGCAGGCGGCGGGCGTGCGCCGCATCAGCACCGCGACCTCGCTGTACCGGGCCGCGATGGCCGGCCTGCGCGACGCGGCGCGCGAGATCCGGGAGACCGGAACCTTCGGCTACCTGGACCGGCTCTGAGCCCTCGACCGGAGACCCGCGATGAGCGACATCAAGGACCAGGTGCTGCGCCTGCTCGACACCTATAAATCGGCGGTGCTGGCGAAGAACGCCGAGACCTTCATGCACCTGTACGACCCGGAGGTCCGGGTCTTCGACACCTGGGGCAGCTGGTCCTACGAGGGTGCCGCGGCCTGGCGCGTCGCCGTCGAAGGCTGGTTCGCCTCGCTCGGCAGCGAATCGGTGCGGGTCGGCTTCGACGATGTGAAGATCGTCGGCGAGCCCGGCTTCGCCGCGATGAGCGCGATCGTGAGCTACGCGGCGCTTTCGGCCCAGGGCCAGGAGCTGCGAACGATGCAGAACCGCATCAGCTGGGTGCTCAAGACCAGCGGCCACGTGCTGCGCGTCGTCCATGAGCACACCTCCGCGCCGGTCGGGTTCGAGGACGCCAAGGCGATCCTGACGCGCGCCGCCAAGGCCTGATCGCCGGCCCGCCGCGGCGAGGCTTCTATGGCGGTATCCCCTCGGTTCGTGGCGCCAATTTTCACCCGACAATCAAATGATTGATTGAATCGAGTGATGGAAATCCGGTCGCGACCCGGTTTCCGAGGAGAACGCCTTGGCAGACGCTGTTGCACCCCGAACCGAGTTCGTCATCCGCCACGCGCGCGTGGTCACGATGGACGAGGCGCTCGGCGACCTTCCCGACGGCGACGTGCATGTCCGCGATGGCGTGATCGTCGCGGTGGGCCCGGCACTTCGGGTCGCGGCCGGCGTGGCCGAGATCGACGGCCGTTCGATGGCCGCGCTGCCCGGCCTGATCGACAGCCACTGGCACATGTGGACCAGCCTGTACCGCGGCGTCGCGGGCAGCACGCCGGAGCGCGGCTACCTGCAGCTGCGCAATCGCTACGGCCACCTCGTCACCGCGACCGAGGTCTACCACTGCGTGCGCGCCTCGCTGGCCGAGGCCTTGAACGCCGGCATCACGACGGTGCACGACTGGGCCCACAACATGAACTCGCCGCAGCACGCGGACGAGACCGTGCGCGCGCACCGCAGCATCCCGCTGCGCACCCGCTTCAGCTACGGCGCGCCGCATTGGCTCGCGGCCGACGAGACGATGGACCTCGCGGACGTCGCCCGCGTCCAGCGCGAACATTTCGCGGCGGAGGCGGGCGGCCTGTTGAACATGGGCGTCGCGATGCGCGGGCCGGAGTTCGACGGCTCGACCCCTGCGGTCTACCGGCGCGAGTGGGAAGCGGCGCGCGCGCTGGGCCTGCCGATCACCGTGCACGTGGCCGAATACCACGACTGCGCGCGCTGGCAGTCGATTCGCAAGCTGCACGACGACGGGCTGCTCGGCCCCGACGTCCAGCTGGTTCACGTCGTGCACAGCACGCCGGCCGAGCGCGAGATGATCGCGTCGACGCGCTCCCACGTCAGCGCGAGCCCGCCGGTCGAGGCGATGGCCGGAATGGGCATGCCCCCGCTCGGCGAGCTGCTGGCCGCGGGGATCCTGGTGAGCCTGTCGATCGACGTGACCGCGACCAACAACGCCGCCGACATGTTCTCGCTGATGCGCACCACGCGCGCCCTCGAACGCTACCGCGCGCATCAGCAGGCGAGCTACGTCGCCAAGGACCTCGTCGACGTGCGCCGCACGCCGGGCATCACGCACCGCAAGCTGCTCGAGATGATCACGATCGACGCCGCCCGCGAGCTCGGGCTCGGCCACCTGACCGGCTCGCTGACGCCGGGCAAGCGCGCCGACGTGATCCTGGTGCGGATGGACGATCTCAACATGAACGCGTCGAGCGCCGCCGACCCGGTGATGCTGATGGTCAATTCGGCGCAGCCGTCGAACGTGGACACCGTCGTCGTCGACGGCCGGATCCTCAAGCGTGGCGGCCGCCTGACGACGCTCGATCCGCGCGAGATCGCGCGCGACAGCGCGAATGCGCTCGACAACCTGCTCGCCCGCGTGCCGGGCTGAAGCCGGAGACCCCGATGAAAAGACGATCGCTGGTGGGGCTGCTCGGCAGCACGATGTTGGGCACGTTCTCCAGGCACGTGCCGGCGCAGACGAAATTCCCGGTGCGGACCTTGCAGCTGTCGGTGCCCACCGGCGGCGGCAGCGGCGGCGACCTGTGGGCGCGCGCGCTGGTCGGCCCCTGGGGCGACGAACTCGGCCAGTCGATGATCGTCGACAACCGCCCGGGCGGCGGCGGGATGCTGTCGATCGACTACGTCGCCCATTCCACTGCGGACGGCCACACGCTGCTGATGGGCAATTCGAGCCTCGTCACGAACCAGCTGATGTTTCGCAAGATGCCGTACGACGCCTTCGCCGACGTGGTGCCGATCGGCCGCATCGGGATCGCGCCGCTGATCTTCGTGGTCGAGCCGTCGCTGGGGATCACGACCATCAACGACTTCGTCCGCGTCGCGAAGGGAAAAAACTTCAACTACGGCTCGTTCGCGGTCGGCTCGACCCAGCACCTGTTCGCTCACCTGCTGTCCGAGGTCTATGGCCTGGGCATGACCCACATTGCCTACAAGGGCGAAGCCGCGGCGATGCCCGATCTGCTGGCCGGACGGATCCAGTGCGGCTTCTTCACGGTGACGACGGTCAAGAGCTTCGTGCGCAGCGGCAAGCTGCAGGCGCTGGGCGTGCTGACGCCGCAGCGCTCGAGCAGCCTGCCGAGCGTTCCGCCGTTGCAGGAGCAGCTGCACGACCCGCGTTTTTCGTGGCTCGGATGGATCGGCGTCTTCGCGCCGGCCAGGACGCCGAAGGACGTCCAGGCCAAGCTCAGCGCGACGATGGAGAAAGTCATCAAGCGGCCGGACGTCCGCGTGAAACTCGAGGAGCAGGACATGCTCGTCGAATGGGCCGGCCCCGAGGCGCTGCTCGCGATGGAGCACGAGACGCTGGAGACGATGCGCGGGCTGCGCAGCCTCGCCAAGCTCAGCTACGAAGACTAGCTCGGCGCGCGTTCACGCCGGCAGCGGGTCGCCGGTGTCGGGGATCAGGCCGGCCGCCCGCACCGCCGGGATCAGGCAACGCTCGTCGTTGTCCGAGGTGTCGCCCGAGACGCCGACGGCGCCGACGATCGCACCCGCGCCATCGCGCAGCAGCGCGCTGCCGGCGACCGGTGCCATGCGGCCTTCCGACACCGCGTTCAGCGCCGTGAACAAGGCCGGTGCCGCCTGCGCCCGGCGCGCCAGCTCGCGGCCTCCGAAGCCCATGCCGAGCGCGCCCCAGGCTTTCGCGGTCGCGAGCTCGGGGCGCATGATGCTCGCGCCGTCGGCGCGCTTGAGCACGACCACGTGGCCGCCGGCGTCGAGCACCGCGATCGTGAGCGGCGCGAAACCGAGCTCTCGGCCCTTCGCCAGCGTGAGGTCGGCGATGCGGTCGGCTTGTTCCAGGAGGAGTTTGGTCATTTTCAGAGTCCCAGCGTGGCGGCGATGATGTTCTTCTGGATCTCGGAGGTGCCGCCGCCGATCGTCGCGAGCCGCGAGTCGCGGAAGAAGCGCTGCATCGGGTACTCCATGCAGTAGCCGTAACCGCCCAGGATCTGCAGGCACATGTCCGAGATCGTCTTGTACGACTCGGCGATGTAGTACTTGATGACGGCGGTGTCGGCGCGCTCGGCCCGGCCGTTCTCCATCAGCCACGCGTAGCGGCGCACCATCGTCTGCGAGGTGTCGAGCATCACCTTCATGTCGGCGAACTTGTGCTGCGTGACCTGGAAGCTGCCGATCGGCTTGCCGAACTGATGCCGCGTCTTCGCATAGTCGAGCGCGAATTCGAACGCGCGCCGCGCGGCGCCGATGCGCGCCGCCGAGAGGCACAGCCGTTCGTAGCGCAGCGTGTCCTCGCAGATCGCCCAGCCCTTGTCCAGCTCGCCGAGCACGGCCGTGCCCGGCACGCGCACGTTCGTGAACGTGACCTCCGTCGTGCCGATCGCGTGCTGGCCCAGCGTCGGGATCTTGCGCACCTCGATGCCCGGCAGCTTCGTCGGGACCAGGAAGGTGCTGATGCCCAGCTGCTTCTTGCCCAGGTCGCTGGTGCGCAAGGCCAGCAGCACGTAGTCGGCGATGTCCATCCCCGACGTGAACTGCTTGCGGCCGTTGATGACGAAGCCGTCGCCGTCGGGCGTCGCACGGGTTCGCAGCGCTGCGGCGTCGGAGCCGGAGTCGGGCTCGGTCAGCGCGAACGCGAACGAGAGCTCGCCCTTCACCACGCCGGGCACGATGCGCCGCTTCTGTTCCTCGGTGCCGTGCTTGAGCACCGCGTAGCAGCCGTACGTGAAATTGCGGAACAGCCACAGGCCGAGTTCCTCGAAGTGGTTGCCGGTCTCCTCGAGCAGCAGCGCGAGGTCGGTCGGCGTGCCGCCCGCACCGCCGTATTCCTCCGGCGCGATCAAACCCAGCCAGCCGTTGCGGGCGAGCGCCTGGAAGGCCTCGCGCGGCGGCGTCATCGTCTCGTCGCAGCGGGCCGCATACGCCATGCTGCACACGTCGTCGAGCAGCGCCCGCACGTGGCCGATCATGGCTTCCTGTTCGCTGCTGATGCCGAAGTTCACGTGCGGGCGTCCTCTGTTCGCCGGCTTGGGCGGCGGTCTGTGCGGCGGTTTGTATCGAGTGATTCAATCATTTGATTGAATCCTAGGGCGAGCGCTGCGCCTTGTCAACCGGTGCCTTCGTCGCGATGCGCCGGGCGAGCGCGAGCGCATGCTCGTACGGATCGCCGTCGACGACTTGCGTTGCGAGGCCCCACAGCGCGCCGCGTTCGGCCTCGATCGGCCGGCCCGAGAGCGCGGCGTAGGCCAGCGCGCGCGGCGTCATCATGGTTCCGGCCGCCTTCACGATCTGGCCGCCCGGCACGAAGCCGAAGTTGATTTCCGGCAGCCCGAAGCGTGCATCCCGGCCGGCCAGCACGACGTCCGACGCGGCCAGGATCGGCAGCGCGCCGCCGAAGCAGTAGCCCTGCACGGCCGTGATGAGGGTCTGCGGCATCTCGCGCAGCAGGTGGGTGCGCCAGTGGTCCGTCGCGGCGCGGGCGCGGCGCAGCTCGTGCGGCGGGCGGGTGGAGCTGTCGAAGAAGTCCTTCATGTCCATCCCGGCCGAGAAATGGCCACCGATGCCGTGGAAGACGAGGACCCCCACGCCCGGGTCGTGCCGCGTGCTCGACAGGATCTCGTCGAGCGCCAGCGTCAGCTCGACGCCGATCGCGTTGCGCTTGGCCGCGCGGTCCAGGCCGATGCACCGGATGCCGTCGCCGATGTCCTCGATGCGCAGCATCGGCTCAGGCGCCCAGGCCGGGTTTGCTCGCGCCGGAGAGAAAGCTTTGCACCGCGGCGGCGCGCGACGACGGCCGGCCCGCCTGCAGCGACTTGATCTCGGCGAGCTTGGCGGCGGTGAAATTGAGCGCGCCGTCCCAGCTCATCGCGCCGACGTGCGCGAGCGTCTCCTTCGTGAAGCGCAACGCAAGCGGGTCCTTGGCGGCCAGTTCGCGCGCGAGGGTCTCGGTCTCGCGCTCCAGCTCGGCGGCCGGGAAGCTGCGCGTGACGAGGCCGTTGCGCTCGGCCTGCCGGCCGTCGAAGCGCGCGCCCGTCAGCGCATGGAAGCTGGCCGCGCGGGGCTGCATCACGCGCGAGATCGATTTGCCGACCGGGCCGGCCGCGAGGCGACCGTCGCTGTCGCCGTCGTTGCCGATCTCGCTCAGCCCGAACTCGCCGTCGTCCGCCGCGAACACGATGTCGCAGCCTTCCAGGATGCCGATGCCGCCGCCGAGGCAGTGCCCGTGCACCAGCGCGATGACCGGCTGGGGCAGCTGGCGCAGTCCGCGGCCGCGCCAGTCGTCGGCCGCCGCGCGGGCCGCGCGCAGGGCGTGTTCGCCGTGCCGCGCGGCGTCGTCGAAGTCCTGCGTGTCGGTGCCGGCGCAAAAATCGGGTCCCCGGCCACGGATCACGACGACACGCACCGCGTCGTCGCCGGCGACGAGCGGCAGCAAGCCCGCCATCTCGAGCGTCAAGGCCACGTTCAACCGGTTGCGGGCATCGGGCCGGTTCAGCGCGATCGTCAGCACGCCGTCGTCGAGCTCGGCGTCGATGCAATGCAGCGCGGCCAGCGCGCCGTCGGGTCCGCCATAGCGCATGTCGTTTCCTCCTCAGGGCGCGCGAAGGCCGGCGGCGGCGAAGCTCACCAGCCGGTCGAGCGCCGCCTTGGCGTCCGACGTGTCGATGCCGCCCTGCGTGATCGATTCGATCCGGCCCGGCATCGCCATCGTGTAGACCATGGCCCCGAGCAGGAAGTGAAAGCGCCAGTGGAGTTCGTCCGCGCCGAGCTTGGGCAGCGCCTTCGCGAGCGCCTGCAACGCGAGCCGGCTGGACGCATCGAAGGCCTTGCCGAGCGCGGCGCGGCGCACTTCCTCGCGCTCGAAGGCCATGCGCGCGCGCAGCATCGTGAAGGCGATGCCGTCCGGCGTGTTCAGCGCATCGAGTGCCGGCTTCAGGAACGCGCGCAGCACGTCCTCCAGCTTCGGGCGCCCCTGCCGATCGAGCTTCAGCTGGCCGAGCAGCTGTTCGCGGCGCTCGGCGATCGGCCGGGCCCGGCGCGCGAACAGCTCCTCGAGTACCGCCTCCTTCGAGCCGAAGTGGTAGTGCGCGGCGGCGCTGTTGGCGCCCGCGGCGACCGTGATCTCGCGCAGGCTCACCGCGTCGATGCCGCGCTCGCTGAACAGGCGTTCCGCGGCTTGAAGAATCCGGTCCGGGGTGCTGACCCCGGATTCGACGACGGGGTCGCTGGCGATGACCATGGCGCAGGGGCTCGTGTTGAAGTGCGGCGATCTTACGTCGACCAGTGATTTAATCAAATGCTTGATTGACTCAAGTGCTTGCGCTATCCTCGCCGCCGATGCCTCTTTCGAAGGCGGGAGACTCCATGAAGTTCATCAAGCGTGCCGGCCTGTGCGTGTCGCTCGGGCTGATCCTGGCGTTCGGCGCTGGGGCGGCGGGGGCGCAGGGCTATCCCGCCAAGCCGATCCGCGTGATCGTGCCGAGTTCGCCCGGCGGCAGCCCGGACATCCTGGCCCGGATGATCGCCGCCCCGCTGGGCGACGAGCTCGGCCAGCCGCTGGTGGTCGAGACGATGTCGGGCGCGGGCGGCATCATCGGCACCGAGAAGGTCGCCAAGTCGGCGCCGGACGGCTACACGCTGCTGTACGGCTTCAACCAGGTGGCGACGATGAATCCGCCGCTCTACAAGAAGCTGCCGTACCAGCCCGAGCGCGATCTCGCTCCGATCGGCCTGACGCTGAACCTCAGCTACATGTGGATCGCCAACAACGACTTCGCGCCGAAGACGATCGCCGAGCTGGTGGCGCTGAACCGCAGCAAGCCCGGCAGCGTGAACTACGCGTCGACCGGCCCGGGCTCGGCCGCCCACCTCGGCGGCGTGCTGCTGGAGCGCATGTCGGGCACGCAGATGAGCCACGTTCCGTACCGCGGCAACACCAACTCCGACCTGCTCGGCGGCGTCGTGCAGCTCAAGCTCGACCCGGTCGCCGCGTCGATCGGCCTCGTGAAATCGGGCAGCGTGAAGGTGCTCGCGGTCAGCTCGCCGAAGCGGCTCGCGATCCTGCCCGACGTGCCGACCGTCGCGGAGACCTTGCCGGGCTACGAGATGACCGGCTGGCAAGGCCTGTGGGCGCCGGTCGGCACGCCGGCCGCGATCATCCAGCGCGTGAACGCGGCGATGGTGAAGGTCGTTCGCTCGC
>DASYCA010000121.1:0-2430 GCA_036500445.1 Burkholderiaceae bacterium | reverse complement strand
CCAGCGGCGCGAGCGCGTCGGCGTGCGGCGGCCCGGGCATGGGCGCCAGCGCGGGCGGCGCCTCGGTTTCGACGGGCAGGACGCCGAGCAGCTCGCGGAAGCGCGCGGCGCTTTGCGGGCGCGCCGAGGCATAGGGGTCCAGCGCAGCGTCCAGCGTCTCCAGCAGCGCCGGGGCGTAGACCGCAGTCGGCGGCTGACCGAACAGGCGCTGCACCATCCGCGCCATCGTCTCGCGCTGGCCGCCCGGCACGACATACGGCGGGCGCAGCTCGCCGCCGATGCAAAAGCGGATCGTCTCGGCCAGGCTGTACAGGTCGGTCCACGGGCCGAGCGGCTTCGAGGCAGAGGGCGTCAGCTGCTCGGGCGCCTCGAAGCTCGGCTCGACCGCCGTCATCAGCGATTCGACCAGGTCGTCGGCGATCACGAGGCGGGCCAGGTCGGGGCCCAGAAGCACCGCGCGCTCGTCCGACAGCAGCAGGATGTTGCCCGGGCTGACCGCGCCGTGCAGCATCTCGCGCGCGTGCATTGCCTCCAGCGCGCTCAGCAGGCCGTCGATCAAAGGGCGCAGCAGCCGCTCGTCGGGCGGCACGCTCATCGACTGGCGCGCGTGCTGCAGGCGCAGCCCGTCGTACAGCGGCATCACCATGTAGGCGGTGCCGTTCGCCTCGATCATGCCGAGCACCCGCACCAGCGCCGGGTGGTCGATGCTCGCGAGCATGCGGCCTTCGTCGATGAAGGAGCGCAGCCCGGCCGCCAGCGGGATCGCCGCCCCCGGCGTCAGCGGGCGCAGCGCGTCGCCCTTGCGCCGGCCCAGCCGCTGCGGCATGTACTCCTTCAGCACGACCTCGATCCGCTCGGTCTGGTCGAGCGCGACGTACTCGATGTTCGAGGCCGCATCGGCGAGCACGCGCAGGATCTCGAAGCGCTCGACCTGCGTCCCGCGCAGCAGCGCACGCGGCGGCGTGGGCAGCTCGTTCGCAGCGGGAGTGACGGGAAAAGGGGTCGACATCATGACGCTCGGCAGCCGCTCGGGACCGAGCCCACTCTAGCTCGGATTCGAGACGGCCGGCACGCTCGCCGCGTCGGCGACCAGCAGCGCAACGAGGTCTTGCGCGAAACCGGGCAGCGCGGCGAGCTGGCGCACGCACACATGTTGGGCGCGCAGCGACCAGTCGTCCCGCAGCGGCACGATCGCGATCGCCAGCGTCCGGGCCTGGCGCCGCGCCGCCGACTCGGGCATCACGCCGACGCCGACGCCGGCCGCGATCATCCGGCAGGCGATCTCGAAGCCGCTGACCTCGATCCGCAATTGCAGCGTGCGGTGCAACTCGTCGCACTGGCGCTGCAGGAAGGCGCGCAGCGCGCTGCCCTCGGCCAGGCCGATGTGGTCGAACGCGAGCGAGTCGGAGAACATCACCGCGGGCTCGCGCGCCAGCGCGTGGCCCGGCGGCACGACCAGCACGAGGCGGTCGCGCCGGTACGGGATCACCTGCAGCGTTTCGGTGCGCTCGAAGCCGCTGACGATGCCGATGTCGATCTTGCCCTCGCCGACCGCGCGCACGATGTCGAAGCTCAGGCGCTCGCGCAGGTCGATGTTGACGTCCGGGTGCGCGCGCAGATAGGTCTGCAGCACCGGCGGCAGGAACTCGCCCATCGCGGTCGCGCTCGCCCACACGCGCAAGTGGCCCTTGACGCCGCGCGCGTACTCCTGCAGATCGCCGCTCAGGTGCTCGAGCTGCGACAGCACCAGCCGCGCATGGTGCACGACCGCCTGGCCCGGCGGCGTCAGCGTCACGCCCTGCGGCGTGCGCACCAGCAGCCGCGCGCCGATGCCCTCCTCGAGGTTCTTGATGCGCGTGCTCGCGGCCGGCGTCGACAGGTGCAGCGCCTCCGCGCCCCCGGTGACGCTGTTGGCCTCGGCGATTTTCACCATCAGGCGCAGGTCGGTCAGGTCGAAGTGGGGCTTCAAACGACGTTCAGCGAAGCCGGCCGCGCCACGCGCGGCGGCCCGTCGCTCTCGCCGGCCACCAGCGCCGGCATGCGCAGGCGCTGCAGCAGCTCGGGCGCCACGCCCTTGAGCCGCGCCAGCACCAGCTCGGCCAGCAGCGCGCCGACCTGCGCCGCGGTCGGCTGGTCGATCGAGGTGATCGGGCTGCGGATCACCGAATCGGGGCCGAGGCCGTCGTAGACGATGACGGACAGGTCCTGGCCGAGCACGCGGCCGGACTGCAGCGCGGCGTGCGTCGCGCCGACGCCGGCAAGGTGGTTGTCGACCAGCACCGCGGTCGGTGGCGTCGGCAGCGCGAGCAGGCGCTGCATCGCGGCATAGCCCGAGCGGCGATCGAGCGCGACCCGCTCGATCGCGCCCGGATGCGGGCTCAGGCCGGCCGCCTGCAGCGCGCCGGTGAAGCCCTGGAAGCGCTGCGTCGC
>DASYCA010000120.1:0-32944 GCA_036500445.1 Burkholderiaceae bacterium | reverse complement strand
CCTTGAATTCGCCTTGCAGATCCGCCCTCAACTTCCGAATGGCAGGCAGCCACTCGTCGGGAATCAGGTAGAGCATGGCGCCGTACCACGCGACCTCATCGTTGGCGGTTTCGGGTCCCGCATCCGCGCCGCGAGACCCCGTCAGGTCAGGAACAAGCGATGCGCCAACTGCTGCTGGGCGCGCAGCAGCAACGGCAGCATCTCGTCTCGCAGCTCGCCCATGCTCAAGCGCTCGGCGCGCACCGAGATGCTGAGCGCGGCGACCGTCGTCCCGTCGTGACTGAAGACGGGCACCGCCATCGAGCGCACCCCGATCTCCAACTCCTCGTCACAGGTCGCGAAGCCGCATTGGCGCGCCGCATCGATGCGCATCAGCACCTGCGAAGGCTCGACCACCGTGTGCGCCGTGAGCTTCTCGATTCGACTCGACTGCAGCACGCTGCGCAGCGCTCGGTCACTGAGGCTGCCCAGCAGCACACGCCCGACCGCCGAACAATAGCCTGGCAGGCGCGATCCGATGCCCAGACCGGTGCTGAGACTGCGGCGCGCGGTAGAGCGCGCGACGATGATCGCATCGGTGTCGAGCAACTGCGCGATCGAAGACGACTGGCGCGAGCGTTCACTGAGACCATCGAGGAGCGGTTGAGCGAGCGCGGGCATCGGTCTGGAGGACAGGAACGCCTGCGCGACCAACAGCGACTTGGGCGCCATCCAGAAGTGCTTGCCGTCGCCCTCCAGGAAGCCGAGCGACTGCAAGGTGAGCAGCGAGCGGCGCGCCGAGGCCGGCGAAGCACCGGTTCGTTGCGCCATCTCGCTCACCGTCATCCGGGTATGTTGCCGATTGAAGGCACAGAGCACCTCCAGGCCCTTGTGCAGCGAGGCGACGAAGTCCCGGTCATGGCCGTCTTGAGAGCGTTCCTCGAGGCTTGACGGGGAGGCGGAGGTCTTCAAGGGTTTTTTGCGCATCGCGCAAATCTAGCTTGTCCTGCCGAGCGCGGTCAAGGACACTGAACTCAGCAGACCAGTGCGACACCGATGCCACGCTGGTGGTGCGATCATCAATCGAATCTCACGCTGGACTGAACGCAATGCAAGAAGCCACCATCTGCTGGGCCGACAGCGCCCTGACCCGTGTGCCGTATGCGGTCTACGGCGACCCCGAGCGCGCGGCGCGCGAGCAGGAGTGCATTTTCCGGGGTCCCGTCTGGAACTACCTCTGCCTTGAAGCAGACCTGGTCGAGGCCGGCAGTTATCGGACCACGTTCGTTGGCGAAACCCCCGTCATCGTGGTGCGCGACGGCGACGACGAGATCTATGGATTCGAGAACCGCTGCGCGCACCGCGGGGCCCTCATCGCGCTGGAGAAGTCGGGCCGAGTGGACAACTTTCAGTGCGTCTACCACGCCTGGAGCTACAACCGCCAAGGCGATCTGACCGGCGTCGCCTTTGAACGCGGCGTCGGTGGCAAGGGCGGCATGCCGGCGGCGTTCTGCAAGGAAGAACACGGGCCGCGCAAGCTGCGCGTCGCCACCTTCTGCGGCCTGGTCTTCGGCAGTTTCCACGACGACGTGCCGCCGATCGAGGAGTACCTCGGTGAGGAGATCTGCCAGCGCATCGAGCGGGTGCTGGGCAAGCCGGTCGAGGTGATCGGGCGCTTCACGCAGGCCCTGCCGAACAACTGGAAGCTCTACGTCGAAAATGTCAAGGACAGCTACCACGCCAGCCTGCTGCACCTGTTCTTCACGACCTTCGAGCTCAACCGCCTGTCGCAGCGCGGCGGGATCATCGTCGACGAGACGGGCGGGCACCACGTGAGCTATTCCATCACCGATCCGGCCGCGAAGGACGAGTCTTACAAGGAGCAGGGGCTGCGCTCGGACGACTCACGCTATCGCCTGAAGGACAGCACCGTGTTGCAGGGCTTCCAGGAGTACGAGGATGGCGTGACGCTGCAGATCCTGTCGGTGTTCCCGGGCTTCGTGCTGCAGCAGATCCAGAACTGTCTCGCAGTGCGTCAGGTGCTGCCCAAGAAGTTGGATCGCACGGAATTGAACTGGACGTATCTGGGCCGCAAATCCGACACGCCGGAGCAGCGCCTGGTGCGTCTGAAGCAAAGCAACCTGGTCGGCCCGGCGGGCTTCATCTCGATGGAAGACGGTGCCGTGGGCGGCTTCGTGCAGCGCGGCATCGCCGGTGCGGCGGATCATCAGGCGGTGGTCGAGATGGGGGGCAGTGGGGCCGAGTCCTGCGAGGGCCGCGCGACCGAAAGTTCGGTGCGCGGATTCTGGAAGGCCTACCGGCACCACATGAGCGAGTAAACCGCAGGACCCGACATGAACGAACTCATCAAGCTCTGTACCTTCAATGCGGCCTACTGCGAGGCGATCGACAGCGACGAACTGGAGAAGTGGCCGACCTTCTTCACGCCCGATTGCCGCTACCGCATCACCAACGTCGACAACGAGCGCGAAGGCTTGGCGGCCGGCATCATCTACGCCGACTCGCGCGACATGCTCGAAGACCGCATCGCGGCACTGAGGCAGGCCAACATCTACGAGCGGCAGCGCTACCGACACCTGCTGGGCATGCCGCTGATCAGCGCGAGTGCCGGCGGGGAAATCCACGCGCGCACGCCGTTCATGATCGCGCGCATCATGCTGACGGGTGAGACCGACTTGTTCGCGACCGGCGTCTACGCCGACCGATTCATCGAACAAGGCGATCGGTTGCTGCTGGCCGACCGCGTCGTCGTCTGCGACAGCACGGTGACCGACACGCTGCTCGCGCTGCCGCTGTGAAGAGCTATTCGGCATGAAGACGCTCGCTGTCGCGCTCGGCGATCCCAACGGCATCGGGCCTGAGATCGCACTCAAGGCACTCGCTCATTTCCACGGTCACGAGGGCCTGCGCTTGCGGGTCTACGGGTCGGCGAATGTATTCCACCGCACCGCCGATCAACTCGGCCTCGCGCCATTGGCCCGCAGTGCGGATCTGGTCGATGTGGGGTTCTTGTCGGATGAACACGCCGTGCCGGGGCAGGTGAACGGCGCGGCCGGCGCGTCCACGATCGCCGCCGCTTCGGCAGCGCTTCAGGCGTGCCGCGCGGGCCACGCCGCAGCGGTCGTCGCCTGTCCGCACCACGAGACCGCGGTGGCGCAGGCCGGCATCGCTTTCAGCGGCTACCCGTCGCTGGTCGCGCGTGTTTGTGGCGTACCGGAGGACGAGGTCTTCCTGATGCTCGTTGGCGGCGGGCTGCGCATCGTGCACGCGACCTTGCATGAAAGCGTCGCGCATGCGATCGGCCGCATCACGCCGGAGCTCGTGATGGCCGCCGTGCGCGCCGGCGTGCGCGCGTGCGGGACGCTCGGCGTGACGCAGCCGACGATTGGCCTGTTCGGCATCAACCCGCACGCGTCGGAGGGCGGCCTGTTCGGACCGGAGGATGCGCGCCTCGTCGCGCCGGCCGCCGAGCGCTTGCGCGCAGAAGGCTTGCGCGTGGACGGGCCGCTGGGCGCCGATCTGCTGCTGTCGCAACGCCGCCACGACCTGTTCGTTGCGATGCTGCACGACCAGGGCCACATCCCGGTGAAGCTGCTCGCTCCGAACGCAGCGAGCGCGCTGTCGATCGGCGCCGACGTTCTGCTCTCCAGCGTCGGGCACGGCTCGGCGATGGACATCGCGGGGCTCGGCATCGCGAGCGCCGAGGCCCTGATACGCACGATCTCGATGCTCGCGGGCACGACGCCTGCGGCTGCGCCGACCCAGAGCGCAGCGCCATGAGCCACACGGTTCGAATCGACGGCTCCGAGCTGAGCTTCGCCTGCGAGCCCGGCCAGAGCCTGCTCGACGCAGGCCTGAAGGCGGGCATCGAGATGCCGTATTCATGCCGCAAAGGCGTTTGCGGCAATTGCGCCGGCAGCGTCACGGCCGGCGAGGTGCGCGGCATCGGCGGCGTCTCGCCGGTCAACCCGACCTGCGCGCCGGACCAGGTGCTCCTGTGCCGCTGCGAGCCGCTCGGCGACGTCGTGTTGCGACCGATGTCGTGGCACCGCATCAATCCTGCGGACCGTAAAACCTTCAAAGTCAAGGTCTATCGCAACAGCCTGGCCGCGCCCGACGTGTCGATCCTGCAGCTTCGCCTTCCCCCCGGGCAGCGCGCCAAGTTCAAGGCCGGCCAGTACCTGCAGATCGCGCTCGACGACGGCAGCGTTCGCTCCTACTCGATGGCCAACCCGCCGCACGAAAGCGACATGCTGACGCTGCACATTCGGCATGTGCCGGATGGCCGTTTCAGCGCCGCGCTGCCAGCGCTCAAGCAGGGCGATGCGTTGAAGGTCGAGTTGCCCTTGGGCACGTTCTCGCTCGCCGATAGCGACAAGCCCCTCGTGTTCGTCGCCGGCGGGACCGGCTTTGCGCCGATCAAAGCCATCCTCGACGATCTGGCCAAACGCGGCGATGCCCGCGCGATCAAGCTGTACTGGGGCGCGCGCCGCGCCGACGGCCTGTACCTGCCCGCGGCCGTGGAGAAGTGGCGCAAGCAACTGCCCGGCTTTCGTTATGTGGCGGCGCTCAGCGAGGGACCCGCCTCGGCCGGGGCTGAGGCGAACACCGACCTCGCGACCGACGCCTATCAAGGCCCGGTGCACGATGCGCTGCTCAGTGACGGCGCATCGCTGGCCGGCCACGAACTCTATTGCTGCGGCTCACCGCCGATGGTCCAGGCGGTGCGCGATGCGGCCATCGGCTTGGGGCTGGCGCCGGGGGACTTCCATTCAGACGTCTTCGTGAGTGGGCCGCGCTGAGAACCGGAGCACGGTCCGGCGCGGCCTCGTTCATTCAGCGTCGCGTCATTCGATCGACACGTGCGAGATCTTGATGACATTGGCCCACTTCTCGGCCTCGGATTTGACAAAGGCCGCGGTTTGCGTGGGCGTGTAGGCCAGCGGTTCGGCGCCTTGTTCGGCAAAGCGGCGCTGAACGTCCTGCAGCTTGAGTACCCCGGCCACCGCGCGCTGAATCGCATCGGCGGTTGCCTGCGGCGTACCGGGCGGGGCCATCAGCGCGAACCAGGTGACGGCGCTCATCTTGGGCAGGCCGAGCTCGGCAAAGGTCGGAATGCTCTCCAACAGCGGGGAGCGATGGTCGTCGGCGACGGCCAGGATCCGCACCTTGCCGGCCCGGTGCTGACTCATCGACGAGCTCAGGTTGTCGAAGAAGATGTCGACTTGTCCGCCCATCAGGTCGATCAGCGCGGGCGCGGTGCCCTTGTAGGGGACGTGGACCATCTCGGTGCCCGTCAGCATCATGAACAGGCTGGCGGTGAGGTGCGAGGTCGTGCCATTGCCCTGCGAGGCGAACGTGACCTTGCCAGGGCGCGAGCGGATCCAGGCCAGCAGTTCGCGGAAGTCCTTGGCGGGCACCTGAGGGCTCACCACCAGCACATTCGGAACACTCGCCAGCACCGTCACCGGCACCCACTTGGCCGGGTCGAATGTCATCTTCGGATAGAGGCTTTGATTGATGGCAATCGGCCCGGGCGGCGATGCCAACAAGGTGAAGCCATCGGGCTTGGCGCGAAAAACTTCGTCACCGCCAATATTGCCGCCCGCCCCCGGTCGGTTGTCGACGATGGCGCCGCCCGGGTAGGAGGCGGCGAGCTTCTCGACCACGATGCGCGGCAAGGCATCGGCGGTGCCCCCGGCGGAGTAGGGCACGATCAGACGCAGTTGTCGGCTCGACTGTGCACGCGCGGCACCGACATGCAGGGCCGCCAGGAGTGCTGCGCCCAGCGTCGCGCGTCGTGTGAGGTCAGGAGAAGGCATGACGTCCTCGGGTGTTGGTTTCGGCCGAGTATGGCGTCACAACGTTCTCCATCCAAGCCAGATTTGCGCCATGCGCAGAATTGACACCGATCCGAATCCTGGCGCCCTCGATCCGCGTCGCCTACGCGCTTACCCTGATTTCATTTTTGCGCATCGCGCAAAATCGAATGCATGCTTTCGCACATTTTGACTACCGTTCGTCCAGGTCTGCAGCGTTCTCTGCGGCCCCCTCAACGAGGAGAAGAGATGAAGCGAACAAGAAGTGAAACGCCGGACGCGTGGCACCAGAGAGGCCTGCAGCTCGGGCACGTCGGTAGACCCCCGCCTACGGCAGCCCAGAGTTGAACTACGCCGACAACGCACTCCAGCGCGGCTTTGCGGTCGTCAGCACGGACAGCGGTCACAACGTGGCGGTGGACAACAACCCGAACGCATTGGGCGCGGTCTCGTTTGGCATGGACCCCCAAGCGCGTCTCGACATGGGTTTCAATTCATATGACCCGGGATTCCACATTCCCAAGCTGGGCATTGACGGTGCATGGGTCTCCAAAGCTTTTGCAGCCATTGCAACGTCGAATGACCCCAACGGTGCCCCGCTGATCAACAAGACCTTCAGCGATCCGGACCTTCTGTTGCTGCGCCAGGCGGTGCTCGAACGCTGCGACGCCTTGGACGGCGTGGCCGATGGACTGGTGGCCAACAGCACGGCCTGCCAAGCCGCGTTTGATCCACAAACGGCCGTCCTGCCCTCCGGTCAACCGCTGCAATGCCCCGGTGCGAAAACGGATTCCTGCCTCACGAGCGCTCAGCTGGTCGCGCTGAAAACCGCGCTGCAAGCGCCCGTGAACGGTTCCGGGCAGCCCCTTTATAGCGATTGGCCCTGGGATGCCGGCTTCGGCGGCATCGCGAATGGTGCCTACAACCAAACTTGGCGGTCATGGTGGCTGGGAACGTATGACTCCTCAGTCAATACCTCGCAACGACTCAACGGTCCGTCAGCGCAATCCTGGCTGATCGACTGGGCTTCGCCACCCATCCAAGTGCCAGTGACCGGCGTGGCAAGTCGAATCCTTGCGTTCGACTTCGACGTCGATGCGCCAAAGATTTTTGCCACCAGCGGCATCTACACGACATCGGCCGCCGACTTTGATATCTATGACTCGACCGATTTGTCGGCCTTCAAGGCTCACGGGGGCAAGCTGATCATGTTGACCCCGATGGTCAATTGGATCGAGCATGGCACGCCGCCAGCGAGCGTGCCGGCATCGGCGACCACTCCGGGCCGCTGGTGACCCTGCACACGCCAGCCGGGACAGGGGAGGTTTCGGGTCATCCAAACAAGAGATGGCGGAGGGCGGCCGTTCAACGAAGCTGCTGCTTTCGACACACAAGGTCGACACACAAGGAGCGAACCATGAACACGCAGCAGCCATCGGGCTTGACAGGGAGCCGGCCATGAATCGATTGAACGACAAGGTCGTGATCATCACCGGCGCGAGCGCGGGCATCGGGTGGGCGACCGCCCTCCTGTTCGCGCGCGAAGGCGCGAAGCTCGTCCTGGGCGCTCGACGCGAGCCCGAGCTGCGCGCGCTCGCGTCGGAGATCTCTGCCGCGGGAGGATCCGCGGTCGCCATCGCCGGCGATGTGCGCGACGAGCGCTATGCGAAGAGCCTCGTGGACGTCGCGGTCTCCCGGCACGGCCGCCTCGACGTGGCGTTCAACAACGCCGGAACACTCGGCGAATCCGGCCCAAGCACCGAGGTGAGCGAGGCGGGCTGGACCGACACGCTGGCGATCAACCTGACCGGCTCCTTCCTGGGTGCGAAACATCAGATTGCCCAGATGCTCCTGAACGGCGGCGGCTCCGTGATCTTCACCTCGACCTTTGTCGGCCACACCTTCTCCTTTCCAGGCGTCGCCGCCTATGCGGCGAGCAAGGCCGGGCTGATCGGTCTCACGCAGACCTTGGCCGCGGAGTTCGGATCGAAGTGCGTCCGGGTCAATGCCATCCTTCCAGGAGCGGTCGACACCGACATGTACCGGGAAATGAACGACACGCCGGAAAAGACGGCGTTCGTGACGAACCTGCACGCGCTCAAACGCGTCGCGACCCTCAGGAGCTGGCGCGGTCGGTGCTTTATCTCGCCTCGGACGATTCAGCGTTCGTCACTGGAACCGCCATGCTCGTCGATGGCGGAGCGTCGATCACTCGCACCTGACCCACATATCGTAAAAAGAAGACAGAGGAACTACCAGGCGCCGTACTGCGCAACGATCCCGCGCATCAACGCGTCGCGCTCGGCGCCCAGGCGCGAGCCGCTCGCGTCGCCCGAGGCGTCCTTGCCGACGGCGGTGTGCACGACCACCAGCTTCAACGCCGGATCGACGAAGATCGATTGCCCATAGACGCCGAGCAGCATGAAGCGGCGGTGGCTGCCGGGCCACAGCCAGGTCTGCAGGCCATAGCCGACGTAGGTGCTGCCGTGGTTCAGCATGTGCCCGGGCCGAAACGCTTCGGGCTGCTCGGCGGCATCGGTCATCGCGAGCAGGTGCTCGCGCGAGACGACCTGCGCGCCGAGCGCCTGCCCGTCGTTGGCCATCATGACCCCCAGGCGCGCGTAGTCGCGCACCGTCGCATTGAAGCCGCCGGCCGCGAGCTCGACCTGGTCGGCCGGGTTCAGCAGCCAGGTCGCGCGCGCCTCGGCGCCGATCGGCTTCCAGATCTTTTCGTCGACGTAGTCGCACAGCGTGCGGTGCGTCGCGCCGCGCAGCACCAGGCCCAGCATGGCGGTCTGGGCACTCGCGTAGTTGAAGCGCGCGCCTTGCGGATCGGCGCGCTCGGTCACGACCTGCGCGGCCTGCGCGAAGCCGGCCCGGCGCGCGACCTCGTTGAAACGGGCGCGGTCGTCGTGCGCCGTGTAGTCTTCGACGAAGCGCGCGCCGGAGGCCATGCGCATCAGGTTCACGAGCCGGGTCTCGCCGTACAGCGTGCCTTTCAATTCGGGCACGTAGGTGGCCGCGGTGTCGTCGAACGAATGGACCAAGCCCTCTTCGAGCGCCTTCACGAGGCCGAGCTCGGTGACGGTCTTGGCCATCGAGTTCGACAGCATGCGCATCTCGGCGGTGCGCTGGTAATTGAAGCGCTCGGCGACGATCTCGCCGTCCTTCACGACCACGACCGCGGTCGCGCGCTGGCGCTGCATGTAGTCGTCCAGCGTCAGCGTGCGGCCATTGAAACGGTAGTGGAACGGCGTTTCGGCGGCGGCCTGCTTCAGCGCCAGCGGCGCCTCGGCCGGCGCCAGCGTGCAGGACGGGTTGAAGCCGTCCATGCCGCTGAAGGAGCCGACGATGTAGGCGTCCTGGTAGGCCTGCCGCAGCGTGTGCGCCGCAGGGTAGCCGGCGGCCTGGCCGAGGGCCGCTTCGTCGGGGGCCGCGGCGGCCGCGGCCGTCGCCATCGAGGCGATCAACGGGAGCAACAACTGGCGCAACAACTGGCGCAAAAGGATGGGCTTCATGGCGGCGCCCATTGTGATGCAGTATGTTTGAGCCCTTGTGTCTTTGATTCGAAAGTCCTCGCGATGCATTTCTCGACCTGGCTGGCCTTTGTCTCGGTGTCGCTGGTCGCCTGTTTCAGTCCGGGCCCCGGCGTGCTGCTCGCGATCTCGAACGCGATGTCGCAGGGCCCGCGGCGCGCGCTCGTCAGCTCGTCGGGCAACGCGCTCGGGATCTGCATCGTCGCCGCGGTCGCGACGATCGGCCTGGGCGCGGTGCTGAAGACCTCGGCGACGCTGTTCCTCGGCCTGAAGATCGCCGGCGCCGGCTACCTGATCTACCTCGGCATCCGCCAATGGTCCAGCGGCGGCGCGCGCCTCGCGGCGGCCGCCGAAGGGGGCGAGGTGCTGCCGGAGAAGTCGCCCCGGCAGCTGTTTCGCGAGGGGCTGTGGGTCGCGATCACGAACCCGAAGACGATCCTGTTCTTCACCGCGCTGTTCCCGCAGTTCATGCATACCGAGCACACCCCGTTCGCGCAGTTCCTGGTGCTGACGGCGACCTTCGTCTGCTGCTCGCTGTTCTCGCACGTCGTGTTCGTCGTGCTGGCGCGGCGCGCGCGCACCTGGTTCGAGTCCGAGCGCGGCGTGCGGCGGCTGAACCGCGGCGCCGGCGCGATGTTCGTGCTGCTCGGCCTCGGCCTGCTGAGCCTGCGGCGCGCGCAAGGCCAGTAGCCGGGTCGCGCCGTGGCCAGGCCGATGCTCGACGGGCTCGAGGTCTTCATCGCGGTCGCCGAGGCGCAGGGCTTTTCGCCGGCCGCGGCCCGGCTCGGGGTCTCGCCCTCGGCGGTCAGCCAGGCGGTCAAGCAGCTCGAGGCGCGCATCGGCGTGGCCTTGTTCAGCCGGACCAGCCGCAGCGTCAGCCTCACCGAGGCGGGTGCGCGCTACCTGGCCCGCGTCAGCCCGGCGATGAGCGAGCTGGCGCTGGCGACCGACGAGCTCGCCGAGCACGGCGCGCGGGCCGCCGGCGTGCTGCGGCTCAACGTCTCGCGGGGCGCCTACCTGTTCGCGCTGCAGCCGGTCCTGAAGCGCTTTCTCGACGCCTATCCCGACGTGAGCCTGGAGATCGTCATCGACAGCGCGCTGGTCGACATCGTCGGCGATGGCTTCGACGCCGGCATCCGTTTCGACGGCATGGTCGAGCGCGACATGGTGGGGTTGCGCGTCGGGCCGGCGATGCAGACCTGCATCGTCGCGACGCCCGACTACCTCGCGCGCCGCGGCACGCCGCGCCACCCGAACGACCTGGCGCAGCACGCCTGCCTGCTGTTCCGCTACACGACCTCGGGCCAGCTCGAGCGCTGGGAATTCGAGAAGGACGGCGAGGCGATCAAGCTCGCGTTGTCGAGCCGGCTGGTGCTGAACGATGTCGCGAGCCTCGTCGGCGCGGCGCTCGAAGGCCTGGGCCTGGCGAACCTGATCAGCGGCTATGCCGACACGGCGATCGCCGAGGGCCGGCTGGTGCGCGTGCTCGCCGACTGGAGCCCGCGCCTGCCGCCGCTGATGCTGTACTACCCCGACCGGCGCCGCGTGCCGCTGAAGCTGCGCGCGCTGATCGACCTGCTGCGCGGCGCCGGCGGGCCGGCCGGCTGACGCCCGCCGAGGCGGTCAGCGCGCGCCGGACGCGCCGTCGAAATCGGTCGACAGCGACACCGATTTCCACGCCTCGAACTCGCCCCGCAGCTCGGCCAGCTTGTCGTCGACCAGCTGCACCGCGTCCGCGCCGAGCAGCAGGTGGCGCGGCGGCTTGTCGGACTGCACCAGCGCGATCATCGCCCGCGCCGCCTTCACCGGGTCGCCCGGCTGCTTGCCGTTGCGCGACTCGAGGCGCGCGCGAACGCCGTCCCGCAGCGCGGCATAGTCGGCGATCTCGCCCGCCGCACGCACCATCGAGCGGCCGGCCCAGTCGGTTCGAAAGCCACCGGGTTCGACCGCCGTCACGTGGATGCCGAAACCCTCGACCTCCTTGGCCAGCGCCTCCGAGATCCCCTCGAGCGCGAACTTGCTGCCGTGATAGGCGCCCAGGCCCGGGAACGTGATGATGCCGCCCATCGACGTGATGTTCAGGATGTGGCCGCGGCGGCGCCGGCGCATGAACGGCAGCACCGCCTGGATCATCGCGACGGCACCGAAGACATTCACCTCGAACTGGCGGCGCAGTTCGTCCAGTGAGGTCTCCTCGATCGTCCCCTGATGGCCATAGCCGGCGTTGTTGACGAGCACGTCGATCGCGCCGACGGAGGCCTCGGCCTCCGCGACGACGCGGTTCGCAGCGGCCGCCTCGGTCACGTCGAGCAGCACGCCGACCGCGCGCCCCGGGGCCAGCGCCGCGAAGTCGACGCGCGCCGCCTCGTTGCGAACGGTGCCGACGACGCGCTGCCCGGCGCCGAGCAACTCCTGGCTCAAGGCGCGGCCGAAGCCGGAGCTGACGCCGGTGACGAACCAGGTGGACGTCGGGGATGAACTGCTCATGAAAACTCCCTGAAGGAAATCGATGCTCTCAATTTAGGCGCGGCGGCTCCAGAAGAAAAGCGGCCCAGGGCACATGAGGCTTGAAGCGATTCTTCAAGATCGACCCGGCGAAGCGCCGGAGGTGTTAAGGTGAGTTCGTCGCCCCCTTGACCCAAGACCTCTTCCGCCCCGAAGTGATCCGCCTCCAGCTCTCGCTCCAGCTCGACTACGAGGTCTTCGACCCCGGCTGCGATTTCGTCTTCAACATCCACGCCGCCCACACCGCCCGGCAGCGCGTGCTGGACGAGTCGCTGACGCTGAGCCAGAACGTGCCGTCTCACCTCGAGACCGAGCCGGCGACCGGCAACCGCTACCTGCGCCTGACCGCACGCCCGGGCCCGCTGCAGGTGCTCTACCGCGCGACCGTCGACATCGACCACCACATCGCGTGGCCGAACCAGATCGCCGAGGTGCCGATCGCGCGCATCCCGGCGCGGGTGCTGGGCTACGTGTACCCGAGCCGCTACTGCCAGTCCGACCGGCTGCACAAGTTCGCGATGCGCGAGTTCGGCGCGCGCTGGCAGGGCTACGGCCGCGTGCAGGGCATTCGCGACTGGGTGCTGGAGCGCACGACCTTCACCTCCAACACCTCGAACTCGCAGACCTCGGCGCTCGACACCTTGATGGAGCAGACCGGCGTGTGCCGCGATTTCGCGCACCTGATGATCGCGTTGTGCCGCGCGATCAACATCCCGGCGCGCTTCGCGACCGGCATCGACTACGGCGCCGACCCTGCTCTCGGGCCGCAGGATTTCCACGCCTATGTCGAGGTCTACCTCGGCGACCGCTGGTACATGTTCGACCCGTCCGGCGTCGCGATCCCGATGGGCTTCGTGCGCTTCGGCACCGGGCGCGACGCGGCGGACGTGGCCTTCGCGACGATCTTCGGCCGGGTCCAGACCGCCGCGCCGGTGATCGCGATCCAGGCCATCGCCGGCGTCGACGGGCTCGTGGTCACGCCCTACCACCGCGCCGAGGCACTCTCGACCGACGGCTGAACGCCCGGCGGGCCCGGCCGCATCCGCAGCGGCTCTACCTGGCCGCCTCGCTCGCCTCCAGGCTCGCCCACTCCGCATCGCTGTACAGCCGCGAGCGCGTCAGGAAGCGCCTGCCGGTCGGCCCCTCCAGCGAGAACATCCCGCCGCGCCCGGGCACGACGTCGATGATCAAATGGGTGTGCTGCCAGTACTCGAACTGCGGCCCGCTGATGTAGAACGGCGCCTCGCCGATGTGCCCGAGCAGCCGGTCGTAGTCGCCGACGATGAAGTCGCCGGCCGGGTAGCACATCGGCGCGCTGCCGTCGCAGCAGCCGCCCGACTGATGGAACATCAGCGGGCCGTGCTTCGCGCGCAGCTCGGCGATCAACGCGAGCGCCGCGTCGGTCGCCGTCACGCGCAGGACTTCATCGCTCATGTGTGCACCCTACGGCCTTCGGCCGGTCCCGCCGAGCGGGAGCATTCGCCCTTGGGGCGGCCCTGCGGGCTCATCAGAAGAATCCGAGCTTGTTTTCGCTGTAGCTGACCAGCAGGTTCTTGGTCTGCTGGTAGTGGTCCAGCATCATCTTGTGGTTCTCGCGCCCGATCCCCGAGTTCTTGTAGCCGCCGAAGGCCGCGTGCGCCGGATAGTGGTGGTAGCAATTGGTCCAGACGCGCCCGGCCTGGATGCCCTTGCCCATCCGGAACGCGCGGTTCATGTCGCGGCTCCAGACGCCGGCGCCGAGGCCGTACAGCGTGTCGTTGGCGATGGACAGCGCTTCCTCTTCGTCCTTGAAGGTCGTCACCGACACGACCGGGCCGAAGATCTCCTCCTGGAAGATGCGCATCTTGTTGTGGCCCTGGAACACCGTCGGCTTCACGTAGTAGCCGCCTTCGAGTTCGCCCTTCAGCATGTTGCGCTCGCCGCCGATCAGGACCTTCGCGCCTTCCTGCTTGCCGATGTCCAGGTAGGACAGGATCTTCTCGAGCTGCTCGTTGGAGGCCTGCGCGCCGATCATCGTCGCCATGTCCAGCGGGCTGCCCTGGGTGATCGCGGCGACGCGCTTGACGGCGCGCTCCATGAAGCGGTCGTAGATCGATTCCTGCACCAGCACGCGCGACGGGCAGGTGCAGACCTCGCCCTGGTTCAGCGCGAACATCGCGAAGCCTTCGAGCGCCTTGTCGAAGAAGGCGTCGTCCTTGGACATCACGTCTTCGAAGAACACGTTCGGCGACTTGCCGCCGAGCTCGAGCGTGACCGGGATCAGGTTCTGGCTCGCGTACTGCGAGATCAAGCGGCCGGTCGTCGTCTCGCCGGTGAACGCGATCTTGCCGATCCGGTTGCTCGACGCGAGCGGCTTACCCGCCTCCAGCCCGAAGCCGTTGACGATGTTGACCACGCCCGGCGGCAGCAGGTCGCCGACGAGCTCCATCAGGACCAGGATCGACACCGGCGTCTGCTCGGCCGGCTTGATCACGACGCAGTTGCCCGCGGCCAGCGCCGGCGCGAGCTTCCACACCGCCATCAGGATCGGGAAGTTCCACGGGATGATCTGCCCCACCACGCCGATCGGCTCGTGGTAGTGGTACGCATAGGTCTCGTGATCGATCTCGCTGACGCCGCCTTCCTGCGCGCGGATGCACGAGGCGAAATAGCGGAAGTGGTCGACGGCCAGCGGCAGGTCGGCCAGCGTCGATTCGCGGATCGGCTTGCCGTTGTCCCAGGTTTCCGCGGCGGCCAGCATCGGCAGGTTCTGCTCGATCCGGTCGGCGATCTTGTTCAGGATGTTCGCGCGTTCGGTCGGCGAGGTCTTGCCCCAGCCGGCCTTGGCCTTGTGCGCGGCATCGAGCGCCCGCTCGACATCCGCCGCGGTCGAGCGCGGCACCTCGCAGAACACGCGCCCGGTCACCGGCGTGATGTTCTCGAAGTACTGGTTCTCGGTCGGCGCGACCCACTCGCCGCCGATGTAGTTGCCATAGCGCTTCTTGAATTGCACCGCGGTACCGAATTTGCCGGGTTCGAGCATGTCCATGGAGGTCTCCGATCGTGGGCTGAAAAAATGGCTGACGGCGCCGCGCTCCGCGGCAGCACACGCTCCAGACTGCAACCGCCATACCCGTTCGGATCGGGACATTCCCGTAGCCGCCCGAGTGCCCCCCGCGTTCCACCGTGAAACCGCCGACCCTGCTCGCCACAGGCATCGACATATCCATCAGAATATGTCGTACACCGTCGCGCACGTGTCGCAGCCCTGTCGCACGGGCTGTCGCGCATTGCGACACGCGATCGTCAGGAGACCCCGATGGCCGATTTGCGAAACCCGCTGCAGGTGGAGCGTGCGCGCGAACTCTTCTTCGCGCAACAGCGCGATCCGGACGAGTGGATCGCGCCGCACATCGTGCGCTCGTGGAAGCGCAGCGCGCCGGTGCTGCACGACACGGCCGACCCGGCGCCGATCGCCTCCGGGCTGCTGCAGGACCGGCGTGCGCAAGCGATGCGGCTGCTGCAATGCGCGCAGCCCGAGCTCGACGGTCTGGCCGAGCACGCGATCGGCAACGGCTGCGTCGTGATCCTGACCGATGCGAGCGGCATGATCCTCGACGAGATCGGCAGCCCGGAGTTCCTGCCCAAGGCCGAGCGCATCGCGCTCGCGCCGGGCATCGAGTGGTCCGAAGGCAGCCGCGGCACGAACGCGATCGGCACCGCGCTGGCCGAGCGCGAGGCGCTGATGGTGCTCGGCGGCGAGCACTACCTGAGCCGCAACGGCGGCCTGGGCTGCGCGGCCGCGCCGATCTTCGACGGCCGCGGCGGCGTCACTGGCGTGCTCGACATCTCGGGCGAGACGCTGCGCGTCAACCCGCATGCGCTGGGCCTCGTGCGCATGGCCGCGCAGCAGGTCGGCCACCGCACGATGCTGAGCGAAGCGAGCGGCCACCTGCTGCGCTTTCACCGCCGCCCCAGCCTGCTCGGCAGCGCGCGCGAGGGCCTGTTGGTGATCGACGACGGCCGCATCGTCGCCGCGAACCCGGTCGCGCTGGAACTGTTCGGCGCCTCGTGGGCCGAGCTGCTGGATCGATCGATCGAGCCGCTGCTGGGCATCGGCTGGTCCCGGCTCGAACGCCAGCGCGGGCTGTTGACCTTGCCCGGCGGCCAGCAGATCGCCTCGGTGATGGAGCGCGCGGCCAAGGCGCCGGCGCTGGCCCACGCCGCGGGCCGCACACTGCGCCACGCCGCACCCGCGGCGCTTCAAACACCCGCGCCCGCGGCGCTTCAAACACCGGCGCCCGCGGCGCTCGGGACGCCGCCGCCTGCGGTCGACGAGATTCAGCCGCTGCTGGACCGTGCGCTGCGCGTGCTGCACGCCGGCGTGCCGGTGCTCGTGACCGGCGAGACCGGGACCGGCAAGGAAGTCTTCGCACGCCGCCTGCACGCCGCGAGCCAGCGCCGCAACAAGCCCTTCGTCGCCGTCAACTGCGCCGCGCTGCCCGAGACGCTGATCGAGGCCGAGCTGTTCGGCTACGAGGACGGCGCCTTCACCGGCGCACGCCGCCGCGGACGGCCCGGCCGGCTGCGCGACGCCGACGGCGGCGTGCTGCTGCTGGACGAGATCGGCGACATGCCGCTTTCGCTGCAGACGCGGCTGCTGCGCGTGCTGGAGGAGCGCGAGGTCACGCCGCTCGGCGCCTCGCAGGCCTTCAAGGTCGATTTTTCACTGGTCTGCGCGACGCACGAGGACCTCGGCGCGCTGGTCGAGGCCGGACGCTTCCGGGCCGACCTGTTCTATCGCGTCGCGGGCTACGTGCTCGCGCTGCCGCCGCTGCGCGAGCGAAGCGACCGCGCCGCGCTGATCCAGCGCCTGTTCGACGAATGCGGCGGCGCGGCGTCCCGGCTGCGCCTGCACCCGGACGCGCTCGCCTGCCTCGCCGCCTACCGCTGGCCCGGCAACGTGCGCGAATTGCGCAGCAGCGTGCAGACGCTCGCCGCGCTCGCGGAACCGGGCCAGCTGATCAGCGTCGAGACCTTGCCGGCGCACCTCACCGCGCCGTCGCGCCCGCGCGCTGCGGCGCCGCCCGTGAACGACGCTGCCGAGCCCGCACCGTGCGTCGCCGCGCCGCCCGCAACGCTCGCGCGCGACGCGATCGAGCGCGCGCTCGAAGCGTCGGGCCGGAACATCACCGAAGCGGCGCGCCGGCTCGGCGTGCACCGCAGCACGCTGTATCGGCATCTGGCACGCGGCTGAAGCGGCGCGTTCCCCGATGCGATATATTCTCAACAACATATCGATCGGAGAACCTCACCGATGGCCTCGCGCCTTGCGAAAACGCCTCTGCCCACGCTCGCCGACGAGCGTGACCGCGCCCGCGCCGAGGCGCGCGAGTTGCTCGAGGAGGTCACCGAACTGCGCCTCGTGCTGCAGGACCTGGAGAGCGAAACGGCAGTCACCCCGCTGCTGAAGCGCCGCTCGGTCTCGCCGAAGCGCCTGAAGGGCCCGGGCCCGACGCTGGTCGAGCTCGACCTGATCCTGCGGGCCGCGTTGCGCGCGCCCGACCACGGCAACCTGCTGCCGTGGCGGGTGATCGAATTCCGCGCCGAGCAGCGCGCCGAGCTCGCCGACCGTTTCGAGCAGGAGAAGCTGCGGCGCGACCCGCTGACCTCCAAGGCGGACCTGAACCGCGCCCGGGCCCACGCGACGCTCGCGCCGATGCTGCTCGGCTTCGTCGTCTCGCCGAAAGCGCGCACCAAGGTGCCGGTGCGCGAGCAATGGCTGGCGGCCGGCGCGGCGCTGTGCAACCTGCTGAACGCGGCCGATCAGCTCGGCTACGGCGCGATCATGCTCAGCGGCGACCGCTGCTTCGACACGACGCTCGCGAGCGAGCTCGGCCTCAAGCCCGAGGAGTTCCTCGCCGGCTTCGTCAGCCTCGGCCGCATCGCCGAGGAACCACCCGCGCCTCGGCACGCCCTGCCGGCCGCGGTCTGGTCGTGCTGGATGCCGCTCTACCCGAACGTGAAGGCGAAGGCCTGAGCCCCGGGGTCGAGGAACTCGATCTCGAACCGGTGGTCGGCGACCACGCCGGACTGCCGCACCAGTTGATAAAGGCGTTGTGAATCGATCCGCCCGGCGCCCTGCGCGTCGACATCGGTGCCGTGGCTCGCGCCCGGCGCCTGCCCATCGATCCGCACCTTGAAGCGCACCGGCTTGCCGTCGGGGCCCGGGCCGAGCACGAGGTGCAGGTCGCGCGCATGGAATTGATAGACGATGCGCCCCGGAGCGCGGTCCAGCGCCGCGCTCTGCAGGTCGATGCGCCAAGCCCCGTTCAACGCCCACTGGTTCAACGCCAGCGTCTCAGGCGCGGTGTAGGCGTGGAGCGTGTCGTGAACGTAGCCGCCGGCCGACGCGAAGTTCTCGCATTGCTCGTAGCCGATGTAGGTTTCGGGCGACTTCATGTCGGCCTTGTCGGCCTTGGCCTGGGCGCCCGCGGCCTCCACAGTGACCGGCGCGCTCGGCGCCACCGGGTGCCCCGCCTCGGCCAGCAGTTTCTGGATCACGGTTTCGGACTCGGCGTACTCGCCCTCGCCATAGTGATGGTGGCGGATGCGGCCCTGCGCGTCGATGAAATAGTGCGCCGGCCAGTAGTGGTTGTCGAAGGCGCGCCAGATCGCGAAGTCGTTGTCGATCGCAACGGGATAGTCGAGCTTCAGTTCTTGGGTTGCGGCGCGGACGTTGTCCAGGTTTTTCTCGAACGCGAACTCCGGCGCGTGCACGCCGATCACGACCAGCCCCTGATCGCGGTACTTGTCGGCCCAGGCGCGCACATAGGGCAGCGAGCGCAGGCAATTGATGCACGAATACGTCCAGAAATCGATCAGCACGACCTTGCCGCGCAGGCCCTCGGCGGTCAGCGGCGGCGAGTTGAGCCAGGTCACCGCACCGGCCAGCGACGGCAACTGCCCTTCGACCGGCAGGGCGCCGTCCGCGCGGATCGCCGTCTGCGTTGGCGGCGTCGATGCCGCCGCGGGCGCGACCTTGTCGAGCAGCGACTGCTCGACCCGCGCGGTGCCCGACGACGACAGCCGCGCGAGCACGCCGGTGTCCAGCCCGAGCGCGATCGCCGCGACGCCGCACAGCAGCGCCACGCCGATCCCGCGCCGGATCCATTCGCCCGCGCCCAATGAGCGCTTCATCGCGGCGAACACGCGCCCGCCGATCAACAATGCAACCGCGAGCGACGTCGCCGCGCCGGCCGCGTATGCGAGCAGCAGCAGCGAGGTCCGCGCGCTCGCGCCCTGCAGCGCCGCGCCGGTCAGCACGAGGCCCAGGATCGGCCCGGCGCACGGCGCCCACAGCAGCCCCGTCGCGACGCCGAGCAGCAGCGACGGCGTGAACGAAGCGCCCTTGCGCGCCGGATCGGCCGCCGAATCCGACAGGCGCGAGCCGATCGCGACGAGCGGCCGCGTGAGGCGTTCGGCCAGATGCGGCAGCAGCAGCGTGAGGCCGAAGAACGCGAGCAGCAGCATCGCGGCCAGGCGCCCGTACTGGTTCGCCTGCACCGCCCACCCGCCGCCGACCGCGGCCAGCGTCGCCACCGCCATGAAGGTCAGCGCCATGCCGAGCAGCAAGGGCAGCCCGCTCTGCAGGAAGGGCCGGTCGGAGCGCGCGAACACGAAGGGCAGCACCGGCAGGATGCAGGGGCTCAGGATGGTCAACACGCCCCCGAGGTAGGCGATCACGAACAGCAACATGGCGTCTTTCCGAGGCTAGGGGCCAGCGAGGGCCACGCCCATTCGTCAGCCCGGCGAGCGGGTTCTTACGATCGATCTTTATATTTCACAGAATATATCGAAGTAAACCGCGAACACCACGAAGAGAGCGCCGATGCTGATCCGTCAATTGAGTTACCTCGTCGCGCTCGCGCGGGAGCGCCACTTCGGCCGCGCCGCGCAGGCCTGTCACGTGTCGCAGCCGGCGCTGTCGGGCGCGATCCGGCGCATCGAGGAAGAGCTCGGCCTGACGATCGTGCACCGCGGCCGCCGCTTCGAAGGCTTCACGCCCGATGGCGAACGGGTGCTTGCGTGGGCGCGGCGCGCTCTGGCCGAGTGCGAGGGCCTGCTGCAGGAGGCGCGCGCGACGATCGCCGAGCCGACCGGCACCTTGCGCCTCGGCGCGATCCCGACGACCTTGCCGATCGTGCCGCTGCTGACCGAGCGCTGCCTGGCCGCGCATCCGCGCGTGCGCCACAAGGTCCACACGCTGACGGCGTCCGAGATCCTGCGGCGCGTCAACGACTTCGAGCTCGATGTCGGCCTGAGCTACCTGAACGACGAGCGTCTGAAAGACTTCGACACCGTGCCGCTGTTCCGCGAGCGCTACGTGCTGGTCGCGCGCGACGCCGCGATGTTCGAGGGCCGCGAGAGCGTGACGTGGGCCGACGCCGCGCGGCTGCCGATGTGCATGCTGACGACCGACATGCAAAGCCGCCGCGGCATCGACGCGGCCTTCGACGCCGCCGGCCTCGAGCTGTCACCGAGGGTCGAGACCGACTCGATGATGGCGCTCTACGCCCACGTGCGCTGCGCCGGCCTGTACAGCGTGCTGCCGCACAGCGTGCTGTGCCTGCTCGAGATGCGGCAGGAACTGACGGCGATCCCGCTGCTGCCCGAGCTGACGCGCGAGATCGGCTTGATCCTGCTGCGCCGCAACCCGCGGCCCGCATTGGTCGCGGCGGCGATGAGCACGTTCCAGGGGCTGAACCTGCAGCCGCGGATGGACGCGCTGCTGGACTGTTGAGTCCGACCTATTTGCTATTTGATAAGCGGCGCCTATCACGGCATCACCCCAAACGATTGGCCGGTGAATCCGGCCGCTTCGATGATCCGTCGCAGAGCAGCACGTCGCTGCTTCATTCACCCGATGGAGACCCCATGGCCAAGATCATCTGCGTCCTGTACGACGACCCCGTCACCGACTACCCCCAGACCTATGCGCGCGACGACCTGCCCCAGATCGATCGCTACCCCGACGGCCAGACCCTGCCGACGCCGAAGGGCATCGATTTCACGCCCGGCACCCTGCTCGGCAGCGTCTCGGGCGAACTCGGGCTACGCAAGTACCTGGAGGCCAACGGCCACCAGCTCGTCGTGACCTCGAGCAAGGACGGTGCGGACAGCGTGCTGGACCGCGAACTGCATGACGCCGAGATCGTGATCTCGCAGCCGTTCTGGCCCGCCTACATGACCGCCGAGCGGATCGCGAAGGCGAAGAAGCTGAAGATGATCGTGACGGCCGGCATCGGCTCCGACCACACCGACCTGCAGGCCGCGATGGAGAGCAAGGTCACCGTCGCCGAGGTCACCTACTGCAACAGCAACAGCGTCGCCGAGCACGTCGTGATGATGGTGCTCGGGCTGGTGCGCAACTACATCCCGTCGTACAACTGGGTCGTCAAGGGCGGCTGGAACATCGCCGACTGCGTCGCGCGTTCGTACGACCTCGAAGGGATGAACGTCGGCACCGTCGCGGCCGGCCGCATCGGGCTGCGCGTGCTGCGCCTGCTGAACCCGTTCGACGTGAAGCTGCACTACATGGACCGGCACCGCCTGCCGGCCGCCGTCGAAGCGGAGCTGAACCTGGCGCACCACACCAGCCTCGAAAGCCTCTCGAAGGTCTGCGACGTCGTCACGCTGAACTGCCCGCTGCACCCGGAGACCGAGCACATGGTCAACGCCGAGTCGCTGAAGAACTTCAAGCGCGGCGCCTACCTGATCAACACCGCGCGCGGCAAGCTCTGCGACACGAACGCGATCGCCGCGGCGCTGGAAAGCGGCCAGCTCGCCGGCTACGCGGGCGACGTCTGGTTCCCGCAGCCGGCGCCCGCCGACCACCCGTGGCGCCGCATGCCGCACCACGGCATGACGCCGCACATCTCGGGCACCAGCCTGTCGGCGCAGGCGCGCTACGCGGCCGGCACGCGCGAGATCCTCGAGTGCTACTTCGAGAAGCGGCCGATCCGCGACGAGTACCTGATCGTGCAGGGCGGCCGGCTCGCCGGCGTCGGCGCGCACTCGTACAGCGCCGGCAACGCGACAAAGGGCTCCGAAGACGCAGCGCGCTTCAAGGGCTGAGCCGCTCCGGTGGCCGCGCGGCGGCCGGTCAGAGCGGATAGCGCGGCGCGACGCCCTTCACCGTCAGCCACTGCCGCTGGGTGAACTCGTCCCAGTTGGCCGGGCCGCCGATGCTGGTGCCATTGCCCGACGCGCCGACGCCGCCGAACGGGTTGACGACGTCGTCATTGACGGTCTGGTCGTTGATGTGCAGCAGGCCCACGCGAAGCTGCTCGCGGGCCCGCGTCGCGGCCGCGGCGATGTCGTCCTTCGAGGCGATCGCGATGCGGCCCAGGATTTCGCCGGTCGCCGGTTCGCGCACGTCGGCGGACTGGCTCAAGGGCGCCCATCCGGTCGTGAACGCGCGCTCGTTCCAGGTCGCGCGGGCCAGCCAGGAGGCCGCGGGGGATGTCTTCGATGTCGAGGTGCTGCTCATGTCTCCGCCTTTCTTGCTTGTCAGTGGGGGTCGAACCGGTTCGATGGCGCTACGCCGGCAGGCGAATCACCTTGATCTCGCACAGGCGGCGCAGGTGGCGCGGGCCGAGGCGCAGGTCGGACGAGGAGACCAGGGCCAGCGGCCCGGAATGGGCGTCGAGCGGGCGATCGTTCTTCTCGTGCACGACCAGCACGCCGGCGCCGGTCGCGGTGTTGCAGAGCTCGAGCGCGAACACCCGCGCGTGCGGCACGTCGCCGGTGATGGTCAGCAGCGGCGGCGACACCGCGCGCAGCGCCGCTGAAGCGTCGGAGAGTGTCTCGTTCATCATCGCGTGAGGCCCGTCCTCGAACCGGATGCGGCGCGACGGTCGATTGCCCCGGTGCCGCCCGCGTTGTATTCATGCAAATATAACGCGTTGCGCAACGTCGATCCACTTCCGGGCCGGTTCACGGCGGCCGCATCGAACGGCGACAATGATTTCTCGATTCATCCCGCCCTCATCAGATGCGCATTCGTCACCTTCTCGGCAGCCTCGTGTGCGGGCTTGCCGGATCTTTGCTCCCCGCCATGCCCGCCGACGCGCAAGCGGTCGACCCGCTGGCTTGCGTGCAGCCCGGCCCGTCCTGCAGCGAGTGGATCGCGATGCCGGCCACGACCATGCGCAACCGGGTCTTCCGCTCGCATCCGCTCGACGCCGCCGACGCCGCCGACGCGAAGGTCACGCGTGCGCTGGTCATCGTGCACGGCGGCTCCAGAGACCCCGAGGACAACCTGCGCACGGCGCTCGCCGCGGCCGCTCTCGCCGGTGCGCTCGACGACACGGTGATCGTCGCGCCGCGCTTCGCGTCGAACGGCGCACTGGCCGGCGGTGCGGACGGCAGCGCCGACTCGGTCGCCGCGGCGCGCTCGCCGGCACGCGACGTGCTCGCGCCCGACGAGCTGAATTGGCGCAGCGAATTCGGGCCGCGTCACTGGAACGCGGGCGGCACGGCGGTGAACGCCGACGTGAGCTCGTACGACGTCATCGACGAGATCCTCAAGAAGCTCGCCCGCAAGGACGTCTTTCCGAACCTGCGTGAGATCGTCGTCGCCGGCCACTCCTCGGGCGGCCAGTTCGTGAGCCGCTATCACATGGTCAATCGAGTCCACGAATCGCTCGGCGTGAGGCTGAGCTACGTGGTCGCCAATCCCGGCGCCTACACGTATCTGGACGCCCTGCGGCCGACGCCCGGCGCGTGGCCCGCCGGCCCATCCTCGGCAATGCCCGGCTACATCGCGCAGGGCACGGCCGCGGGCGCGGCGCCGGCGTACGCCGCCTACGCCGATGCGCGCAATTGCACCAGCTTCGACACCTGGCCCTACGGCCTGCAATCGCGCTCGGGCTACGCCGCGCGGTCGACCGATGCGCAATTGCGCCGGCAGGAGATCGATCGACCGGTGACCTTCGTCTACGGCGAGCTCGATGTGCTGCCGCTCGTCAATTTCGACACCTCGTGCCCGGCGATCGCGCAGGGCGCGTCGCGCCTCGCGCGCGGCCTGGCCTACACGCGCTATCTGCGCGAACGCTTCAGTGCGCGTCACGAGGTCGTCGTCAACGCGGGCTGCGGCCACAACACCCGTTGCATGCTGACGGCCGACGCGGTGCTGCCGCTGCTGTTCCCCCACTCCGAAAAGAAGTCTGAGAAACCATGACCCACGATCGTCGTCTGTTCCTTTCCGGGCTGCTGGCACTGGCCGCCAGTGGCGCCCGCGCGCAATCATCGTCGCCGCCGAGCGGCGTGCTTCACCTTGTCGTCCCGTTCGCACCGGGCGGCGGCAACGATGTCTTCGCGCGGCAGATGGCCCGCGGCCTCGGCGAGTTGCGTGGCCAGACCATCGTCGTCGACAACCGGCCCGGCGCCGGCGGCACGGTCGGCAGCGAGCACGTCGTGCACAGCGGCAGCGACACGCTGCTGCTCGGCCACACCGGCACCATCTCGATCAATCCGGCGCTTTACCAGCACCTGCGATTCGACCCGCGCACCGACCTCGTGCCGGTCGCGATGTTCGCGACCACACCGCTGGTGCTGGTCGTGCCGGCCACGTCGCCCGCCAGAAGCGTGGCCGAGTTGCTGGCGCTGGCCAGGACGCGGCCCGGCGGCCTCGACTACGCGTCGAGCGGCAGCGGCACCGGCGGCCACCTGACGGGCGAACTGTTCAAGCAGCTCGGCGGCGTGAGCCTCACGCACGTGCCGTACAAGGGCACTTCGCCCGCATTGACCGACCTGATCGGCGGACAGGTGCAGATGATGTTCAGTGTGCTGCCGCCGGCGATCGCGCTGGTGCGTGCGGGCAAGCTGCGCGCGCTGGCCGTCACCAGCAGTGCCAGGCTGGCGAACCTGAGCGACGTGCCGACCGTCGCCGAGTCGAGAATCGCCGCGCTCGCGAATTTCGAGAGCAGCCTGACCTACGGCATCCTGGCGCCCAAGCGCACGCCGGGCGCGTTCGTCGCCGAGCTCTCGCGCCAGATCCTCGCGGTCGCCGCGACGCCGTCGTTTCGGCTCGGGCTCGACGGCGAAGGTGCCGTTCCCTTGCTCGGCGACGGCAACGCCTATGCGGCGCTGATCGCTCGCGAGAGCAGCAAATGGGCGGAGATCGTGAAGAGCTCGGGCGCGGTGGCCGACTGACGGATCCACACGCGGCGCGACTCGGTTCCGGCGCGAACCATCCTCAGGCCCGACGCGGCATGCTCGCGCCCAGCCGCTGCGAGACCTGCTGCGCGCAGCCGCGCAGCGCATTCGCCAACGCGCCGTCCCAGCGCGTCTCGAACAGCGCGGCCGGCCCGATCGCGGTGATCCCCAGCACGATCGCGCCGCTGTGGTCGAAGACCGGCGCGGCCATCGCGTTGACGCCGGGCAGCACCTCGCCGACCGAGCGGCTCAGGCCCTGCGCGCGGACTTCGGCGAGCTGGCGCTCGAACGCCGCCCAGCTCGGCACCGCGGCCGGCGGCGGCATGCCGCCGCTCGGAGCCGGCCCACGCACGGCGCGGGACGACTTCTCGTGCGCCCGCTCCTCCTCGAGCCGCACGATCGTCGCGCCGCGCGTGCCCCAGACCGCGAGCGCGATGGTGTGGCCGGTCGCCTGCGCCAGCTCGGCGATCAAGGGCGTCGCGACCTGCACCGGGTTGGCCTGCTGCAGGCTGATCAGCCCGAGCTGCAAGGCCAGCGGGCCGAGAAAGTAAAAGCCGGTGACGCGGTCCTGCTCGATCAGCCCGATGCGCGCGAAGCTGACCAGGTACGGGTGCGCCTTGGCCGGCGCCATGCCGGCCTCGCGCGCCAGGTCCTTCAGCGCCATCGGGCCGCCGCGGTGCACGAGCGCGAGCAGCACCTGGCCGCCGACCTCGATGCTCTGAATGCCGCGCTGTACCCGCTCCGTCCCGATCGCCATCGCCCGCCCTCGCGTGTCCGTGCAAATCCGATTAGACATCATCTAATGGATCGACTAAGATCAATATTTGTCTAACGCAAATCTGTTCGAGGTACGCAAATGATGTCTTCACCAACGAATGCGCCGAAGAAGTTCGCCAGCCAGGCCGATCTCGAAGAGAAGAAGGTCTCGTTCACGCGCCTGTCCGAGCACGCCTGGGCCTACACCGCCGAGGGCGACCCGAACACCGGCATCGTGATCGGCGACGACGCGGTGCTCGTCGCCGACACCCAGGCGACGCCGGCGATGGCCGCCGACGTGATCCGCCGCATCCGCGAGGTGACCGACAAGCCGATCAAGTACGTCGTTCTGACGCATTACCACGCGGTCCGCGTGCTGGGTGCGAGCGCTTACAAACCCGAGCAGATCCTGGCCAGCCAGGACACCTACGATTTGATCGTCGAGCGCGGCGAGCAGGACAAGGCGAGCGAGATCGGCCGCTTCCCGCGCCTGTTCAGCAACGTCGAATCGGTGCCGCCCGGGATGACGTGGCCGACCATGAGCTTCGTCGGCAAGATGACGCTGTGGCTCGGCAAGCTCGAAGTGCAATTGCTGCAGCTCGGGCGCGGCCACACCAAGGGCGACACCGTCGTCTGGCTGCCGCAGGAGCGCACGCTCTTGAGCGGCGACCTGGTCGAATTCGACGCGACGCCGTATGCCGGCGACGCGTACTTCAAGGACTGGCCGGCCACGCTCGCGAGCCTCGCCGCGCTGAAGCCGCTCGCGCTGGTGCCCGGCCGCGGCCCGGCGCTGGTCGGCGAGGCGCGCGTGCAGGAGGGCCTCGTCAGCACCGCGAGCTTCATCGCCGACGTGCGCGCGAGCGTGCAGGCCGGCGTCGATGCCGGCCAGGACCTGAACGCGGTCTACAAGTCGACGATGGCGGCGCTGAAGCCCAAGTACGGCCACTGGGTCATCTTCGACCACTGCATGCCGTTCGACGTGACGCGCTGCTATGACGAGCTGACGCAGTTCACGCACCCGCGCATCTGGACGGCCGAGCGCGACGTCGAAATGTGGAACGCGCTGGAAAGCTGATGCCGTGAGCAGCGAGCGCCTCGACATCGCCGAGGTGGATTTCCGGCGCCTCGAATTCGAGTACGCGCGGCATCCCGACCAGGACGCACCGACCCCCGCGCGCCACCCGGTCGTGGTCGTCGGCGCCGGCCCGGTCGGTCTCGCGCTCGCGATCGACCTCGCGCAGCGCAGGGTGCCGGTCGTGCTGCTCGACAACGACCACACGCTCTCGACCGGCTCGCGCGCGATCTGCTTCGCCAAGCGCACACTCGAGATCTTCGACCGCCTCGGCTGCGGCGACGTGATGGTCGCCAAGGGCGTCTCGTGGAAGGTCGGCCGCGTGTTCTTCCGCGACGCCGAGGTCTACAACTTCGATTTACTGGCCGAGAGCGGCCACGCGCGCCCCGCGTTCATCAACCTGCAGCAGTACTACGTCGAGGGCTACCTCGCCCAGCGCGCCGCGCAACTGCCGTTGATCGACCTGCGCTGGGTCAACAAGGTCGTCGGGGTCACGCAGCACGCCGACCACGCGCGGCTGACGATCGAGACGCCCGACGGCCGCTACGACCTCGTGGCCGAGCACCTGGTCGCCTGCGACGGCAGCCGCTCCGCGGTGCGCGAGTTGATCGGCCAGAGCGCGGCCGGCCGCGTGTTCCGCGACCGCTTCCTGATCGCCGACGTGAAGATGCAGATGAACCGCCCGGCCGAGCGCTGGTTCTGGTTCGACCCGAGCTTTCACCCGAACCAGAGCGTCTTGCTGCACATGCAGCCCGACAACGTCTGGCGCATCGATTTCCAGCTGGGGTGGGACGCAGACCCGGAGATCGAAAAACGGCCCGAGAACATCATTCCGCGCGTCAAGGCGCTGCTCGGCGCCGACGCCGAGTTCGAGCTCGAATGGGCCAGCGTCTACACCTTCGCTTGCCAGCGCATGGCGCGCTTCCGGCATGGCCGCGTGCTGTTCGCCGGCGATTCGGCGCACGGCGTCTCGCCGTTCGGCGCGCGCGGCGCGAACTCGGGCGTGCAGGACGCCGACAACCTCGGCTGGAAGCTGGCACTGGTGCTGCAGCGCGCCGCACCCGACGCGCTGCTCGACAGCTACGCCGACGAGCGCGAGGCCGCCGCCGACGAGAACATCCTGAACTCGACCCGCGCGACCGACTTCATCACGCCGAAGAGCGAGATCAGCCGGCTGTTCCGCGACGCGGTGCTCGAGCTCGCGCGCGAGCACCCGTTCGCACGCACCCTCGTCAACAGCGGGCGCCTGTCGGTGCCGGCGACGCTGCACGCGTCGGCGCTGAACACGCCCGACAGCGCGCCGTTCTCCGGCAAGATGGTCCCCGGCGCGGCCGCCGCCGATGCGCCTGTGCTGCTGGCCGACGGCAGCGACGGCTGGCTGCTGCACGCGCTCGGCGACGGCTTCAACGCGCTGGTGTTCGACAGCGACGCGCCGCTGAGGGGTGCCGCGCCCGACGGCGTGCCGTTTTCGATCGTCCACATCGCCCGGCGCGGCGCCGTGGCCACCCCCGGTCAGTGGGTCGACCGCGACGGCCTGATCGCCGAGCGCTACGACCTGCGCGCCGGCTCGGTCGTGCTGCTGCGCCCCGACCAGCACGTCTGCGCGCGCTGGCGCGAACCCTCGGCCGACGCGTTGCGCCAGGCGCTGCGGCGCGCGCTCGCGCTGCACTGAGACAGAAGGCCGCCATGACCCTGATCACGACCCCGAACCTCAGTGCGCCCGATGATTTCTACGAAGCATTGATCGATGCGCACCGCGACCTGAGCGTGATGCAAAGCCACGCGCTGAATGCGCGCCTGGTGCTGCTGCTCGCGAACCATATCGGCGAACAAGGCGTGCTGCAACAGGCGCTGAACGCCGCGCGCCGCGCGAACGACGACCCCGAACCGAAGGCCATGGCATGAGCATTCCCGTCCCCTACCTGCGTTACCAGAGCGGCTTCGCCAACGAATACGCGACCGAGGCCGTCGACGGCGCGCTGCCGCAAGGCCGCAACAACCCGCAGCGCGCGCCGCTCGCGCTCTATCCCGAGCTCGTCTCCGGCACCGCGTTCACCGCGCCGCGCGCCGAGAACCGCCGCAGCTGGCTGTACCGCCGCCAGCCTTCGGTCGTCTCGGGCCGGTATTCGGCTTGCGCGCAGCCGCTGTGGACGACCGGCGCCGACCGCCGAACCCCGCTCGCGCCCGAGCCGCTGCGCTGGAACCCGTTCCCGATGACGGCGCCGGATCGCGACTTCATCGACGGCATGCACACGATCGCCGCGAATGGCGACGCCGAGGCCCAGACCGGTCTGGCCGCGCACGTCTACCTCGCGGATCGCGACATGCAGCGCCGTGCCTTCGTCAACGCCGACGGCGAGATGCTGCTGGTGCCCCAGCAGGGCCGGCTGCGCCTCGTCACCGAACTCGGCCGGCTCGAGGTCGCGCCGGGCGAGATCGCGCTGCTGCCGCGCGGCGTCGCGTTCAAGGTGGAGTTGCCCGACGGCCCGTCGCGCGGCTACGTCTGCGAGAACTACGGCGCTCATTTCCGCCTCCCCGAACTCGGCCCGATCGGCTCGAACGGCCTCGCGAACGCACGCGATTTCCTCGCGCCCGTCGCCGCCTTCGAAGACACGCCCGGCGACTACGAGCTGATCAAGAAATCCGGCGGCCACTTCTGGCGCGCGACGATGGCGCACTCGCCGTTCAACGTCGTCGCCTGGCACGGCAACCTCGCGCCGGTGAAATACGACACCGCGAACTTCATGACGATCGGCTCGATCAGCTTCGACCACCCGGACCCGTCGATCTTCACGGTGCTGACCTCGCCGAGCGACACGCCGGGCACCGCGAACTGCGATTTCGTGATCTTCCCGCCGCGCTGGCTCGTGATGGAAGACACCTTCCGCCCGCCCTGGTACCACCGCAACGTGATGTCCGAATTCATGGGCCTGGTGCAGGGCGAGTACGACGCGAAGCCCGAAGGCTTCAAGCCCGGCGGCGCGAGCCTGCACAACGCGATGGTCCCGCACGGCCCGGACGCCGAGGCGTTCACGCGCGCGACCGGCGCGACGCTTGCACCGCAGAAGCTCGAGAACACGCTGGCGTTCATGTTCGAGAGCCGCTTCAGGTTCATCCCGACCGCGTTCGCGCTGACGAGCCCGCAACTCGACGCGCGCTACGCCGATTGCTGGGCCGGCCTCGAGGACCGCTTCGCGCCTTGACCGGGTTGCGGCTCAGCGCGACAACGCGAGCTTGACCCCGAACCCGATCAGGAACACCCCGGCCAGCTTTTGCAGCCCGCCCGAGATCTTCGGGTTCGCGCGCAGCTTTTCCGCCAGGAAATGCGTCAGCAGCACGACGATCGCGCCGTAGATAAAAGTCAGCGTCGCGATCGTCGCGGCCATCACGCCGAAGGTCAGCAGGCCGCGGTGGTGGGCCGGATCGACGAAGAGCGGGAAGAAGGCCATGTAGAACACGATCGCCTTCGGGTTCAGCAAGGTGATCACCAGCGCCTGCTTGAAATAATGGTGCGGCTTGATCTCCAGCACCGGCGCGTCGCCCGGCTTCGCGCGCAGCATGCGCCAGCCCAGCCACGCGAGGTAGCCGGCGCCGAGCCACTGCACCGCGTGAAAGGCCGGCGGCCACGCGGCCAGCAGCGCGGCGACGCCGGCGACCGCGAGCCACATCAGGACCTGGTCGCCGCCGATCAGCCCGAAGGTCGCGGCGAAACCGCCGCGCAATTTCCCCTTGCCGGTCGACGTGATCAGCGCCAGGTTGCCGGGGCCCGGGATCAGCAGGAACACGATGACCGCGGCGACGAACTCGGGGTAGTCGGCGATGCCGAACATGGGCGCTCCAAAAGGGCGGCGGAACGAGAAAACCGGCCGGTCGCCGATCCTACCCGGCCCGCCCCGCGCGGTAAACTCGGCGCCCTCGATCCACTTCGACAGCCACTGGATGAACACCATGTACCGCTGTGCCCTGGCCGCGATCGTCGCGTTCGCCGTGGCCGGCTTTCAGGCCCCCGCCGCCGCCCAGCAGGCGCCGCGCGTCTTCCCGCCGGCCTCGCTGCGCGGCGTGATCGTCTTCGGCGACATCCCCGCGATCCTGCTGGACGGCCACCCCGCCACGCTCGCACCGGGCTCGCGCATCCGCGGCGCCGACAATTTCGCGGTGATGCCGTCGGCGATCACCGGCATCAAGCTGCGCGTGAACTTCACGCTCGACGTCGGCGGCAACGCCGTGAAGGACGTCTGGATCCTGACGCCGGCCGAGCGGGAAATCCTGTGGCCGCGCACGCCCGCCGAGGCCCTGGCCTGGACCTACGACCCGATCGCGCACCTGTGGATCAAGCCATGAGCAACGCTGCATCGAAAAAGGTCTTCATCAAGACCTTCGGCTGCCAGATGAACGAGTACGACTCGGACAAGATGGCCGACGTGCTGCACGCCGCGCAGGGCTACGAGCCGACCGACGACGTCGAGCAGGCCGACCTGATCCTGTTCAACACCTGCTCGGTGCGCGAGAAAGCGCAGGAGAAGGTCTTCAGCGACCTCGGCCGCGTCAAGCATTTGAAAGCCAAGGGCGTGCTGATCGGCGTCGGCGGCTGCGTCGCGAGCCAGGAAGGCGCCGACATCATCGCGCGCGCGCCCTATGTCGACCTGGTGTTCGGCCCGCAGACCCTGCACCGCCTGCCCGCGATGCTGGACGCGCGGCGCGCCCAGGCCCGCCCGCAGGTCGACATCAGCTTCCCGGAAATCGAGAAGTTCGACCACCTGCCCCCGGCCCGCGTCGAGGGCGCGAGCGCGTTCGTGTCCATCATGGAAGGCTGCTCGAAGTACTGCAGCTACTGCGTCGTGCCGTACACCCGCGGCGAGGAGGTCTCGCGGCCCTTCGACGACGTGCTGAAGGAGGTCGCCGGCCTGGCCGCGCAGGGCGTCAAGGAGGTGACGCTGCTGGGCCAGAACGTCAACGCCTACCGCGGCGCGATGGGCCGCACGGCCGACATCGCCGACTTCGCGCTGCTGATCGAGGCGGTCGCCAGGATCCCCGGCATCGCCCGGATCCGCTACACGACGAGCCACCCGAACGAGTTCACGCAGCGCCTGGTCGAGGTCTACGCCCGGGTGCCGCAACTGGTGAACCACCTGCACCTGCCGGTCCAGCACGGCAGCGACCGCATCCTGATGGCGATGAAGCGCGGCTACACCGCGATGGAATACAAGAGCACGGTGCGCAAGCTGCGCGCGGTGCGGCCCGGCATCAGCCTGTCGAGCGACTTCATCGTCGGCTTCCCGGGCGAGACCGAGGCCGATTTCGGCGCGATGATGAAGCTGATCGAGGACGTCGGCTTCGACGACAGCTTCAGCTTCGTCTTCAGCCCGCGCCCCGGCACGCCCGCCGCCGCGCTGGCCGACACGACGCCGCAGGCCGACAAACTGAAGCGCCTGCACCGGCTGCAAAAGGCGATCACCGAAAGCGCGAAGGCGATCAGCGACTCGCGCCTGGGCACGGTCCAGCGCGTGCTCGTCGAAGGCCCGTCGCGCAAGGACGCCACCGAGCTGACCGGGCGCACCGAATGCAACCGGATGGTCAATTTCAAGGGCCCGTCACGCCTGATCGGGCAGATGATCGACGTGACGATCAGCGCGGTGAACACGCACTCGCTGCGCGGCGAGGTGCCGACGCTCGAATCCGATCAGCGCGAGTTGGAGACGAACCCGGCCCACCACAAGGTCAATGCCCCGGCCGCCACCATCACCGCGTAGGTCGCCATCTTGCCGTCGTGGCCGAAGACGGCCAGCCCGGCCAGCGTGACCAGTCCGCAGACCGAAAACACCCAGCCGGCCAGTCGGCCCCAGCCGACGCCCTTCAAATCGTGCCGCCAGAGCAGCTTGGCGAGGGTCGGCGTGAGCAGAGCGAGGCCGGCTGCCGGGCCAAACAGGTTCAGAACATGCCAAAAAGCGTCGATAGGCCCCAGATGAGCTCCCCTCTGTGATGGTGGCTGCGTGCGTTCGCCGACGGGATTGATCCGCCGCAAGCGCACGGGCGCCCCGTCAATTTTATAATCCCGG
>DASYCA010000119.1:0-20304 GCA_036500445.1 Burkholderiaceae bacterium | reverse complement strand
GTGCATCAGCGCCGAGTTCAGCGAGTGCTGGGCGCGGCGCTCCATCGGGTCGAAATCGGAGACGGTGGTGCCGCGCTCCAGGCTGCCCGGCGCTCCGAGCATGCCGGCCCGGTGCAACAAGGCCTCGGCCAGGCTGGTCTTGCCCGCGCCGGTCTGGCCGACCAGCGCGAGCGATCGGATCGCCTGGATGGCGGCGTCGGGGATAAGTGAGGGCATGGCAGTCTCCTCGTGCTCACCTCCAGCGTAAGGGATTGCCCGGTTTGCGGCAACTGGGGCAAGCCGTGTGCCGTTTTCGCGGGCACTTGCCAATAAACTAGAGCGTCATGAACCTCCAGGCGACCGCGACCCCCTTGATTCCGATGTCGACGGTGAAACGCCCGTTCGCGCCGGTCCAGGCCGTGCTGGTCAGCGCCGCGATCGTCGTGCTGTGGGCGCTGTGGGCGGCCTACTTCAACACCGCGCAGTTCGGCGACAACATCGAGCAGTTCAACTGGGCGCAGAGCCTGGAGCTCGGTTATCACAAGCATCCGCCGCTGCCCTCGGTGGCGCTCGGCCTGATGATCAAGCTCTTCGGGCCCTCGCTGTACTGGGCCTATTCGCTCGCGACCGCCTGCCTGCTGGGCACGCTGGTCTTCACCTGGATGATCGGCCGCGAGCTGATCGGGGACCGCCTCTCGGCCGCCGCCGTCGTGCTCTGGGGCCTGAACCTGAGCTTCTCGCAGCGCGCCCAGCTCTACAACCACAACACCGTGATGGTGCTGTGCATCGCCGCGACCGTCTGGTTCGCGATGCGGGCGACGCGCGGCCACTGGCTGTGGTGGATCGCCACCGGCGTCGGCGCCGGCGCCGCGATGCTCTCGAAGTACCAAGCGCTGGTGCCGCTCGCGGCGCTGCTGCTCGCGCTCGTGCTGACCGGCCGGATGAAGGGCCGCGCCGCCTGGGGCGGCCTGGCGCTCGCGCTCGCGACCTTGGCCGCGGTCTTCGCGCCGCATGCGATCTGGGTCGTCCGGCACGACTACACGACCTTGCGCTACGCGGCCGAGGCGGTCGAATCGGCCAACCTGTGGGTGCGCTTGCGCGTGATCGTCGCGTTCCTCGCGAACCAGGTCCGGCTCGCGTTCCCGACGCTGCTCGCGATCGCGATCTGCTGGGCCTGGACGCGGCGCGCCCGGCGCGGTGCGCCGAAGCCGGCGAGCGACGCCGTCGTGACGCCCGACTTCAACCGCTGGATGATCGGCCTGACCTGGGCCACGCTGCTCGTGCTGGCCGCGATGGCGCTGCTCAGCGGCGTCAGCCTGCGCAACCACTGGGGCGTGCAGGCGCTGCAGTTCCTGCCGTTCTGGCTCGCGCTGCAATGGGACCGCCGCAGCCCGATCGACCTGCGCCGGCTGGTGGTGGTGGCGCTCGCGGTGCAGGCGGTGAGCCTCACGCTGTACGCGGTCGAACACAACGACCCGAATGCGATGCGATCGAGCCGCCGGATCGACACCGCCTACCCGGCGCGCCGCCTCGCGCTGACGGCGGTCAAGCACTGGGCGAGCGTCACGAACTGCCCGCTGCGCTTCGTCGAGGGCTCGGTGTTCGACGCCGGCCTGGTCTCGCTCTACTCCGGCGGCCAGATCCAGGTCTTCGACTCCGACCGCGCAACGCCCTGGATCAAGCCCGAGGACCTGCAGCGCGACGGCGCGCTGTTCGTGCTCGACCCGGGCGACCCGGTGCCGCTCGGCGTGACCGATCTGCTGCCCTTCGCGCTCGTGCCCGACGCCAAGTTCGCCCGGCCGCTGGAGACCTTGACGCTGGGCATCAAGCTGCCGCTTCAGCCTTGCCGGAAGATCGACGGCACCCCGGGCGTCACTGGAACGCCACTTCCGCAAAGCTTCTGAGCTTGCGGCTGTGCAGCTGGTCGACGCCGGCCTCGCGCAGCCGCTCGATCGCGCGGATGCCGATGCGCAGGTGCTGGTCGACGCGCTCGCGGTAGAAGTGGTTCGCCATCCCCGGCAGTTTGATTTCGCCGTGCAGCGGCTTGTCGCTGACGCACAGCAAGGTGCCGTACGGCACCCGGAAGCGAAAGCCGTTCGCGGCGATCGTGGCGCTTTCCATGTCGAGGGCGATCGCGCGGCTCTGGCTGAAGCGCCGCTCCGGCGTGCTCACCGCGTGGCGCGAGGGCAGCAGCTCCCAGTTGCGGTTGTCGGTGCTCGCGACCGTGCCGGTGCGCAGGATGCGTTTGAGCTCGTAGCCCTTCAGCTGCGTGATCTCCTCGACCGCCGCCTCGATCGCGACCTGCACCTCGGCGAGCGCGGGGATCGGCACCCACAGCGGCAGCTCCTCGTCGAGCACGTGGTCCTCGCGCACATAGCCGTGCGCGAGCACGTAGTCGCCGAGCTGCTGCGTGTTGCGCAGGCCGGCGCAGTGGCCGAGCATCACCCACGCGTGCGGGCGCAGCACCGCGATGTGGTCGGTGATCGTCTTCGCGTTCGCCGGGCCGACGCCGATGTTGACCATCGTGATGCCGGCGTTGTCGGGCCGCACCAGGTGGTAGGCCGGCATCTGCGGCAGGCGCGGCGGCGCGGTGCCGAGCTCGTCGCCGGACTCCGCCGGCAGGCCGGCGCGGCGCGTGATCACGTTGCCGGGCTCGACGAACGCGGTGTAGTCCTGCGCGCGCGCCGCGCTCGCCATCGTCTCGTGGCCCAGCCGCACGAACTCGTCGATGTAGAACTGGTAGTTCGTGAACAGCACGAAGTTCTGGAAGTGCTCGGGCGCGGTGCCGCTGTAGTGGCGCAGCCGGTGCAGCGAATAATCGACGCGCGGCGCGGTGAACAGCGCGAGCGGATGCGCCTCGCCGGGCGCGGGCTCGAAGGTGCCGTTGGCGATGCCGTCGTCCATCGCGCCCAGGTCGGGCAGGTCGAAGCGGTCGCGCATCAGCATCCGCCGCTCGGGCGTCAGGCTGCCTTCGATGTGGTCGTTCTCGGCGAACGAGAAGTGCACCGGGATCGGCTGCGCGCTGGTGCCGATCTCGAGCGAGACGTGGTGGTTCTTCAAGAGCAGGCGGAATTGCTCGAGGTAGTAGCTCGCGAACAGGTCGGGCCGCGTCAGCGTCGTCTCGTAGGTGCCGGGGCCGGCGACGAAGCCGTAGCTCAGGCGCGAGTCGGCGCGCGCGACGGTGTCGGTCTGCACGCGCACGAACGGGTAGCAGGCGCGCACCCGGCTCGCCAGGTTGTCGCCGGCGACGAAATCGTGCAGCGAGGAGCGCAGGTGCGCGATGCTGCCGTCGTAGATCGCGCGCACTTGCTCGAGCGCGGCGGCCGGGTCGTCGAAGCGCGCCGGGGCGACGTAGTTCGGGGCAGCAGGCATGGGGCTCCTTGAAGGTGATGGGTCTATTTTGACCCCGGGCCTCTACACTGCGCCGCAAGCGTTGTCACAAAGGGTGCGGATGAAGGTCCTGATTCTCGGCAGTGGGGTGATCGGCGTCTCGAGTGCGTACCAGCTCGCGCTCGCCGGCCACGAGGTCACCGTGATCGACCGCCAGCCGGCGGCCGGGCTGGAAACCAGCTACGGCAACGCCGGCGAGGTCTCGCCCGGCTACTCCGCGCCGTGGGCCGGCCCGGGCGTGCCGGTCAAGGCCGTGAAATGGCTGCTGATGCACCACCGGCCGCTCGTGATCCGCCCGAACCTCGACCTGAACCTGATGCGCTGGGGCCTGGCGATGCTGCGCAACTGCACCAGCGCGCGCTACGAGCTCAACAAGGGGCGGATGGTGCGGCTGGCCGAATACAGCCGCGATTGCCTGAAGGAGTTGCGCGCGCAGACCGGCCTGCGCTATGACGAGCGCATGCAGGGCACGCTGCAGCTGTTTCGCACCCAGGCGCAGCTGGACGGCACCGCGGCCGACATCGCGATCCTGAAGCGCTACGGCGTCGGCTTCGAGCTGCTCGACCGCGCCGGCTGCATCCGGGTCGAACCGGCGCTCGCCGGTGTGCAGGACAAATTCGCCGGCGGCCTGCGCCTGCCCGGCGACGAGACCGGCGACTGCTACAAGTTCACGCAGGCGCTGGCCGCGCTCGCGCTGCAAAAGGGCGTGCAGTTCCGCTACGGCACGCGCATCCGGCGCCTGGTGAAGGCCGGGCAGCAGATCGAGCGCGTCGTCACCGACGCCGGCGACCTGCGCGCCGACGCCTACCTCGTCGCGCTCGGCAGCCACTCGCCGCTGCTGCTGAAGGGCATCGGGCTGCGCGTGCCGGTCTATCCGGTCAAGGGATACTCCATCACGGTGCCGATCACCGAGGCGGCCGGCGCACCCGAGTCGACCGTGATGGACGAGACCCACAAGGTCGCGGTGACGCGCCTGGGGGACCGCATCCGCGTCGGCGGGACCGCCGAGCTCGCCGGCTACGACCTGAAGCTGCACGAGGCGCGGCGCCAGACGCTGGAGCACGTCGTGAGCGACCTGTTCCCGCGCGGCGGCGACGTGAGCCGCGCCGAGTTCTGGTGCGGGCTGCGCCCGATGACGCCGGACGGCACGCCGATCGTCGGCGCGACGCGCCTGCCGAACCTGTACCTCGCGACCGGCCACGGCACGCTCGGCTGGACCATGGCCGCCGGCACCGCGTGCGTGATGGCCGATGTGATCTCGGGGCGCAAGGCGGGCATCGACCTGAACGGGTTGACGGTCGACCGCTACCCGGACGCTTACGCCTGAGCGCACGGTGATGGCACGCGACGCGGTTCAGGCGCCGATGGCCTGCACGGTGGTGCAGGTGCTCGTGACGCGCGGGCAGGACGTCCACGCCGCGCTGCGCGCCGACGGGCGCGGTGCGGCTGGGCTACCGCAAGGAGCTCGAGGCCGTGCCCGAGGGGCCGCGGCGCGACGCGCTGTTCCAGCACCACGTCGATGAGCTTTACGCGAAGGGCGGTGCGCTCAACATGGCCGCGACGCTGGAGATCGACGCGGTGATCGACCCGGCCGAGACGCGCGCCTGGCTCGCGAACGGGCTGGCCTCGGCGCGCATCGCGCCGCTGACGAGCCACCCGATCGACACCTGGTAGCGCCGGCCGCGCACAGGCAGAATCGGCGCCATGGTCAGCCCAGCCCTGGACAAATTCATCGCGGCGTCGAAAGCCTGTGCCGCGCGCCATGCCGAGCCGGCCGACTGCGTCGCGGCGATCGTGCCGCTGATGTGCGAGCTGCTCGAACACGCCGACAGTTTCCTCGCGCCGCAGCACCTGCGCGCCGATCCGATGCACTACGCGCGCAATGCGATCCATGTCGCGCCCGACCGCAGCCTGTCGCTGTACGCGCTGGTCTGGACGCCGGGGCAGTGGACGCCGGTGCACGACCACGGCAGCTGGGGCGTCGTCGGCGTCTGCCGCGGCCTGCTCGAGGAGCGCAGCTACGTGCGCAGCGGCCCGATCGAGGCCGACACCGGCATCGCGCTGCAGCGCGGCGGCGTGATCCTGCTCGGACCGGGCAGCGTCACGAGCTTCGTGCCGAACCCGGACCACATCCACCTGACCGGCGTCAGCGCCGAGCGCCCGCAGGTCGTCAGCCTGCACCTGTACGGGCGCAACATGGACAGCTTCCACCTCTACGATGTCGACGCCGGCACGCGCCGCCGGGTGAACCTCGAACACAACGAGAGCTGAGCATGGAGCTGCCGACCCCGAGCGACCGCGAACTCGCTCACGCCCCCGCCTCGACCGGGCTCGCGGTGCGCCACCTGCGCCAGATCCTGCTCTGGCCCTTGCGCCTGATGCCGATCGCGCGGCCGGATGCCGGCGGCCCGCGGCGCACGCCGTGGCAGGTCCTGCGCGACCTCGGCGAGGCCTCGCCGTGGCACGAGGTCGTCGACGACTACACCGGCGACCCGGCCCGTTTTCATGAACGCCACTACAACGAGTTCGTGACCTTCCTGCCCTATGTGCAGCGCTTTCTCTACGGCGACGGCCGTGGCGGCAAGGGCGCGAGCGGGCGCGACGCCGATGCGCCGATGCGCGTGTTCCGGCGCGAGGACGTCGCGGCGCTGCGGGTCCGCACGCACCCCGATGCCGCGCCGTTCACGCTGCAAGTCGTGCACATCGACCTGTACTTCTTCTTCGATGTCGACGTCGTGCTGCTGAACGTCGAGGTCGGCGCGAACGACCTGACGCTCGATCAGGCGCACGAGCAGCTCTACCGCTTCGGCCGCAGCTATCCCTCGGGCTGGGACGCAAGCGGCCTGGCGCTGCACAGCATGGCCGAGGTCGACTGGCTGGACGCCGAGGGCCGCGTGCTCGCGAGCTCCGATGCCCGCCAGCGCGAGCTGTTCATGGCGCACGTCGCCGAATACCGCGCGCCGCGCACTGCGGCGCACTGGGCCTTCCTGCTGAAGCCGCTGGTCGCCGACCATTCCGAGGACCCGGGCGAGCTGCGCTACCGCCAGATCGAGTACTACCGGATGCCGGTGATGGGCTACCTCGCGCTGGACGACCCGCGCGCGCTGTCGCGCGACGACTTCATGCGCCTGGGCCTCGTCACCGGCGCGCACGGCGCCGACACGCTGATCGATTTCGAGCAGCGCTATTGCTACGACCGCTACTGGGCCGATGCCGGCGCCGCGCCGAACACGCGCTACCTGTGCAGCGGCCAGGCGCTGATCGTCGTCGGCGACGCGCGCAGCGAGTTCTACGGCTGCCGCGACCGCGGCGTGCTCGCGCAGTTCCGCCACCAGCACTTCCTGCTGTTCCTGATCAACCACTTCCAGAAGGCGGCGCTGCTGATGTCGTCGGACCGGCTGGTCGAGGCGCTGAAGAACCTGGACGTCGGCGACGCCGCGAGCGTGCGGCGCTTCAAGCGCTCGATCCGCGCGAGCTTCGAGGGCTTTCTGCGCTTCACGCACCGCTACTGGTTCCACGACATCTCCGAGCAGGCGCAGGTGCGCGCGCTGTCGCGCATGTGCGCCACGCACCTCGAGCTCGACCCGCTCTACGCCGAGGTCAAGGAGCGCATCGCCGAGATGAACGGCTACCTCGACGCCGACAGCCTGCGCCGCCAGGCCAACACGGTCGTGCGGCTGACCGTCGTGACCATCCTCGGGCTGATCGGCACCGTGACGACCGGCTTCCTCGGCATGAATTTGCTCGCCGAGGCCGACGCGGCCTGGGACCGCAAGCTCTGGATCTTCGCGATCACCTTCGTGCTGACGACGGTGCTGACGTTCTACACGATGGGCAAGTCCAAGGGCTTGTCCGATTTTCTCGACGCGCTGTCCGACCAGCGGCTGTCGATGTGGCAAAAACTGAAAGTGCTGGCCTCGGTGTGGCGGCGCAGCCCGGAGTGAACCCTAATGAGCGCCGAATGAGTGAATTGACCGACCGTTCCGCGAGCGCGCTGGCCGCCGCGATCGCGGCGCGCGAGATCTCGTGCCGCGAGCTGATGCAGGCGACGCTGGCGCGCATCGACGCGGTGAACCCGGCGCACAACGCGATCGTCAGCCTGCGTGGCACCGACGCGCTGCTGCGCGAGGCCGACGTGTGCGACGCCGAGCTCGCGCAGGGCCGCTCGCGCGGCTGGATGCACGGCCTGCCGCAGGCGATCAAGGACCTGGCGCCGACCGCCGGGCTGCGCACCACGCTCGGCTCGCCGCTGATGCGCGAGCACGTGCCGGCGCACGACGGGCTGATGGTGGCGCGCATGAAGGCGGCCGGCTGCATCGTGATCGGCAAGACCAACACACCCGAGTTCGGGCTGGGCTCGCACACCTTCAACGAGGTCTTCGGCGTGACGCGCAACGCGTTCGATCCGAGCAGATCAGCGGGCGGGAGCAGCGGCGGCGCGGCGGTCGCGCTCGCGACCCGGATGCTCAGCGTCGCCGACGGCAGCGACTTCATGGGCAGCCTGCGCAACCCGGCCGGCTGGAACAACGTGTTCGGATTGCGGCCGAGCCAGGGCCGCGTGCCGCAGTGGCCGGCGACCGACGTCTGGGTCACGCAGCTCGGCACCGAGGGGCCGATGGGGCGCAGCGTCGAGGACGTCGCCCGGCTGCTGGACGTGCAGGCCGGGCCCGATCCGCGGCTGCCGCTGTCGCTCGCGCCGCACGCGTCGTTCGCCCAGGGCCTCGCGGGGCTCGATTGTTCCCGGGTGCGCGTCGGCTGGCTCGGTGACCTTGACGGCCATCTGCCGATGGAGCCCGGCATTCTGGCGGTCTGCGAGCAGGGGCTGGAGCGCCTGAACGGCCTCGGCTGCGCGATCGAGCCGACGCCGCTCGGCCATTCGCCCGAGGCGGTCTGGGACACGTGGCTGGTCTGGCGGCGCTGGCTCGTCGCCGGGCGCATCGCGCCGTTTCTGCTGAAGCCCTCGAACCGCGCGTCGATCAAGCCCGAGGCGCTGTGGGAGCACGACCAGGCCGCCGGCCTGACCGGGGCGCAAACCCTGCACGCGAGCGCGCAGCGCAGCGCGTTTTTTCACCACCTGCTGACGCTGTTCGAGCGCTTCGACGTGCTCGCGCTGCCGAGCGCCCAGGTCTGGCCCTTCGACGCCGCGTTGCGCTGGCCAACCCACGTCAATGGCCGCGAGATGGACACCTACCACCGCTGGATGGAGGTCGTGATCTACGCGACCCTGGCCGGCCTGCCCTGCGTCAGCGTGCCGGCCGGCTTCAACGCCGCGGGCCTGCCGATGGGGCTGCAGCTGATCGGCCGGCCGCAGGGCGAGGCTGCGCTGCTGCGCCTCGCGCACGCGTATGAAGAAGCGGCGCAGGACGTGCTCGCGGTCCGGCCGCCGGAGCCCACCGCGATCGCCTAGAGTTCAAGGCTCACGCCAAAGGACGAAAAAGGAGCGCAGCATGACCGCCAAGATCCGCGTCGGCATCGGGGGCTGGACCTTCGAGCCCTGGCGCGACAACTTCTTTCCGAAGGGCTGGCCGCACAGCCGCGAGCTCGAGTACGCGAGCCGCCAACTGACCGCGATCGAGGTCAACGGCACCTACTACAGCTCGCAGAAGCCCGCGACCTTCGCGAAGTGGCGCGACGAGACGCCGGACGACTTCATGTTCTCGCTGAAGGCCTCGCGCTTCGCGACGAACCGGCGCGTGCTGGCCGAGGCCGGCGAATCGGTCGAGCGTTTCGTGAACCAGGGCATCGCCGAGCTCGCGCACAAGCTCGGGCCGATCGTCTGGCAGTTCGCGCCGACCAAGCGCTTCGAGCCGAGCGACTTCGAGGCCTTCCTGAAACTGCTGCCGGCGCAGGTCGGCGGCATCGCGCTGCGCCACGTGCTCGACGTGCGTCACGAGAGCTTCAAAACGCCGGAATACCTCGCGCTCGCCCGCCGCTACCGGGCCGCGACGGTGTTCACCGACTCGGACGACTACCCGTCGTTCGCCGACCTGACCGGCGACTTCGTCTACGCCCGCATGATGCGCACCGAAGCCGCGCTGCCCGAGGGCTGCCCGCCGGAGGTCTTCGACGCGCTGGGGGCCTGCGCGCGCGCCTGGCGCGAAGGCGCCGAGCCGGCGGGCGTGCCGCGTGTCGAGCCCGAGCCGGCGCGCGGCGCCGAGCGCGACGTGTTCCTGTACTTCATCAGCGGTGCGAAGGAGCGCGCGCCCGCCGCCGCGATGGCCTTGCTGCGGCGTCTGGCCTGAAGCGGCTCAGCCGCCCGAGAGCGCGCGCGGATCGTCGCGCGGCACGCCGGGCAGCTCCAGGTGGCCGGTGCCGTTGACGAGAGACGCGAGGTGCGGCGGCTTCGCGTCGAAGATCGTCAGGCTGGTGTTGCCGAGGTGGACCGGCATCGCGACGCCCTGGGGCAGCTGGATGTAGGTCTTCAGCAGCTCGCGGATCACGAGGCCGTGCGTGACGACCGCGAGCGCGCTGGCGCCCGCGGCCCGCAACCGGGCCGCCCGCCGCACGATCGAGGCGAACGCATGCGCGATGCGCAGCTCGAAGGTCGCGACGGATTCGCCGCCCGGCGGCGCGCCGGTCATCGTGAGGGGGTTCTCCGGCAAGCGTTCATAGGGCTGGCCGCGCCAGTCGCCGAAGTTGCGCTCGCGCAGCAATTCGTTCGCTTCGAGCGGCGCGCCGCTGGCGGCCGCGATCAGCTCGGCCGTGTGCCATGCCCGCGCCAGGTCGCTGCTGATGATCGCGGCCAGCTCGATGCGCATCAGCCGCCGCGCCAGCGCCGTCGCCTGCTCGACGCCGCGCACGCTGAGCGGGGTCTCCATCGGCTGCAGCACGCGCGCCACGTTCAAGGGGGTCTCGCCGTGCCGGATCAACAAAATGCGCATCGCCGCGATGATAGGGGGGTCCTCCGGGCTGCCGGGGCGAGCGACGCCGCGGCACAACGCGAGCTCGTGAAGCATGCCGCGCTGCAGTGCAGCAAATGTGCCGGCGGCGCTTAGGGGGCGTTCGCTGCGTCTGCCTGCGCTCGGGTCGGAATGCGGGGTCGCCGACGTCGTTCAGGGCAGAGCGTTCACTGCGTCGGCGACCCCGCATCCCGCCCCGAGAGTCGCCGCCTGCAACCGGCGACTGCTCAGGACGTACGCCGGCCTCGCTCCACCGTGACAGGCGAGGTGCTCGAATCTTCTGGGCTCCTAAGCGACTGGACCGTCGGCTTTACAGTGCGGGCATCGCCATTCCATCGTCATCGCATTGGCCTCAGCCCCCGCTCCGATCGCGCCGCTTGCCGTCACCGCGTGGACCGCCGCCTCGTGCCTCGGCGACGGCCGTGCGGCGATGCTGGCCGCGCTGCGCGGCGGGCACAGCGGCTTGCGGCCCAACGACTTCACGCACCGGCCGCTGCCGACCTGGATCGGCCGCGTCGCCGGGCTGGAAGAGACGCGTCTGCCGGCCGCGCTCGCGGCCTGGGACTGCCGCAATCACCGCCTCGCCTGGCGCGGCCTGAACGCCGATGGCTTCATCGACGCGGCCGCGGCGGCGCGCACGCGCCATGGCGCGTCGCGCATCGCGGTCGTGATGGGCACCTCGACGTCGAGCATCGGCGCGACCGAAGCGGCCTACCGCGCGCTCGATGGCGATGGCGGCTTCCCGCCCGGTCAACGCCGGCCGCGCCTGCACACGCTGCACTCGATCGCCGCCTTCGTGCAGGACGCGCTCGGGCTCGAAGGGCCGTGCCTGACGCTGTCGACCGCGTGCTCGTCGAGCGCGAAGGCGTTCGCCGCGGCCGAGCGGCTGCTGCGGCTCGGCCTCGTCGACGCGGCCGTCGTCGGCGGCGCCGACACCTTGTGCGGCAGCGTGCTGTTCGGCTTCAACGCGCTGCAGCTGGTGTCGAGCGGGCCGTGCCGGCCCTTCGACGCGGCGCGCGACGGCATCAGCCTCGGCGAGGCCGCCGGCTTCGCGCTGCTGGAGCGCGGGCCGGGCGAGCTGATGCTGACGGGCTACGGCGAATCGAGCGACGCCCACCACATGTCCGCGCCCGACCCGAGCGGCGCCGGCGCCGAGCGTGCGCTGGACGACGCGCTCGCGCGTGCCGGCCTGGACGCGGCGCAGATCGACCACGTCGCACTGCACGGCACCGCGAGTGCGCAGAACGACGCGGCCGAGGCGGCGCTCGTCGCGCGCCGCTTCGGCGTTCACGTCCACGCCAGTTCGACCAAGGGCCTGACCGGCCACGCGCTGGGCGCCGCCGGGATCGTCAACGCCGCGTTCGCGCTGACGGCGTTGACGACCGGCTGGATGGCCGGCACGGCCGGTGCCGAGCAGCTGGACGCCGGATGCGGCCCGCAGATCCGGCGTCAGCCGGCGCGCGCCGCGCCGCGCCGCGTGCTGAGCCATTCGTTCGGGTTTGGCGGCACGAACTGCGTGCTCGCCTTCGAGCGTGGCGCATGACGGCGTTGAAGCTCTTCGTCGACGCGATCGCGTTCTGGTCGCCGACGCTGCCGGATTGGGGCCGCGCACGCGCCGCGTTCCGGGGCGAGGGCGATGGGCTCGCGCTGCCGGCGCGCCGGCCGGTGGCCGCGCTGCTGCCGCCGGCCGAGCGCCGGCGCGCGCCCGACACGGTCGCGCTCGCGCTCGAGGTCGCCGCCGCGGCGGTCGCACAGTCCCAGCGCCCGGCCGCCGAGTTGCTCAGCGTGTTCAGCTCCTGCCACGGCGATCTGGCGATCACCGACGCGATGTGCGCGACGCTGGTCGACCACCCGCAGCTCGTCTCGCCGACGCGCTTTCACAACTCGGTGCACAACGCCGCGTCCGGCTACTGGGGCATCGCGACCGGCTGCATGCGGGCGAGCACCGCGCTGAGCGCGTTCGAGCACAGCTTTGCCGCCGGGCTGCTCGAAGCGGCGACGCAGGCCGTGGCCGAGGACCGCGCGGTGCTGCTGGTCGGCTACGACACCCAGGCCTGCGGCGCGCTCGCCTCGACGACGGCGAGCCGCGGCCTGCTCGCGGTCGCGCTGGTGCTGGCGCCGCGGCCCGGCCCGCACGGCATCGCAACGCTCGAATGCGCGCTGGGCGCCGTGCCGGATGAGCCGCCGCCGCTGCGCTCCGGCGCGGCGCGCTCGCTCGCGGCGAATGCGATGGCCGACGCGCTGCCGCTGTTCGAGGCGCTCGCCCGCGTCGACTCCGACACTGCGGCGTCGACGCTGTGCCTGCCGCTGTCGGCGACGCTGGCGCTGCATGTAAAGCTGACCGATTCCGCCGGCTAGCGTGCGGCACCCGGGTGCCGCCGTGCATACTCCGCCGATGAACGCCTCGGCCGCCGGCCCCCACGATGTCGTCATCCTCGGCGGCGGGCTGGCGGGCCTGACGCTCGCGCTGCAGCTGAAGCGGCGCTTTGCCGAGCTCGACATCCTGGTGCTGGAGCGCCGCAGCCACCCGGTCCCCGAGTCGGCGTTCAAGGTCGGCGAATCCTCGGTCGAGATCGGCGCGCACTATTTCCGGGAGGTGCTCGGGCTGTCGGCGCACCTGGACCAATCGCAGCTGCGCAAGTTCGGTTTCCGCTTCTTCTTCTCCGAAGGCCGGCGCGACATCGATCGGGTCACCGAGATCGGCGCGAGCCGATTTCTGTCGACCCCGAGCCACCAGATCGACCGCGGCATCTTCGAGAACTTCCTCGGCGAGGAGGCGTTGCGCCGGGGCATCCGCTTCGTCGACGACGCGGTCGTGCGCCGCGTCGAGCTGGCCGACGGGGCCGCGCCGCACCGCGTCGCCTGGGCGCGCGGCGAGGCGCGCCACGACGTCGACGCGCGCTGGGTCGTCGATGCGAGCGGCCGGGCCGCGATCCTGAAGCGCCAGCTCGGCCTCGCGCAGGAGAACGATCACCACGTCCACGCGGTCTGGTTCCGCGTCAAGCACCGGATCGACGTCGACACCTGGGCCGCGGACCCGGCTTGGCGGGCCCGCTGCGACCCGGCGGCGCGCTGGCTTTCGACGAACCACCTGGTCGGCGCCGGCTACTGGGTCTGGCTGATCCCGCTCGCCTCGGGCTCGCACTCGGTCGGCATCGTCGCCGACCCGCGCCTGCACCCGCTGGAGACGATGAACACCTTCGACAAGGCGATGGACTGGCTCGAGCGCCACCAGCCGCGCCTGTTCGACGAGCTCGACACGAAGCGCGACACGCTGCAGGACTTCGCCTTCCTGCGCAAGTTCTCGCACGGCTGCAGCCAGCTCTTCTCGGCCCGGCGCTGGGCCCTGACCGGCGAGGCCGGGCTGTTCTTGGACCCGTTCTATTCGCCCGGCAGCGATTTCATCGCGATCGCGAACACCTACATCACCGAGCTGGTCGGGCTCGACCGCGCCGGTAAACCGCTGGGCGCGCACGCGCAGCTCTTCGACCAGGTCTTTCATTCGTTCTACGACAGCACGCTCGCGCTCTACACCGACCAGTACCCGCTGTTCGGCGACCCGGAGGTGCTGCCGATCAAGGTGATCTGGGACTACACCTACTACTGGGGCGTGCTGTCGCAGTTCTTTTTTCAAGGCCGGCTGGCCGACCTGAGCGCGATGGGCGCGCTGCGGGCCGAGCTGGCGCATTGCCAGAAGCTCAATCTGGCGATGCAGGCCTTCCTGCGCCGCTGGTCGGCGCTCAGCCGCAAGCGCAACCCGGCCGTGATGCTCGACCAGGCCGCGCTGCCGTGGTTCGCCGAGCTCAACCGCAGCCTGAACGACGCGCCGGACGACGACGCGCAGTTCCGCGCGCGCCTGCGCGCCTCGACCGCGCAGCTGACGCGGCTCGCGGCCGAGATCCGCGCGCGTGCGCTGGCCGAGCATCCGGCGCTCGATGGCGACGAGCTGGGCGCGCTGGCGGCCGACGCCGCGCCGCACGCCGGCGCGCCGGCGCTGCTGGCGGAGTTCGAGGCGTGAGCAAGGCTTGATTTTTCGGCACAATCGCGGCCTGGGCGCCGTCCGTCATCAGTGAGCAGGAGATTGGGTGTGGGCACAGGGTTGGTTCCGATCAAGACCGCGCAAGGTCAGGCCGAGCTGGTGGCGCGCGAGCGCCGCGTCAGCCAGCGGCATCGCACGGTGCTGTTCCTGATCGACGGCAAGCGCAGCGCCGACGAGGTGCGCGCGATGGCGCTGAAGGCCGGCGTGCCGGAAAGCGCGTTCGGCGAGCTGATCGAACTCGGCATGATCATGTTGTCGGAGCCCTCGTTCTCCGAGTCGACCTCGTCGGCGCGGCTCGATTCGAGCGTGAGCGCGCCGGTGACGCTGCATGTGGACGTGGCCCTGCCCGGGCCCGACAGTGTCAGCACGCCCGGCGACTCGATGCTGCCGCCCTCGCGCTCGCTGTTCCCCGAATCCGGCTCGACCGACGCGTCGCTCGGCAGCGTCACGACCGCTCAGGCCTGGCTCAACGCCGACGCCGCCGCGGTCGGGCCGCAGGACGACCCGGTCTTCGTCGAGGCCCGCCTGATCCTGGTGCGCGCGGTGCGCGCGCAGGCGCCGCTGGTCGGCGCGATCACGCTGCTGAAGCTGCGCCGCGCGCGCACCCGCAGCGACCTGCGCGGCCTGCTGGACGAGGTCGAGGACCGCATCAGCCGCCCGCACAAGTCGGTGGCCGCGACCCACACGATGCGGCGCGTGCGCCAGCTGCTGGCCGGGCGGGTCGATTCGCTGTTCGAGCCGGCCTGAACCGATTCCTTCCACGCGCTGCGCGCCGACGGCCATGAGTTTTCTTGCGATCGACATCGGCAACACCCGCTTGAAATGGGCGCAGTACAGCGCGCCGCGGCCGGGCGCGCGGCTGCTCGCGCAGGGCGCGGTGTTCCTCGAGACGATCGACAGCCTGGCCGAAACGGAATGGCACGCGCTGGCGGCGCCGAGCACGATGCTCGGCTGCGTCGTCGCCGGCGAGGGCATCAAGCGCCGCGTCGAGGAGCAGCTCGAGCTCTGGGACGTCGAGCCGCGCTGGGCCGCGTCCGGCCCGCAGGCCTGCGGCGTGGTCAACAGCTACGACCACCCGAACCGGCTCGGCGTCGACCGCTGGGTCGCGCTGATCGGCGCGCGCCACCGCGTGCTCGCGCAGGGTGCGCCGAGGCCGGCGCTGGTCGTGATGGTCGGCACGGCCGTGACGGTCGACGCGCTCGATCCGAGCGGGCGCTTTCTGGGCGGCCTGATCCTGCCCGGCTTCGGCCTGATGCTGCGCGCGCTCGAGATGGGCACCGCGGGGCTGAAGGCGCCGACCGGCGAGGCGGTCGAATTCCCGACCAACACCAGCGACGCGCTGATGAGCGGCGGCGCCGACGCGATCGCCGGCGCGATCGAGCGCATGCACCGCAAGCTGCTCGCGCGCACCGGCCAGAAGCCGGCGCTGATCATGAGCGGCGGCGCGGCCGTCAAGCTCGCGCCGATCCTCGACCTGCCGTTCGAGACCGTCGACACCTTGATCTTCGAGGGGCTGCTGCAGCTGCAGTCGCACCGCCTCGCGCTGTAGCGTCCGGCTCCCTCTCCCGCCAGCGGGAGAGGGCTGGGGTGAGGGCCGCCGCGCGCCTCCTCAGAGGATGTAGCGCGACAGGTCTTCGTTCTTCGCCAGCTCGGCGAGCTTCGCGTCGACCTCGCCGCCGTCGACGCGCACGGTCTGCCCGCCGCGGTTCGGCGCGTCGAAGCTGATCTCGTCGAGCAGCCGCTCCATCACCGTGGACAGCCGCCGCGCGCCGATGTTCTCGGTGCGCTCGTTGACGTCGAACGCGATCTGCGCAATGCGCCGGATCGCGGTCGGCTCGACCTCGAGCGTGACGCCCTCGGTCGCGAGCAGCAGCGTGTACTGCTTCACCAGGCTCGCGTGGGTCTGCGTCAGGATCGCCTCGAAGTCGTCGACGCTCAGCGAGCCGAGCTCGACGCGGATCGGGAAGCGCCCCTGCAACTCCGGGATCAGGTCGCTCGGCTTGCTCAGGTGGAACGCGCCCGACGCGATGAACAGCATGTGGTCGGTCTTGACCATGCCGTACTTGGTGTTCACCGTGGTGCCCTCGACCAACGGCAGCAGGTCGCGCTGCACGCCCTGGCGCGAGACGTCGGCGCCGCTCGTCTCGCTGCGCGAGGCGACCTTGTCGATCTCGTCGATGAAGACGATGCCGTTCTGCTCGGCGTTGTGCAGCGCCGCGGTCTTGACCTCGTCGTCGTTGACGAGCTTGGCGGCCTCTTCGTCGATCAGCAGCTTCTGCGCCTCGTCGATGCGCAGCTTGCGCTGCTTCTTCTTCGCGCCGCCGGCGTTCGCGAACAGGCCTTTCAATTGCTCGGCCATCTCCTCCATGCCGGGGGGCGTCATGATCTCCAGGCCGGGCTTGGTCTCCTGGACCTCGATCTCGATCTCCTTGTCGGCCAGCAGGCCCTCGCGCAGGCGCTTGCGCATCACCTGGCGCGCGGTGCTGTCGGGCGCCGGCGCCGGCGCGCTGAAGCCGAGCTCGGCACCGCTGGCGCGGGCCGGCGGCACCAGGATGTCGAGCACCCGGTCCTCGGCGGCGTCTTCGGCGCGGCTGCGGTTGCGCCGCATCGCGTGCTCGCGCTCCTGCTTCACGGCCATGTCGACCAGGTCGCGGACGATCGAGTCGACGTCCTTGCCGACGTAGCCGACCTCGGTGAACTTGGTCGCCTCGACCTTGATGAAGGGCGCGTCGGCCAGCTTGGCCAGGCGGCGCGCGATCTCGGTCTTGCCGACGCCGGTCGGCCCGATCATCAGGATGTTCTTCGGCGTGATCTCGCCGCGCATCTTCTCGTCGACCTGCTGGCGCCGCCAGCGGTTGCGCAACGCGATCGCGACGGCGCGCTTGGCGCTGGCCTGGCCGACGATGTGGCGGTCGAGTTCGGAGACGATCTCCTGCGGAGTCATACTGGATTTGGTGTCCATGTCAGCTCAGTCCAGCGTCTCGATGATGTGGCTTTGGTTCGTGTAGATGCAGATCTCGCCGGCGATCTCCAGCGATTTCTTGACGATGTCTTTCGGCGCCAGCTCGGTGTTGACCAGCAGCGCGCGGGCGCTGGCCTGCGCGTAGGCGCCGCCCGAGCCGATCGCGACGATGCCGTGCTCGGGCTCGAGCACGTCGCCGTTGCCGGTGATGATCAACGAGGCCTCGCGGTCGGCGACCGCCAGCATCGCCTCCAGGCGGCGCAGCACGCGGTCGGTGCGCCAGTCCTTCGTCAGCTCGATCGCGGCGCGCACCAGGTGGCCCTGGTGCTTTTCCAGCTTCGCCTCGAAGCGCTCGAACAAGGTGAACGCGTCGGCCGTCGCGCCGGCGAAGCCGGCCAGGACCTGGTCGCGGTACAGCTTGCGCACCTTGCGGGCCGAGGATTTGACGATGATCGTGCCGAGCGTGACCTGGCCGTCCCCGCCGAGCGCGACCACATTGCCGCGGCGCACGCTCAGGATCGTCGTGCCGTGATAGTTTTCCATGTCGGGAAGATTGGGATGGAGGGAGTGCAGCGCAAGTGCGCCGGGCCCGCCATTTTGGCCCGCCGGTCGATCAGGCCGAAATCAGTTGGTTCTGACCCTGACCTGCGCGTGCTCGTTGATGCCCATCGCGCCGAAGAACAGCGCGACCAGCCGGTGCGCCTCGATGAAGCGCACGCTGCGGTTCTCCGAGCGGCGCGCCAGGACCCAGTTCAGCAGGTCGCCGGCGGCGATGAAATCGACCCGGATCAGCCGGCCGCACGAGACATTGACGATGCTCGCGGCGCCCAGCTGCTGGTCCATCTTCTTCAGCGTCTCGCCGATGTCGCCGACCAGCTGGCCCGACAACTCGACCGTGCCGACGTTCGGCCCGCTCTTGTCGTCGAGCAGGATCGACTCATGGAAGTTAGTGGACACATCGCTGATCACCGAGATCTGGGAGGTGCCGGTGTTGCCGGTGCCGCTGACGCGCACATGGCAGCGCGCGCCTTCCCAGGACGGCGGCGAGACCTCGTAGGTGACGCAGTAGTCGATCGCCGCCTCGTCGAACTGGTCGGGGCGGTTGGCCATCCGCAGGGCGTCCAGGCGCAGCCGCCAGAAGGCCGGGTCGACGTCGCGCACGCTGGTCGGCGTCGCGTTGTTCAGCACCGAGAAGAAGCGCTCGCCGCCGAGCCAGCGCATGTCCAGCGGCTGCGGGATCCAGCTGCGGAACAGCTCGGACAGGCGCGCGGCGGCCTCGGTGTCGATCGACAGCAGGGCGCTCCAGTCGAAGACCCAGGGCAGCGGCATCTGCATCGACATCGACGAGAGCTTGGCGATCACGTCGGTGTCCAGGTGCACCGGGCTGATCCAGCCGACCTGGCCCTCGATGCGCGAGGTGCGCGGGCGGTCCTCGGCGGCGGCCTCGGCGACCAGCTTGGGCATCGAAAACCATTGCGGCGCGGACCAGCCGAATTGCTGGGCGTAGTCGAGCGCGAGGCTCTCGAACTTGTGCTGCTGGCCGATCGCGCGGTAGAGGTCGAACAGCACCAGCCAGGTCTCGGCATGCTGGGCGCGCGAGCCGCCGATGCCGGTGAGGCTGCCGATCGACTGCTCGCACTGGTCGAAATCGGCGTTCGCGAACGCGATCACGGCCTCGTCCAGCTCGGGGTCGTGGGCCGCCTCGGCATCCTGCTCCTGCTGGCCGAACGGGAGGCTGAAACCTTCCGAGTGTTCGTCGATCTTGATCGCCGACAGGGGCGAGACGCCGCCGCTCATCACCGCGGCGGAGACCGGCTGGGCACGCTCGTGGGAGGCGTCGTCGAAGCGCGCGGCCAGGCCGTTGGACGCCGGCGAGACCGGGTTCGCCAGCACCGGCGCAGCGGCCGCCACCGCGGGCGCCGGCGCCGAGCGGGTCGCGGCGAACAGCGTCGAGGACGGCTCGCGCAACTGCATCGCGGCCGGTTCGGTCGGTGCGTTGTAGTGTTCCGGGGCGCGGCGCGAGGGCGGCGGCGCGTAGTGGCTGTCGCCGACCATCTGCTGCTCGATCTCGTCGATCTTCGCCTTGACGCCCTGTTCGGCCTTCGCGCCGCTCTCCAGCATCTTGCCTTCGGAGTCGTCCAGGCGCGAAGAGCCGCCGAGCGCGGCGAGCTGCTCGCTGGTCAGGCCCTCGCGGCGCACCTTGCGCAGCATGTCGAACTCGCGCTTGCGGACGAAGTCGTTGCGCCGCTTGCGCTCGATCATCGCCTTCAGCTCGCCCTTGGCGAAGTCGCTCTCGCGCGACTCTTCCGACGGCACGCCCAGCTCGGCCCATTCCGTGCTCGGATTGGCGACGAACTTGACGACCTTGCGGAAGAAGCTTGTCGTGTCTTTCGGTTCCGACATGTCGCGGGCCGCAGGCTCCTGGGCTGGGATTCACAAGGTCCGGCCCGCGCGCCGCAGGCCGAAGGGGCTCAATCGCCGAACATCTTCTGCTTCAGTTCGCGCCGCTGCTGGGCTTCGAGGGACAGTGTAGCGGTCGGCCGGGCGATCAGGCGGCCCAGGCCGATGGGTTCGCCGGTTTCGTCACAGAAGCCGTAGTCGCCCGCGTCGATGCGCTGCAGCGATTGCGAGATCTTCTTGAGCAGCTTGCGTTCCCGGTCGCGGGTGCGCAGCTCCAGCGCATGCTCTTCCTCGATGGTCGCGCGATCGGCCGGGTCGGGCACGATCGAGGTGTCCTCGCGCAGGTGCTCGGTGGTCTCGCCGGCGTTGCTGAGCAGGTCGTCCTTCAGTGTCTGCAACTTGACGCGGAAGAATTCGAGCTGCTTGTCGTTCATGTATTCCGATTCCGGCATCGCCAGGATTTCGGGCTCGCTCAGCTCGCGGCCGGACTTGGACTTCCAGGCGTTGGCGAGCTTGGGATCGAATTTCTGCTTTTCGCGCGGGGTGTCGAGTTCGAGGTTGTTCATCTGTCGGGTCGGGGGGCGCGGCGGTGCAAACCGGTCGGCGAATCGGGAGGTCGGCGGCGGCAACGGCGC
>DASYCA010000118.1:0-6487 GCA_036500445.1 Burkholderiaceae bacterium | reverse complement strand
CAACGCGACATGAACACACAGCGACACAAGACCGCCCTGATGGGGGCCGTGGCCCTGGCCCTGATGGGGCTCGCAGGCTGCGGCAAGCCCGACGCCCCGGCACCCTCGCGCGAGACCTTCGAGGCCGGCGTTCGAAGCTTTCTCGCCGACGGGCACGGCCAGCTGTGCCTGGGGATGTACGACTGGCCGATGACGCTGACCGAGGCCGAAGCCGGCGCCGGCTCGCGCCACGCGGTGCAATTGCCGGTGTTCGAGAAGCTGGGCCTGGCGCACAGCACGATCGTGCCGGCGCCCAAGAGCGCCGAAAGCCCCGACGGCGCCGTCAAGCGCTACGAGTTGACCGACGAAGGCCGCAAGTACTTCAAGCCGCACGCGTACACGGGTCGCAACGGCGTCGCCCACCAGAACGACTTCTGCGTCGCGCAGATCAGCCTGGACAAGGTCGAGGGCTGGCAGCTCGACACGCATGACGCGCAACACACGGCCGCGACGGTCAGCTACACCTACCGCATCGAGCCGGCGCCGTGGCTGCAGGACTCGGACGCGCAACGCGTGCTGCCGATGGTCGCGAGGGTCATCAAGGGCGCCGGCGGCTCGCTGCAGATGCACCAGGGCTTCGCGCTGCAGCCGCAAGGCTGGGTCGCCGTCGACGGGCCGGTGTGAGCGCATGGCGCGCGTCATCCGCTTCGCCCCGCAGCTCGGCCACTGGCTGACGCAGAACCTCGACCGCGGCCAGGCGCGCGCGGCGCTGATCGAGACGATGCGCCGGCAGGGCATGGCGCCGCATGCCGCCGAGGCCATCGTCGGCGCCTATGTCGACGCGCGCGGCCGCGGCGTGGCGCCGCCGGCCGATGCCATCGAGCTGCAGGACGAGGCGCCCGCCGCGCCCGTCGCGCCCGTCGCGCGCTTGCCGGCGGGCACCCGCATCGACGCGGGAGACCGCGAGATCGCGGTCCACACGCGCAGCGACGACCCGGTCTTCGCGACCCTCGGCAACGTGCTCGACGCCGACGAGTGCCGCGCGTTGATCGAGCTGGCGCGGCCGCGGCTCGCGCCATCGACCTTGGTCGACCTGGCGACCGGCCGCGACGTCGTGAGCGACCGGCGCGCGAGCTGGGGCATGTTCTTCCGCCTCGAAGAGAACGAGTTCATCGCGCGGATCGACCGCCGGGTGTCGACGCTGATGAACCTGCCGCTTCAACACGGCGAAGGCCTGCAGGTGCTGCACTACCCCGAAGGGGCCGGCAGCGATCCGCACTTCGACTACCTGCAGCCGACCAACGCGATGAACCGCGAGTCGATCCTGCGCAGCGGCCAGCGCGTCAGCACGCTGGTCACCTACCTGAACGACGTCCCCGCCGGGGGCCAGACGGTGTTCCCCGCGCTCGGCTGGGCGACCTCGCCGCTGCGCGGCAACGCGGTGTATTTCGAGTATGCAGACGAGCGCGGCCAGGTGGATGCCCGCTCGCTGCACGCGAGCGCCGCGGTGACGCGGGGCGAGAAGTGGGTCGTCACGAAGTGGATGCGCGCGCGGCCGTTCATCTCCGGCCCCGCGCCGTCCTGACGCGCGGCTTCAGCCGGCGGCGACGATGCCGTCGCCGTGCGGCGCGTTGCTGAATTCACGCAAGGCCTCGGCCCGGGTCCAGTGCGCCTGCAGGGCCGGGTGCCGGGTGGCATTCGCCAGCACCGGCTGCATCTCGCGCACGAAGTTCCATGCGACCGCGCAGCTGACGCCGGCCTGGTCGATCGTCGCGCGGGTGGCCGCCAGCGGCCGCTGCGCGAGCTCGAGCTCGATCGCGTCGAGCGCGGCGCCGAGCTGGCCCTGCACGCGGTTGAGCCAGGGTGCATGCAGCTTCTCGGCCGGGCGCAGGTTGTGCTCATAGACGATCTGCACGCTCTTTTCACACGCGGCGAGCGCCAGGCCGACCAGCCGCAGGCAGCGCTGGCGATCGGCGAGCGCGGCCGGCATCAGGCTGCGCGAGCCGGGCCGCGCGGCGGCGAGCGCTTCGGCGTAGTCGACGATCAGGGTCGAGTCCATCAGCGTGCTGCCGTCGTCGCAGACCAGCGTCGGCGCCTTCACGACCGGGTTGATGCGGCTGAACTCGTCGAAGCCGCGAAACACCGAGACCGAGCGGTGTTCGAACGGCAGGCCGAGCAGTTGCAGCGACACCGCGACGCGGCGCACATAGGGCGAATCGAGCATGCCGATGAGTTGCATGGGGCACTCTTGGAAGACGGCCTGAGACTGTAGCGCGCTGTCGCGGCGCCGTCCTACAGCGCGTCGAGCGCGCCGGAAATGGGCAGCGGTGCGGCGGCCTCTTAGAGTAGCTCGCATGCAGAGAAAGGCACCCATGCAACTCAATCACCGAATGCAAAATGCGACGCGGGAGCGGCTGATCGGCCGCTACTGCGGGCTGACCCGGGAACTGGCGCGCGCCTACGACGCGGTGCCGTGGCGCGCCGGCACGATCGACCGGCTCGCGGACGAAATCGCGTCGACCGAGCAGCAGCTCGTGGCGCTCGGCGCCGTGGACGCGAGCATGACCGAGGAGCCTCCATGTTCGTCGAACTGAGGACCCCGGAGCGGCCGGGCAGCCTGCCCCCGATCGCGCCGATCGAGCGCGTCGCGAAGCCGGCCAAGCGCATGAAGGAGGTTTCGGCGCTGGTCGCCGAAGCGCTCAACGCCTTGGGCGAGTTGCGCGTGATGCCGCCGCTGGTCGAGCGCCACATCCGCGACGGCATGGGGCGCAACTGGGACGTGATCGTGCCGGCGCGGACGATGGCTCATCGCAGGGCGATCGACCGCGTCCGGGACCTCTACGACCTGGCGCCGCCGCCGCGCTGACCGCCGCGCGGCCCCCCGGCGGGCGCCGGGTCGGTCAGCTGAGTTCGGCGTTGATCGCGGCCAGCGCGGCCGCGCCGGGGCAGAGTTGCGCGTCGCCGAGCCGGTTCAGCGGCGTCGCCACCGTGTTCAGGTGCGCGTGCAGGTCCTCGGCCTCGGCCTCGACGTACAGCAGCCCGGTCAGGATCTCGCCGCGCGACTCGTGCGCGGCGAGGTGGGCCATCGCCGCCTGGCGGTCGCCGGCGTCGTAGCCGGCGGCGAGCTTGCGCAGCCGCAGCACGCTACCGTCGTGCTGCTGGACCTCGATGACCTCGCCGGGCGCGTACATCGCGGTGATCGCGTCGCGGTTCGGGATGAAGTCGAGCCGGTTGACGGCCTCGTTGTGGGCCCGCACGTGGTCGTAGCTCTTGGTGCTGCCGGCGTGGTTGTTGAACGCGACGCAGGGGCTGATGACGTCGATCAGCGCGGCGCCGCGATGGCGCATCGCGCCCTTGATCAGCGGCACCAATTGTTCCTTGTCGCCCGAGAAGCTGCGCGCGACATAGCTGGCGCCGAGCTGCAGCGCGAGCGCGACGAGGTCGATCGCGGTGTCGGTGTTGACGACGCCTTTTTTACTCTTGCTGCCGGCGTCGGCGGTCGCGGAGAACTGGCCCTTCGTGAGGCCGTAGACGCCGTTGTTCTCGACGATGTAGGTCATGTTCACGCCGCGCCGCATCGCGTGGGCGAACTGGCCGAGGCCGATCGAGGCCGAATCGCCGTCGCCGCTGACGCCCAGGTACAGCAGCTCGCGGTTCGCGAGGTTCGCGCCGGTCAGGACCGAGGGCATGCGGCCGTGCACGGTGTTGAAGCCGTGCGAGGCGCCGAGGAAGTAGTCGGGCGTCTTCGAAGAGCAGCCGATGCCGGAGAGCTTGGCGACGCGGTGCGGCTCGATGTCGAGCTCCCAGCAGGCCTGGATGAGCGCGGCCGAGATCGAGTCGTGGCCGCAGCCGGCGCACAGGGTCGAGACGCGGCCTTCGTAATCGCGGCGCGTGAAGCCGCGCGCGTTCTTCGGCAGCGTCGGGTGGTGGAGCTTGGGTTTGGCGAGGTAGGTCATGTTTGCCCCCAGGTCGACGAGTACGTCGCCCAGCCCCCCGAGGGGGCATGAGCTTGCTTGGGGCGGCCCGGCGCGGCGCTCATGCCGCTTGCCCCTTCTTGATCGGCGCGATCTTGTCCGCCTCGACGTGGCTGGCGATCGCCGCGGTGATGAAGCGCGCGGTGATCGGCGTGCCGTCGTAGTGCAGGATCGGCGTCAGCCGCGCGGGGTTCACCTCCTGCTCGGTCGTGATCAAGGTGCGCAGCTGCGCGTCGCGGTTCTGTTCGATCACGAACACCGTGTCGTGCGCGGCGATGAAGCGGTCGACCGCGGCGCTGAACGGGAACGCGCGGACGCGCAGCCCGTCGACGTGCACGCCCTGCGCCTGCAGCGCCTCGAAGGCCTCGTTCATCGCCGGGCTGGTCGAGCCGTAGTAGATCGCGCCGAAACGCGTCGGCTTCGCGGCCGCGCGTGCGATCGGCTGCGGCACCAGCGTCTTCGCGGTCTCGAACTTCTGCAGCAGCCGCTGCACGTTGTAGAGGTAGTCGGGGCCGGCTTCGGAGTAGCGCGCGTAGGCGTCGCGCGTCGTGCCGCGCGTGAAGTAGGCGCCCTTGTCGGGGTGGGTGCCCGGGTAGGTGCGGTACGGGATGCCGTCGCCGTCGACGTCCAGGTAGCGGCCGAAGTCGCGTCCGGCCTCGAGCTCGGCAGCGGTCATGACCTTGCCGCGGTCCATCGTGCGGGCGTCATCCCACTCGAGCGGGTCGCACAGCCGGTGGTTCATCCCGATGTCCAGGTCCGTCATCAGGAAGATCGGCGTCTGCAGCCGGTCCGCGAGGTCCAGGCAGGCGGCGCCGAATTCGAAGCACTCGGTCGGGTCTTCGGGGAACAGCAGCACGTGCTTGGTGTCGCCGTGCGACGCGTAGGCGCAGCTCAGCACGTCGGCCTGCTGGGTGCGCGTGGGCATGCCGGTGCTCGGCCCGCCGCGCTGCACGTCGATGATGGTCACCGGGATCTCGGCGAAGTAGGCCAGGCCGATGAATTCCGTCATCAGCGAGACGCCGGGGCCGGACGTGCAGGTGAACGCGCGCGCGCCGTTCCAGCCGGCGCCGGTGACGATGCCGATCGAGGCGATCTCGTCCTCGGCCTGGACGATCGCAAACTTGTTCTGGCCGCTCGCCTTGTCGACGCGCAGCTTGCTGCAGTACTTCTGGAACGCCTCGGCGACCGACGAGCTCGGCGTGATCGGGTACCAGGCGCAGACCGTCGCGCCGCCATACACGCAGCCGAGCGCGGCCGCGGCGTTGCCCTCCATGAAGATGCGCCGGCCCACCGCGTTGCGGCGCTCGACCTTCAGCCCGAGCACGTTGCCGAGGTAGTCGCGCCCGTGATGCAGGCCCATCATGAAGGCGTCCAGGTTCGGCTGGATCAGCTTGGCCTTGCCTTTGTATTGCTCGCCGAGCAGGGTCGCGATCGCCTCGGGCTCGATCTCCAGCATCGCGGCGAGCACCCCGACGTAGACGATGTTCTTCAGCAACTGGCGTTCGCGCGGATCGGTGTAGCGCGTCGCGCACAAATCGGTCAGCGGCACGCCGAGCAGGTGGATGTCGTCGCGCATGCCGGCGCCGGAGTGCGGCAGCGGCTTGCTGCTGTCGTACATCAGGTAGCCGCCCGGCTCGATCTCGGCGACGTCCTGGGCCCAGGTCTGCGGGTTCATCGCGACCATCAGGTCGACGCCGCCGCGCCGGCCGAGCCAGCCTTTTTCATTCACGCGGACCTCGTACCAGGTCGGCAGGCCCTGGATGTTGCTCGGGAAGATGTTGCGCGGGCTGACCGGCACGCCCATGCGCAGCAGGCTGCGCGCGAACAGCTCGTTGGCGGAGGCCGAGCCCGAACCGTTGACGTTGGCGAACTTGACGACGAAATCGTTCGTCGCGTTGATCTTCGGCTTCATGCGACCTTCCTCGGCTCGGCGCCTTTCGGAGGCCGGCAGCCGCGCCCGGCCTGGGTCACGTCGAGCATGAACTTCTGCATGTCCCACGCGCCGGTCGGGCAGCGTTCGGCGCACAGGCCGCAGTGCAGGCAGACGTCTTCGTCCTTCACCATCACGCGGCCGGTCTTCAGGTCGCCGGAGACGTACAGCGCCTGCTCGGCATGGCGCGCCGGCGCGCGCAGCCGGGTGCGCAGGTCGGCCTCATCGCCGTTCGCGGTGAAGCTGATGCAGTCGGTCGGGCAGATGTCGACGCAGGCGTCGCACTCGATGCACTGGCCGGTGTTGAAGACCGTCTGCACGTCGCAGTTCAGGCAGCGCTGCGCTTCCTTCCACGCGAGCTGCACGTCGAAGCCGAGCTCGACCTCGACCTTGATGTTGCGCAGCGCCGCGTTAACGTCGCGCCACGGCACCTTGAGACGGTTGTCGTTCGACACCGCGTTGTCGTAGCTCCACTCGTGGATGCCCATCTTCTGCGAAATCAACGTGACGCCGGGCGCGGGGCGCTGCGAAATGTCTTCGCCATGCAGGAACTTGTCGATCGAGATCGCCGCGGCGTGGCCTTGCGCGACGGCCCAGATGATGT
>DASYCA010000117.1:0-10619 GCA_036500445.1 Burkholderiaceae bacterium | reverse complement strand
AAGGCCAGCGGCGCCTACAGCATCATCAAGCGCGACGACGGCTCGATGCAATGGGCCTACAAGGGCAAGCCGGTCTACACCTACAAGCCCGACCAGAAGGCCGGCGACCGCACCGGCGACAACTTCAAGGACAACTGGCACATCATCACGCAGTGATGCAAGTGCGGCCGTGATGCAAGTGCTGCAGTGAGTCCATCGCCGCCGTGATGCAGTGAGCCCCGACGACGACCAGCAGCTGCTGACCTGGGTGCCGCGCCTGCGCCGCTACGCGCGCGCGCTGGCCGGCAACCGCGACGACGCGGACGACCTGGTGCAGGACACGCTGGAGCGCGCCTGGGCCCGCTCGGCGCTGTGGCGCGGGGTGGCCGACATGCGCGGCTGGCTGTTCGGGATCATGCACAACCTGCACGTCGATGGCGTGCGGCGGCCGCGCCTCGCGACCACGGCGATCGACGAGGACACGCCCGAACTCGCGAGCGCGCCGACCCAGGGCGAGCGCCTCGCGGTGCTCGACCTGCAGGCGGCGCTGGAGCTGCTGCCGATCGAGCAGAAGGAGATCCTGCTGTTGATCGCGCTCGAGGACATGGCCTATGCCGACGCCGCGCAGCTGCTGGGCATCCCGGTCGGCACCGTGATGTCGCGCCTGTCGCGCGGCCGCGAGCGGCTGCGCGCGCTGCTCGACGGCCGCGCCGAGCCGGTGCGGCTGAAGGTCGTCAAATGAAGCGTTCGCGATGAATTTACCCCTCCCGCTCACCGAGGCCGAGTTGCACGCCTTCGTCGACGGCGAGCTGACGCCCGAGCGCCAGCGCGAGATCGACGCGCTGCTCGCCGCGCGGCCCGACGAGGCGCAGCGCGTGCAGGCCTACCGCGAACAAAAGCGCGAACTGCGTGCGCTGTTCGACCCGGTTCTCGCCGAGCCGGTGCCGCCGCGCGTGCTGCGCGCCGCGCGCCCGCCGCGCGCCGCGGTGTGGACGGCGCGGCGCTGGGCCGCCGGCGTTGCGATCGCGTTGATCGGCGGCGCGGCCGGCTGGGGGCTGCGCGGCGCGCTGGCGCCGGCGTCCCTGGCGTCGTCGGCGGCGGCGAGCACGCTGGCCGAAGCCGGCTTCGCGCAGCGCGCGGCGATCGCGCACGCCGTCTACAGCCCCGAGCAGCGCCGCCCGGTCGAGGTCGACGCGGCGCACGAGGATCAACTCGTGACCTGGTTGTCCAAGCGCATGGGCGCGCCGATGAAGCCGCCGCACCTGCAGGCGCTCGGCTATGCGCTCGAAGGGGGCCGGCTGCTGCCCGGCGGCCAGGGGCCGGTCGCGCAATTCATGTACCGCGACGCGGCCGGGCAGCGGCTGACGCTGTATGTCTCGAACGAGATCGGCGCGCCGTCGGCCGCGGCCAGCGGCGCACGTGTCGCCAACACCGAGACCGCGTTCCGCTTCGCGCGCGAGGGCAAGGTGAATGTCTTCTACTGGGTCGAGGGCCGCTTCGGCTATGCGATCTCGGCCGAGGTCGATCGGGCGGTCATGACCGAGGTCTCGGCCGAGGTGTATCGCCAGCTGGCGGGCGCCGGGGTCGGCCAGTAGCCGATATCGGTCCGATGCGGTGCGTGCGGGTCACGGCTTCGCGGCCGTGCTCGATACGACCAGAAAGGGCGTCACCGGCGCGCCGTCCGGAACGATCTCGAAATCTCCGCTGGCCAGCAAGCTCAGTTGCGGATCCGCCGACAACACTTCGACCCGATAGTGCCCCGCGGTCCAGTCCGTGGTCCGGTGCATCCAGATTTCCGGCGCATCGGTCGGGTTCGACGCGATGGCCTGCACCGACAATTCCAGCACCGATGAATCGTCCAGCGAGCGCCAGCGGACGATCACCGAATCGCCCGTCGCGGCGGCGCCGAGCGGCAACGTGGCCTGCACGAACCGCTCCTGCGCGGCGAGCGCGATCTTGACGCTGCCGTCGGCGGGCGCAGCGCCCGCGGCCGGACCGAACACGAGGGCCGCCGAGTCCCGGGCGTTCGGCTCGACGCGCCCGTCCAGCAATCGGTGCACGCGATCGAGTGCCGCGCTGCCGGGCGCGAAGCCGTGGCCGCTCAACCACTCCCGGGTGAAGCTGGCATGGCGCGCCAGGTCATCGGCCAGCGCAGGGGTCACCGCTGTCGCCGTCGATGCGAGCCCGCCGGGCGACGGCCGGGCGAGTACGGTCTCGGCCAGGTCGCGAACGCTTGCAGCGGGCGGCGCGGCGACCGCCGCCTGCGCATCGGCCTTCGCCGGAGCCGCCGGCGGCGTCGCATCGATCCAGCACGCGATGCCGGCCAGCGCCGCGCCGGTGAGCAGGCACGCCGAGGCCACCTTCGCGTGCTCGACCGCGCGTCGGACGATCGAACTCATCAGTGCGAGTGGGCCCAGATGCTGCCGGCCGAGACGCAGGCGCTCTGGCTGCTGCTTTGCGACAGGTAGGTGTAGCCTGCCGCGCTTCCGCAGCCTCCGACGCCCTGCTGCACCGGCCCGTAGCACGCACTCGAATACGTGATCGTTCCGCCCGACGACGCGCTCTTCACGCAGACGTTGTAGTAGGTCTGGTTCGAGGTGTTCGGCAGGGTCGGCGCCGTGTTGGTCCCGCAGGACAAGGTCGAGCTGACCGAGCGCGCGTAGCTCACCATCTGCCTGTAGGTGCTGTCGTAGTAGGCGTCGGCGGTCGACTTCTGGCCCTGTTGACACGCCGCGATGACGCTGGCGAGCCCCGAATCGGCCTGCGCGTAGTTCGCGGAGACCTGCACTCCGCACGCACTGGCCTGCGCGCGCTCGGAGGCGGACACCAGGTCCGTGTAGCTGCAGTTGGTCGAAGAGCCGGACGACGAGCTCGACGTCGTCGTCGACGAGTCCGAGCTCCCGCCGCCGCCGCAGGCCGTGACGATGGCCACGGTGCCGATGATCAGATAGCGATAGGTGCGGATAAGCGAAAATCTCACGGAACTCCCCTTGTCGATGCTGGCTGACATGGCCGTCCGCCAGGTCGTCGTGAGGGCATTGTTGGATCTGCAGGGCGAGGCGCGCAATCGGCCATTTGGTCGATGCCGCCGGCCTTGATCGACAATCGGCGCAGCATCCCGATGGACGAGATGCGAGGAGCCCCGAATGCCCCACAAGACCTCGAGCGCCGCGCTGCTCGCCGCACTGCTGACGACACTCGGCGCCTGCACGACCGCCCCGGCGCCGCCGGCGTCGAACGCGACGCTCTACCAGCGCCTCGGCGGCCATGACGCGATCGTCGCGGTCGTCGACGACTCGATCGCCAACATGGCGGCCGATCCGCGCATCAACGGGCGCTTCAACGCGAACGGCCTGCCGGTGCTGAAGAAGAACCTGGTCGACCTGATCTGCCTGCGCAGCGGCGGCCCCTGCACGTACACCGGCAAGGACATGTCGGCCGCGCACGAGGGCATGTTCATCCGCGACGACGAGTTCGACGCGATGATCGAGGACATCACGGCGGCGCTGAACACGCTCAAGGTGCCGGCCCGCGAGCAGGCCGAGGCGCTCGCGGCGCTCAAGCAGATGCGCAATGCGATCGTGGGGCACTGACGGTGAGCGGCAGAGGCTACAAAAACACCTTCAAGGCCGCCTTGCAGCCGTCCCTGAGCAAGCTCTTGGAACTCGACATCTAGCGCGTGGCGATCCGGTCGCGGTGAGCGGCCTGCTTCGCACGATTGCCGCAGACGGCCATGCTGCACCAGCGGCGCCGCCGCCCTCTCGTGGTGTCGAGGAAATGCAGCACGCAGGTCGGGCTCTCGCATTTCTTGACGTCGGTGAAATCGGCGCTCGTCACGAGCTCGGCGACGGCCTTCGCGATCGGAAACAGCAACGCGTCCGCTGAGCGCCAGCGGCGCCGCGACACCAGCGTCAGCGGCGTCTCGCCGTCGTGCGCGCCGTGCCGCCCACGGGCGACGACCTGCGCGAATTCCTCGTCGCGCGCCAGCAGCTGATTCAAGGGCTCGAGCTCGGCCGCCGCCGCACGCGTGAGCGGCTTGCCGCGATGGCGCTGCACGAAGCCGCGCAGCCACTCGCGCAATGCGCGTGCCTGCGTGGCGACCGCGTCCAGCTCCTTCGTCCTGGCCGTCGCGCGAACCTCGGCCAGCGCCTCGTGGTCGACCAGCCCGGCCGCTTCGAGCCACGCCAGCAGGTCATCGCCCGATGTGAGCCATTCGACTTCGGCGTCGACAGGAATCGCAAACGTGTTCAGGAAATCCAGGCCACGAGCGTCGGCCAGGAACATCGCGGCGGGGCGGCTGTCGGTCATGCGAAAGCTCCTTTTTTTGTAACCGTTCAAAAGTTGATTGACAGGTTATCACACCGAAAGTAACCTATTCATCAGCTTTTAGACGGTTATCAATTTTTCTACCCAACAAAGGAGTCGACATGACTGCGACGATGAACAAGACCGTGGAGGTCGATGGCCTCGAAGTGTTCTACCGCGAGGCCGGCCGGGCGGAGGCGCCGACGCTGTTGCTGCTTCACGGGTTCCCCAGCTCGAGCCACATGTTTCGCGATCTGATCCCGAAGCTCGCCGACACGTACCGCGTGATCGCGCCGGACCTGCCCGGCTTCGGCCGGTCGGCGATGCCGCCGCGCGACAGCTTCGATTACACGTTCGACCACCTCGCGCGGGTCATCGACCGCTTCACCGACGTGCTGGGGCTGAAGCGCTTCGCGGTCTATGTGTTCGACTACGGCGCGCCGGTGGGGCTGCGCCTGGCCGCCTGGCATCCCGAGCGCATCACCGCCATCATTTCGCAGAACGGCAACGCCTACGTGGAAGGGCTCAGCGAGGGCTGGAATCCGATCCAGAAATACTGGCACGAACCGAGCGCGGAAAACCGGGAGGGCCTGCGCCAGTTCCTCGCGCCGCAGACGACGCAGTGGCAGTACACGCACGGCGTGAGCGACGCGACGCGGGTCTCGCCGGACGGCTACACGCTGGACAACCACTACCTGGCGCGTCCGGGGGCGGACGAGGTGCAGCTGGACCTGTTCCGCGATTACGCGAGCAACGTCGCGCTGTACCCGGCGTTCCAGGCCTATTTCCGCCAGCATCAGCCGCCGCTGCTGGCGGTCTGGGGCCGCAACGACCCGTTCTTTCTTCCGGCCGGCGCGCAGGCGTTCAAGCGCGACATCGAGAACGCCGAGGTGCGCTTCTTCGAGACCGGGCATTTCGCGCTCGAGACCCACAGCGACGAGATCGCGGGCGCGATTCGCGGCTTCCTGGCGAAGACGCTCCAGGCGGCCGCTTGAGCGTGGCCGCATCGATCGAGGAGAAAAGAGGATGCTTCAAGAAAAAATGACCGCCGTGCTCGTGCATGGCGCCTGGGCGGATGGCTCGAGCTGGCGCGACGTGATCCATCCGCTTCGGGCCACCGGGCTGGACGTCGTGGCCGCACCGCTGCCGCTGACGTCGCTGAAGGACGATGTCGCGGCGCTCGACCGAACGCTGGAGCGCGTCGCGGGCCCGGTCGTGCTGGTCGGGCACGCGTACGCCGGCGCGGTGATCGGCGAAGCCCGCAGCGACAAGCTGCGCGCGCTGGTGTACGTCGCCGCATTGGCACCGGACGAAGGCGAGGTGGTCGCCGACGTGTTCTACCGCGACGAGCCGCACCCGCTGGCGCCCAAGCTGGCTCCCGATGCGAACGGCTTGATCTGGTTGCCGGAGGATGCGTTCGCGGCCGCCTTCGCCCAGCACGCCTGCGCAGAGGCCTGGGAATGGCTCGCGGCCGTCCAGCGGCCGATCGCGGTGCCGTGCATCAGCACGCCGGTGGGGCGGCCGCGCTGGAAGGACCTGCCGAGCTGGTACCTGCTCGCCGAGGACGACCGGATGATCGCCAAGGAAACGCAGGTCTTCATGGCCGGGCGGATTAACGCGCGGGTCGTCTCGCACGCGGTCGACCACGCGCCGAGCGTCAGCGCGCCGAAGCTCGTCGTCGAGCTCGTCCTCGCGGCGGCGACCGCGGCGGCCGCAGCGAAAGGAGACTGACATGAAGGACCGGATCGCGGTCGTCACCGGCGCGAGCCAGGGCATCGGTCGCGCCACCGCGATACGGCTGGCGCGGGATTTCGCCGCGGTGGCGCTGGTCGCGCGCGACGAACGGAAACTGCGCGAGACGGAGCGCGAGGTCGTCGATGCCGGCGCACGCGCGCTGGTCGTCGCGGCCGACCTGAGCGACGCGTCGAGCGCGAGCGAGGTGGTGAAGCTGGCCGGCGCCGCATTCGGTCGCATCGACGCGCTGGTCAACATCGCCGGCGCCGTGCCGCAGGTCGACGTGCTCGAGATGACCGACGAGCAATGGGACCAGGGGCTGGCGTTGAAACTGCACGGCGCGCGCCGGCTGACGGTGCAGGCCTGGCCGGCGCTGCAGGCGTCGCGCGGCTTCGTCGTCTTCACCTCGGGCAACTCGGCACTGTTCCCGAAGGCCGGCTATGCGGCGGTGGGCACGGTCAACGCCGCCATCGTGGCCTTGTCCAAGGCCTTCGCGGACAAGGGGCTGTCCAGCGGCATCCGGGTCAACAGCGTGTTGCCGGGGCCAGTGATGACCGGTCGCCGCCGCTCGTACCTGGAGCGCTGGGCGGCCGCGCACGGCATGTCGGTCGAGGACGCGACGCTGCGGTTCCCGAAGGACGCCGGCATCGCACGCTATGGCGAGCCGCAGGAGATCGCGGAACTGATGGCCTTTCTCGTATCGCCCGCGGCCCAGTGGATGACCGGGGCCGCGTTGCGCATGGACGGCGGCGAAGTCAAGGCGGTCTGAACCATTCGCGGGCCGCGACACGCGGCCCCGCTTTCAACGAAGGAGAAAGAAATGTCGACATCGGTCGCGATCGTCACCGGCGCCAGTTCGGGCATCGGGCGGGCCACGGCGCTGCGTCTCGGACGGGATTTCGGGCGCGTCGTGCTCGTCGCGCAAGGGTCCAAGGACCTGGAGTCCGCGGCGGCCGAGGTGCGCGCCGCCGGCGCCCAGGCGCTGGTGATCCCGCAGGACTTGAGCCTCGCGTCCGCCGCCGATGCGGTCGTCGGCGCGACGCTGCAGGCGTTCGGACGCATCGACGCGCTGGTCAACGTGGCCGGTGCGGTGCCCGGCGCGGACGTGTTCGAGATGACGGACACGCAATGGGACAGCGCGATGGCGCTGAAATTCCATGGCGCCCGCCGTTTGACGCTGCGCGCGTGGGATTCTCTCAAGGCGTCCACGGGCTCGGTCCTGTTCATCTCGGGCAACGCGGCGGAGAACCCGAAGGCGGCCCAGGCGGCGATTGCCGCGATCAACGCCGCGATCGAAGCGCTGGCCAAGGCGTTCTCCGAGCGCGGGATCGCGGACGGCGTCCAGGTCAACAGCGTGTCGCCGGGCGCGGTGATGACCGGCCGCCGTCTGGCCCTGCTGGAGAAAGGCGCCCAGGCGCGCAGCATCGGCCTGGCCGAGATGAAGGCTCAGTTCGTCAAGAGCGTCGGCATCGAGCGCTTCGGCGAGCCCGAGGAGATCGCCGATCTGATCGCATTCGTCGTCTCGCCGGGGGCGCGGTGGATGACCGGAACGGTGCTTCGGATGGACGGCGGCGAAATCAAGTCCATCTAGATCGCGAGCGCGCTCGGAATCTGCAGCGCGAGGTGGTCGATCAGCGCGCGCACCGACGGCAGCAGGCCGCGCCGGCTCGGGAACACGAGGTGGATCGCCTGCTCGGGCGTGCCCCACTCTTTCGCGACATGAAGCAGCTCGCCGCTGCCGAGCCCGCGCGACGCGACGCGCAAGGGCAGCAGCGCGATGCCGACGCCGCCGACCGCGGCCTCGTACTGGACCGTGTAGTCGGAACACAGCAGCCGCGGGCGGTGCGCCACCCGGCACGGCGCTTCATGCGCCGACACGAGCGACCAGGTCTGCTCGGGGCCGCCCGACAGCCCGCCGATCGTGTCGAGCGAGCTGATCTGCTCAGGGCTCTCGATGGGCGGCCGCGCGTCCAGGTAGGCGCGGCTCGCGACCAGCACCATGCGGCCCGAGGCGACGCGCCGCGACACGAGCTCGGGCGATTCGAGGCTCGTGTCGCGAACGCGCAGCGCGAGATCGACCCGCTCCTCGATCAGGTTCACGACGCGATCGGTGGACTCGATCTCGATGCGGACCTTCGGATGCTGGCGCATGAAGTCGGCCACGATGCGCGGGAGATAGAACTGCGCGATCGCGACCGGGCAGCTCATGCGCACCGTGCCGGCCGGCGACGCGCGCAGCTGCTCGACCGCCTGCTGCGCCGCTTCGGCCTCGACCAGCATCGCCGCGCAATGCTCGTAGAACACGCGGCCGGCATCGGTGAGCGAGAGCCGCCGCGTGCTGCGCTGGATCAGCCGGACGCCGACACGCTCCTCGAGCAGCGCCACGCGCCGGCTGAGCTTGGACTTCGTGATGCGCGTGACCCGCTCGGCCGCGCTGAAGCCGCCGTGCTCGACGATCAGGGCAAAAAAGCGCAGGTCGTTCAGGTCCATGGACAACGTCCTATTAATAGAACAATGGATCTCAGAATAGCCGACTTATCGAAGATTCACGTCAAATCTAACATCTCTGCTGTCACGACAACCCCAGGAGCGATGAGATGGAACGGCTGGATTTCTACAAGGCGGGCCCCGCGGCGATGAAGGCGATGGGCGCGCTCGAGCAGCGCATCGCCGCGTCGGGGCTGGAGAAGCCGCTGGTCGAGCTGGTGCGCCTGCGCGCCTCGCAGATCAACGGCTGCGCGTACTGCGTGGACCTGCACAGCGGCGACGCGCTGAAGGCCGACGAGAGCCCGCGCCGCCTCGCCACGCTCGCGGTGTGGCGCGAGACGCCGTTCTTCAGCGACCGCGAACGCGCCGCGCTCGCCTGGACCGAGGCCGTGACGGAAGTGGCCGACCAGCACGTGCCCGACGCCGTGTGGGATCAGTGCTGCCCGCACTTCACGCCGGAGGAGATCGTCGACCTGACCTTGCTGGTCGCGACGATCAATGCGTGGAACCGCTTCGCGATCGCGTTTCGCAAGCTGCCCGCGTAGCCAGGTGACCGGCGTTAGCGCCCCATTTCTCGCAGGAAGGTCGCGCGCGCCGCAAACGCAGTCGGGGTGAAGTCGGTGAACACGCCGTCGACACCGGCGCGGTAGAACATCAGGTACTCCGCCTGCGGATCGCCCGCGTAGCTGCCGGCCAGGTATTTCTTCTCGTTGCGGAACGTGAAGACGTGGACGAAGAGACCCGCCCGGTGCGCGTCCGCGATGACGCTGTTCGGCGCCTGCGCCGCAGCGTCGCGTAGCGCGCCCTTGTACTCGCTGCCGTCTGCATTCGAGTCCTTCCAGGGCTGGACCTTCCAGGTCACCATTTCAGGCTTCCACGGGCCGATGCCGTCGGCATAGGTCTTCACTTCGGCAAGACCCGAAGGCGTCAACATCGCGCTGAACCAGCGCGTGTCGCCGGCCAAGGTCCAGCTCCAGGGCCGCCCGCTCACGAAGGTCGACTCCTTCTGGGTGTTGAAGATGACCTCGCCGGTCTTGAAGTCGACACCGTTGCCGTCCATCAGCTGAACCACCTTCGTTTTCAGGCCGGCCGAGCGCATGTACTTCAGGCTCGCCGGGTCGAAGCTCTGCACGAACACCGGTGCGTCCTTCGCGTTGAGCCGGTTGAGCTCCAGAATCTTGATCATCGCGTCTTCGAGCGGATGAGAACCCGCGGCGCCGCAGCCGTTGGCGATCGCCTGCGCGTCGTTCCAGACCGGGTTCTTGCTTTCCGGGTACACCGTGATGGTTCGCCCGGTCGCGCGGCTCTTTTCCCGCGCGATGTCGATGACCTCCTGGAAGCTCAGGATCGGATACTTGCCGTTGAGCCCGGTCGGGCGCTCGTCTCGTGCGTCGAAGGTCGTGCCTTTGATCCATTCCCGCAGTTCGACCATCGTGAAATCGGAGATGGACCAGTCGTTGGTGTGGTCCTCGCCGTCGACGATCAACGATTTCAATACCGACCTCGAATCGGCAGGATTCGTCAGGTCGCTGAGGTAGTCCGCCGGGCCATTTTGAGCGACGGGCGCATACGGCACCTTGACCCTGACGCCGGGCACCGTGCGTTTGCGTGCAGCGACGGCCGGGTTGGACTGGGCGACTTCGGCAACGTTGGTGTTGTCGCTCAGCCAGGGGTTGTGGCGCACGACGAGCACGCAGTCCTTCGTCAGGTGCAGATCCTCCTCCAGCGAGTCGGCGCCCTGGTCGGCGGCGTTCTCATACGATGCGCGGGTCTCCTCCGGGTACAGGCCGGGCAGCCCGCGATGTCCGATCACGAGCGGCACGCCGCCGTCGAGGGTGGGAAGTCGTGACGTCGCGCCTGGAGCGGCCGTGCCGCACGCCACGAGACTGGCCACGGCAAACGCAGCGATGCACGCCGATGAGAGTCGGCTCATCAGATTTTCGGGGACTGGCACGGCTGAGCCTTCGTTGGAGTGGAGGCCGAAGTGTCGTGGCGGCTCGTGTCATCGAGATGACCCGGGCGGTCTCGGGCCGAGAGGCATTGGTCCAGAATCGCCAGGCCACCTTCGATCCGAGGACCGCCTTGACCCCCTCACCGTCCACGCTCTCGATGCC
>DASYCA010000116.1:0-11845 GCA_036500445.1 Burkholderiaceae bacterium | reverse complement strand
CGGCTCGTTCCTGTTCCTCGGGCCGACCGGCGTCGGCAAGACCGAGCTGTGCAAGGCGCTGGCCGGCTTCCTGTTCGACAGCGAGGAGCACCTGATCCGCCTGGACATGAGCGAATTCATGGAGAAGCACTCGGTCAGCCGGCTGATCGGCGCGCCGCCCGGCTATGTCGGCTACGACGAGGGCGGCTACCTGACCGAGGCGGTGCGGCGCAAACCCTACAGCGTGCTGCTGCTCGATGAAGTCGAGAAGGCGCACCCGGATGTCTTCAACGTGCTGCTGCAGGTGCTGGACGACGGCCGGCTGACCGACGGGCAGGGCCGCACGGTGGATTTCAAGAACACCGTGATCGTGATGACCAGCAACCTCGGCTCGCACCAGATCATGCAGATGGTGGGCCAGCCCAGCGAGGCGATCCACGACGCCGTCTGGGCGGAGGTGAAAACGCATTTCCGGCCGGAGTTCCTGAACCGCATCGACGAGGCCGTCGTGTTCCACGCGCTGGACGCGAAGAACATCGAGGCGATCGCGAAGATCCAGCTGAAGGTGCTGGAGGCGCGGCTCGAGAAGATGGACATGAAGCTGGTCGTTTCGTCGAAAGCGCTCGCCGAGCTCGCGAAGGCCGGCTTCGACCCGGTGTTCGGGGCGCGGCCGCTGAAGCGCGAGATCCAGCGGCGCATCGAGAACCCGGTCGCGAAGCTGATCCTCGAAGGGCGGTTCGGCCCGAAGGACGTGATTCCGGTCGATTTCGAGGACGGCGTGTTCGCGTTCGAGCGCGTCGTCCACTGAGGGGCAGGGCGCCGGACCGGCGCCTGGCGTCAGCGGCTCGGCTGAGCGTCGAAGAGGGCGTCCATCCGGGCCACTTGCAGGCGAATCAAGGTCAGGTTCGCCTGCGTCTTGTCGAGCGCGGCGTGCAGCGCCAGGCCTGGGTGGCCGGGCACGGCGCGCAGCAGCAGGTGGTGCGAGCCGAGCGTGATCGCGGCCTCGGGGAGCGTGTGGCCGAGGCCGAGCGTGCGGCTGCTGGCACTCATGCCGGCGAGCAGGGCCTTGCCGTGCATCGCGAGGTCGGCCGCGCCCGGGCTCGCGCCGGCGTGCGCGACTTCCAGGCCGCTGTTGACGTCGAACACGCAGCAACTGACCATCCCCTGCAGCTCGCTGAGCTGGTGCACGTAGCGCTCGAGCAGGTTGTGCGGCGTCGTCTCGCGCGTCGCGGCGGGGCGGACGGGCGGCATCGGCCGCATCGGCCGGGGCTCGGCGCTCGGCCGCGGCGGCGGGAGGTAGCTGCTGCGCGGCGCGCCGGGCGACTCCTCGTCCTTCATGCGGGACCAGGTGCCGTTGATGAAGCCCCAGGCGTCGGCCGGCCGCGTGACCTGCGGGGACGTCCGCACGACGACGTTCGTGCTCAGCGCGAGCACCGCGCCCTGCGCGGCGAGCGCGCTGCCGGAGGACAGCGGCAGCAGCAGCAACTGGCGATTCGGCCATGGGCCGGTGATCATCGCCTGCTGGAACGGTTTCAAGGCGCTCTCGATGGAATGCGCGGGCAGGTCGCCGACGATCATCACCGCGAGCTTGCTGAAGCCCAGCAGCACGCGGGCCAGGCCCTGGCGCGCGGCGGTGTCGGCCTCGGCCGAGTACAGGCGCAGCGAGCTGCCGTCCGGCGTCGGCAGCTCGACGAAATCCAGGCTCGCGAGCGGGGTGCCGTAGCCCTGGCGGCGGATCACGAGCTTTTGCACCGCGCGGCCGGTCGCGGCGGCCAGGCCGGCCAGCAGCCGGCGCGTCGACGTCGTCGCGATGTCGTGCACCGCGATGAATTCCGGGTGCAGGTGCTCGAACTGCTGCTGCATCGCCAGATCGGGCGCGCAGGAGACGAACAGCTCGCGCTGGTTCGCCTCGCTCGGCTCGCCGATGTCCGGCTTGTCGAGCGTGGGCAGCTCGTCTTCGCGCTGCATGATCTGGGTCGCCAGCGCGGTCTGCGCGCGCGTCGCTTCCCAGCCGTCCGACACCTCGGGCGGATGGCCGGATCCCGAGCCGAAGCCACTGGAGCTGTTCATCGCGTGATCGTTTCCGTTGCGGGGCGAATACGGCAGTGTAGGCGCGGGAATCGACCGCGCCGGTGGCGACATCATCCAATCTACGGACGCGGCCGGCAATCCCGAGCGTTCAAAGCCCGCGTGCGGGGCTCGCAACAGACGCGCCCGAAGATCGCACAAAATGGCACATGCCCGCCCACGCCGCCGCCTCGACCCGATGACGGCCGCTGCCGTCGACAACGCCGACGCCGCCGCCCGGCGGCGCTGGCGCCGCTGCCTGCGCCTGACCGCGCTGCTGCTGGCGATCGGCTGCACGGTGACCTTCGGCGTCAGCTTCTTCGCGCGCGAGCTCAGTTTCGACTGGTTCGGCTGGCCCTTCAGCTTCTGGATGGCCGCGCAGGGCGCGCTCGTCGTCTACCTCGTGCTGGTCGTGGTCTATGCGCGGGCGATGCGGCGCCTGGACCGCGAGTTCGGCCTCGAGGAGGACGACTAGCATGAGGCGGCTCTGACATGGCGAACCCGACCGCCGGCGTGCGCAAGCGCCGCCTGGACCGGATCTACCTGCGCTACACGCTGGGGTTCATCGCGTTCGTCGGGCTGGTCGCGGTGATGGAGCAGATGGGGCTGTCCCGGCGCTGGATCGGCGTGATCTTCCTGCTCGCCACCGTGAGCCTGTACGCCATCATCGGGATCCTGTGCCGCACGACCGATGCGACCGAGTACTACGTGGCCGGGCGCAGCGTGCCGGCGATGTACAACGGCATGGCGACGGCGGCCGACTGGATGTCCGCCGCGTCGTTCATCGGGCTGGCCGGCACGCTGTACCTGCAAGGCCATGACGGCCTCGCGTACGTGATGGGCTGGACGGGGGGCTACGTGCTGGTCGCGCTGCTGCTGGCCCCCTACCTGCGCCGGTTCGGGCAATTCACGATCCCGGACTTCCTCGCGGCCCGCTTCGGCGAAGGGGCGCCGCGGCTGATCGGGCTGATCGCGGCGATCCTGTGTTCGTTCATCTACCTGGTCGCGCAGATCTACGGCGTCGGGCTGATCACGACGCAGCTGACCGGCGTCGACTTCGTGCTCGGCATCTTCCTGGGCCTGGGCGGGGTGCTGCTGTGCTCGTTCCTCGGCGGCATGCGGGCGGTGACCTGGACGCAGGTCGCGCAATACATCATCCTGGTGATCGCGTACCTGGTGCCGGTCGTCTGGCTGTCGGTCAAGCAGACCGGCATTCCGGTGCCGCAGCTCGCGGTCGGCCAGCAGCTGGCGCGCGTCGCGGCGCGCGAGCAGGCGCTGTTGCACGACCCGGCCGAGCTCCAGGTGCAGGCCTTGTTCAAGGCGCGCGCCCAGGACGACGCGCGCAAGCTCGCCGACGTGCCGAACTCGCTCGTCCAGGAGCGCCAGGACGCCCAGGCCCGCAGCCGCGACCTGAAGGCCGCCCAGGCGCCGCTGCGCGAGATCCAGGCCGCCGACAAGGCCGTGAACGCGATACCCCGCACCGAGGCCCTGGCCCGCGAGCAGTGGACGCGCGAGCAGGCGCTGAACGAGGCGCGCGCGCTGCCTCTGGCGGGCATGCCGCCGCACAGCCAGGAGTTCGCCGGTGACCCGCACGGCACGCCAGCGCAGCAAAAGGCCTTCGACGACTCGCGCCGCAATTTCATCGCGCTCGTGTTCTGCCTGACGGTCGGCACCGCCGCGCTGCCGCACATCCTGGTGCGCAGCTACACGACGCCGTCGGTGCGGCAGGCGCGCGAGTCGGTCGCGTGGACGCTGTTCTTCATCCTGCTGCTGTACCTGACGGCGCCGGCGCTGGCGGTGCTGGTGAAGTTCGAGGTCTTCAACGGCCTGGTCGGGTTGCCGTTCGACCGGCTGCCGGCCTGGGTCGCGGCGTGGGCCAAGGTCGACCCCTCGCTGATCTCGGTCGTCGACATCAACCACGACGGCATCCTGCAGCTCGGCGAGATCCGCATCGGCGGCGACCTGATCGTGCTGGCGACGCCCGAGATCGCCGGATTGCCGTACGTGATCACCGGGATGGTCGCGGCCGGCGGGCTGGCGGCGGCGCTGTCGACCGCCGACGGGCTGTTGCTGACGATCTCGAACGCGCTCTCGCACGACCTGTACTTCCGCATGATCGGCGGACGCGACGCCTCGGCGGCGCGGCGCGTGACGATCTCCAAGGTGCTGCTGCTGGTGGCCGCGCTCGCGGCCGCGAGCGTCGCGGCGCAGCGGCCGGCGGACATCCTGTTCCTCGTCACCGCGGCGTTCTCGATCGCGGCCTCGGCCTTTTTCCCGGCGCTGGTGCTCGGCATCTTCTGGGGCCGGGCCAACAAATGGGGCGCGCTGGCCGGGATGGCCAGCGGCCTCGCGGTGACCTTGTACTACCTGCTGCGCAACGAGCCCTGGCTGCGCGGCGTGTTCCGCATCAGCGCGCCGATCGAGCTGTGGGGCGGCATCCTGCCGGTCTCGGCCGGCGCCTTCGGCGTGCCGGTGGGCTTCGTCGTCTGCGTGCTGGTGAGCCTGCTGACGCCGGTGCCGTCCGCGGCGATGCGGCAGTTCACCCGGGGATTGCGCGAGCCTGGGAATATCGGCTGACCCGAGGTATACTCATGGGCTCACCTTGCCACACCCGGGTCTGACGCTTCGGGGTGGCTCTAATCCACAAGGATTTAACTCACAAGGAGAATGAATGCGTCACTACGAGATCGTTTTGCTGATCCATCCGGATCAAAGCGAACAGGTTCCGGCCATGCTGGAACGCTACAAGGGTGTTGTCACCGCCGGCGGTGGCAAGGTCCATCGCGTCGAAGACTGGGGTCGTCGCCAGATGGCCTACATGATCCAGAAGCTCGCGAAGACGCACTACCTGTGCCTCAACATCGAGTGCAGCAAGGAAGTGCTGGCCGAGCTGGAAACGGGTTTCCGTTTCAACGACGCCGTCATTCGCCACCTCACGGTGCTGCAGGACGAAGCCGTGACCGCCCCGTCGGTGATGATGAAGATGGTCGAACGCGAAGATTCGCGCAAGTCGTCGCCGCCGCCGGATCGTGGTGGTGATCGTGGCGACCGCGGCGATCGCCCGGAACGTCAGGAGCGCCCGCCGCAGGAGGCCTCGGCCTGACGATGTTCGTGCCGTTGCCTTCATCGCGTCGCTGAATGAACCGTCTGGTTCTGACCGCGCAACTGATGGAGCGAGGCGTGCTGCGTTACACCCCCGCCGGCCTGCCGGCCCTCGATTTGAGCCTGAAGCACGAATCGGAGGTCACCCAGGATGGCCAGACCCGCAAGGTCTGGTTCGACATCCGGGCCAGGGCGATCGGGGAGATCACGCGGCGCGTCGAGAAGGTGGAATTGGGAAGCACCCACGGCTTTGCCGGCTTCCTGGGTTCACAGCGCAATGGCCGAGGCGTCGTTTTCCATGTCACCGAGCTGGACTGAGTTTTTTAAACGCGGCCTGCAGCTCACTGTTCGATATCCGGTCTCGTCAGAGGCCAACGCAATGAGGTTTCAATATGCCCCCGCCACGTGGTAAAGGTCGGTTCTCGAAGGACCGCAAGCCCAAGCGCAACACCCAATCGCTGCTGTTCCGTCGCAAGCGCTTCTGCCGCTTCACGGTCACCGGCGTCAAGCAGATCGATTACAAAGACATCGACACGCTGCGCGACTTCATCGGTGAAAACGGCAAGATCACGCCCGCCCGCCTGACCGGCACGCGCGCGTTCTTCCAGCGCCAGCTGACGACGTGCATCAAGCGCGCGCGTTTCCTGGCGATGCTGCCGTACAGCGACCAGCACAAGGTCTGAGGAGCACCCGCATGCAAATCATCCTGCTGGAAAAAGTCGCCAACCTCGGCAACCTCGGCGATGTCGTCAAGGTCAAGGACGGTTACGCCCGCAACTTCCTGATCCCGACCCGTGCGGCTCGCCGCGCGACCGAATCGGCGATCAAGGAGTTCGAGGTCAAGCGCGCCGAGCTCGAGAAGGCCGCCGCCGAGAAACTCGCCGCGGCCACCGCGCTGGGCGAGAAGATGAGCGGCCGCACCGTGCACATCACGCAGAAGGCCGGCGTCGATGGCCGCCTGTTCGGTTCGGTCACGAACGCCGACATCGCCGACGCGCTGACCCGCATCGACTTCAAGATCCTGAAGTCGCAGGTGCGCATGCCCACCGGCCCGTTGAAGACGGTCGGCGAGCACACCGTGACGGTCGCGCCGCACACCGACGTCGTCGTCGAAGTGAAGGTTGTGGTTCTGGGCGAAACCGACTAAGGTTGCTCACCTGACTCGAGATCGCGATCTCGGGGAAGAAAAGGGTCGGCATTGCCGGCCCTTTGCTTTTGGGCCATGCTGTTTCCTCGTGTTTCCCCCGCTTCCCAACCGGATATGCACAGGCTTGCGCACAGATGTCGACCACCTTCCTGCCCACCGACTACACGTCCTCCGCGGTGCACCCCGATGACGAGATCGCCAAGCTGCGCACGCCGCCGCACTCGGTCGAGGCCGAGCAGAGCGTGCTGGGCGGCCTGCTGCTGGACAACAGCGCCTGGGACCGCGCCGGCGACCTGCTGACCGACAGCGACTTCTACCGCTACGAGCACCGCTTCATCTACGCCGCGATCGGCGGGCTGATCGGTGCGACCAAGCCGGCCGACGTGATCACGGTCTTCGAGCAGCTGCAAAGCCTGGGCAAGGCCGACGAATGCGGCGGCCTCGTCTACCTGAACGCGCTCGCGCAAAGCGTGCCGAGCGCGGCCAACATGCGGCGCTACGCCGAGATCGTGCGCGAGCGCGCGGTGCTGCGCAAGCTGGTTGCGGCCAGCGACGAGATCGCGACCGCGGCGTTCAACCCGCAGGGCCGGCCGGTCTCGGAGATCCTCGACGAGGCCGAGGGCAAGATCTTCCGCATCGGCGAAGAGGGCTCGAAGTCGCAGCAGGGTTTTCAAAGCATGGACTCGCTCGTCGTCGCGCTGCTGGACCGCGTCACCGAGCTGCACGAGAATGGCGCCGAGGACGTCACCGGGGTGCGCACCGGATACTTCGACCTCGACCGCATGACCTCGGGCTTTCAACCGGGCGACCTGATCGTGTTGGCCGCGCGGCCGTCGATGGGCAAGACCGCGTTCGCGTTGAACATCGCCGAGCACGTCGCGGTCGCCGAGGGGCTGCCGGTCGTCGTGTTTTCGATGGAAATGGGCGCGGCCCAGCTCGCGCTGCGCCTGGTCGGCTCGCTCGGCCGCATCGACCAGAGCAACCTGCGCACCGGCCGGCTGAAGGACGACGAGTGGGGCCGCCTGTCGGAGGCGGTCGAAAAGCTCGGCAGCGTCAGCATGTACATCGACGAGAGCTCGGCGCTGTCGCCGACCGAGGTGCGCGCGCGGGCACGGCGCCAAGCGCGCCAGTGCGGCCAGCTCGGGCTGATCGTGGTCGACTACCTGCAGCTGATGAGCGGAAGCGCCGGCACGAACGAAGAAAACCGCGCGACCGTGATCGGTGAGATCTCGCGCGGCCTGAAATCGCTCGCGAAGGAATTGAAATGCCCGGTGATCGCGCTCTCGCAGCTGAACCGCAGCGTCGAGACCCGCACCGACAAGCGCCCGATGATGAGCGACCTGCGCGAATCCGGCGCGATCGAGCAAGATGCCGACGTCATCATGTTCATCTACCGCGACGACTACTACAACAAGATGGACGGCCCGACGCCCAGCAAGGACCCGGGCCTCGCCGAGATCATCATCGGCAAGCAGCGCAACGGGCCGACCGGCACGGTGAAACTGTTCTTCAACAAGCCGCTGACGAAATTCGACAACCTTGCGCCGGGCATGTCCGACAGCGAATACTGATGACCCTGGGCGGCGGCAGCGCTGGTGCTGCGCGCGCTGGTCGGCAACGAAACGGCGGCGCTGCGTGCGTCATCGAAGGCCGCCCGCTAACATCGGCCGATCCGAACTCCGCGGCCCGCGCCAGCCCCCTCGACCACCATGCAGCTCTCCGCCAACGGCATCGCCCTTGAAGTCGAAGACCACGGCCCGGCCGGCGGCGAGCCGCTGGTGCTCGTGATGGGGCTGGGGATGCAGCTGGTCGCGTGGCCCGCGGAGTTCGTCGCGATGCTGGTGGCGCGGGGGTTTCGGGTGATCCGCTTCGACAACCGGGACATCGGACTGAGCCAGCGCTTCGACCACCTCGGCACGCCCAACCTGGTGCTCGGCGTGCTGAAGCATGCGATCGGCCTGAAGATCGATGCACCCTACACGCTCGCGACGATGGCCGACGACACCGCCGGCCTGCTGGACGCGCTCGGCCTCGCCTCGGCCCACGTCTGCGGCGCCTCGATGGGCGGGATGATCGCGCAGCAGCTCGCGGCACGGCACCCGAAGCGGGTGAAAAGCCTGACGCTGATGATGACCAGCAGCGGCGCGCGCCGCCTGCCCGGGCCGACCTTGCGCGTGGGCCGCGCCTTGCTCGCGCGCCCGAAGGACCCGCGCAGCGTGCCCAGCATCATCGAGCACTACGTCGCGCTCTATAAGCTGATCGGCAGCCCGGGCTACCCGCTCGAGGACGACGAGTTGCAGGCCCGGCTCAGCGAATCGGTGTCTCGCTCGTACCGACCGCAGGGCTCCGCGCGGCAGATGCTGGCGATCGCCGCCGATGGCGACCGCTCGCCGTTGCTGCCGGCCCTGAAAGTGCCGACGCAGATCATCCATGGGCAGGAAGACCCGCTGGTGCCATTGGCCGCCGGGCGCGATCTGGCCAGGAAGATCGCCGGCGCGGAGCTCGACGTGGTCTCCGGGATGGGCCACGACCTGCCGGGCCCGCTGTGGCAGCGCTTCGTCGCGGACATTGCCAGCGTGGCCGGGCGGGCTTAGCCTGGAGGCTGTCGGTCCACGATGGCCGCCGCGAGCGCCCGATGCCCCGCTTCAGTGAAGTAGAAGCTGCCGGCTGCATACAAAAACTCGCTAGCCATTGAAGGCCGACACCTTGAGCCGCGCGCGCAACGTCGGCAATATTTCATCGACCCGTCCGCTGGAGGGGGTTGGCGCGGCGAGATGCGCGTCCGGCGACCATTCCCAACACTCCGTTGGGCTCCCGCAAAATACCAATTGCGCCCCGGTGGCATCAAGGTGTGTCGCGTTCGAGATACAGTGTCGACTTCGGATTTTCACGGCGTCGGTGCGACGCAGACGGCTCAAGTGGAACAAAGGCTATTTTCAAATCGATTGCGGGGTCCGTGGCATCTCAGCGTCGCGCCGATGATGGACTGGACCGATCGCCACTGCCGCTACTTCCACCGCCTGCTGACGACGCGCACCCGCCTGTACACCGAGATGGTGACGACCGGCGCGCTGCTGCACGGCGACGTGCCGCGCCACCTCGATTTCAACCCCGAGGAGCACCCGCTCGCGTTGCAGCTGGGCGGCAGCGAGCCGGCCGACCTGGCGCATTGCGCGCGGCTGGCCGAGCAGTGGGGCTATGACGAGGTCAATCTGAACTGCGGCTGCCCGAGCGAGCGCGTGCAGCGTGGCGCGTTCGGCGCCTGCCTGATGAACGAGCCGCAGCTCGTCGCCGACGGCGTGAAGGCGATGCGGGACGCGACGTCGCTGCCGGTCACCGTGAAGCACCGGATCGGCGTCGACAAGACCGAAAGCTACGGCTTCGTGCGCGATTTCGTCGGCACCGTCGCGGCGGCCGGCTGCGAGGTCTTCATCGTGCATGCGCGCAACGCGTGGCTGAAGGGCATCAGCCCGAAGGAGAACCGCGAGCTGCCGCCGCTGCGCTACGAGACCGTGCACCAATTGAAACGCGAATTCCCGCAGCTGACGATCGTGATCAACGGCGGTTTCAAGACGAACGAGCAGATCGCCGAGCAGCTGCAACACGTCGACGGCGTGATGCTCGGCCGCGAGGCCTACCACCAGCCCTGGCTGATGGCCGACTGGGACACGCGCTTCTTCGGCGCGCCCTCGGTCGAGCGCGACCGCGACGCGATCGAGGACGCGATGGTCGCCTACATGGCGCGGGCGGCGGCGAGCGGCGAACCCTGGTCGCACGTCTCGCGCCACCTGCTCGGCCTGCGCAACGGGCAGGCCGGCGCGCGACGCTGGCGCCAGGTCTGGTCGGATCACCGGCTCAAGCACGAGGCGCCGGCCGAGGTCTCGGCGCAGGCGCGCGCCGCGTTCAGCCCGGCGCTGGTGGATTGATCAGGTCGAGCCCGCCAGCGCGCGAGCGCCATTCGTGCGGCCCGGCCAGGTCGCCAGCACGACGCCGGCGAGCGCCAGCGCGAACGCCGCCGCCTGCGCGGCGCTGAAGCGCTCGCCGAGGAACAGCACCCCGACGGCCGCGGCACTGACCGGCAGCAGCACCGTGAACACGCCGGCTTTCGCAGCGGGCACATGGCGCAGCCCGGTCATCCAGAGCCAGACGGTGACCACGCTCGCGGCGATCGCATAGAACAGCAGCAGCCACCAGACGCCGGCGGCGACGCCGCCGAACTCGAAGTGCAGCGCCTGCCAGACCCCGAACGGCGTCACCAGCGCGAGCCCCCACAGGTTGATCAGCGCGCTGATGCGCTTGGCGCTGACATTGGCGCTGAGCTTCTTGCCGATCACGACATAGCTCGCCTCGCACAGCAGCGCGCCCAGCAGCAGCAGGTTGCCGAGCAGCGAGGATTCGTGCGCGGTCGCCGCCGCGCTCTTCGTCAGCGACACCAGCGCGATGCCGGCGACCGCGCAGCCGATGCCCAGCATCACGCGCGTCGCGATGCGCTCCTTCAGGACCACGCGCGACAGCACGGCGACGGCGGCCGGCAGCCCGGCCATGATCACGCCCGCGGCCAGCGCGGTGCTCATCGAGACGCCGTACAGCATGCAGATCGAGAACAGGAAGTTGCCGAAGAAGGATTCGAGGAACAGCAGCCGGCGCTCGTGCGCGTTCAGCGGCGCGTCGCTCGCCGCGCGCTTGACCCAGCCGGCCATCGCGAGCGCCGCGATGCCGAAGCGCAGCCAGGCGAGCAGGAAGATCGGGAACACCAGCACCAGCAGCTTCGAGAGCCCGACATAGCTGCCGACCAGTGCCATGCTGGCGGCCAGGCACAGGTAGGCGAGCCAGGAAACGGCCGGTGCCGCGGTCGGTCGGGTCATGTCAGGGTATCGGTCGGGTCGGAAGACGGGTGGTTTGAAGTCGGGGCAGCGCCGGGTCAGAACAGCGCCGCATAGCGCTCGAGCTCCCACGCGCTGACGTGGCGGGCGTAGGCGAGCGCCTCGTCGCGCTTCAGGCGCACGAACTCGCGGTGCAGCGTGTCGCCGAGCATACCGTGCATCAGCGTGCTCTCGGCCAGCGCGTCGATCGCGGCGGAAAGCGTCTGCGGCAACAGCGCGATGCCGCGGGTGCCGATCTCGGCCAGCGACAGCGCGAACAGGTCGTCGGGGCAGGGCGGGCCCGGGTCGAGCCGGCGGTCGATGCCGTCCAGGCCGGCGGCGATCAGCGCGGCCGTCGCCAGGTACGGGTTCGCGGCGGCGTCGGGCACGCGCCACTCGAAGCGGCCGGGCAAGGTTCGGACCATCGCGCTGCGGTTGTTCGGGCCGTGCGCCACATACGCCGGCGCCCAGCTCGTGCCCGAGAGCGATTCGCCGACCACCAGCCGCTTGTAGGAGTTGACGGTCGGCGCGGCGAGTGCGCACAAGGGGGCGGCATGGTGCAACACGCCGGCCATGAAGTGGCGGCCGAGCTCGGACAGGTCGCCGCCGCCGTCGTCGAACAGGCCGCGCGATCCTTCCCACAGCGAGACATGAAAATGCAGCCCGCTGCCCGGCTGGTTCGCGAACG
>DASYCA010000115.1:0-6422 GCA_036500445.1 Burkholderiaceae bacterium | reverse complement strand
TGTAGGCCTTTTCGGCGTTCGGGTAGTCGCGTGCGTTGAACAACAGCTCGCCGCGGCGAAACTGCGCCTCTTCCTTGTAGCGGGTCGCCGGGTAGTCCTTCACGAGGCGGTCCAGCGTCTTCAGCGCGGTCGGCAGATCGCCGCCTTGTTCATAGGCGCGGGCGAGCTGGTAGAGCACGCGGTCGTTGCCCGGGTCGCTCGGGTAGGCGGCCAGAAAGTCCTGGTAGCGCTTGATCGCGGCGCGGTAGTCGGGGCCGGTGGAAGGCGGGTCGGGCGCGTCCTCGGCGACGTTCATCTCGAGGTCGCCGATACGGCGCATGGCCTCGGCGCGCTGCGGCGCGTTCGGGGCCGACTTCGGCGTGATCGCGAGGAACTGGTTGTAGGCCTCGATCGCCTGTTGGTCGGTCGCGACGACCGCGCCGTCCTTCTCGACCTTCACGTTGCGGCCGGCCAGCGTTTTGAGCGTCGGCTCGTTGTCGGGCGTGCCGCGGGTCGTGCCGCAGGCGCTGAGCAGCAGCGCGAGCAGCAAGGCCGATGGAGTGGCGCATCGCGAACGCGGATCAAGGCGCGGCACGGTCGGCCTCCTTCTTGACGTTCGCATGGTCGTAGAGCTGCGCGACCGCAAAGCGCGCCTGGGTCGCGTAGCCCGCGAGGCGCTCCTTCTGGCGCGTCAGTTCGGCGACGGCGATTTCCTGGACGACGCCCTGCTGCTCGCGCGTCAGCGCGGCGACCTGGGGCATCAGCTTGAGCAGGCGCGGGTCCAGCATCTGGATGCGCTTGCCGAAGGCCTCGAAGCGCGCCGGCTCGTCGCGCTGCGCCTGGGCCAGCGCGGTGTCGCGCGCACGCGCCTCGGTCAAACGGGCATCGATCGTCGTCAATTCTTTTTTCTCGTCCCACACGCGCGCCGGGTAGTCGGCGGCGAGGTTCCAGGTCAGCGCGCCGGACGCGAGGCGCAGGCGCTCGCGGGCACGATCGGTCTCGGGCGACGGTGCTGCGGCCGCGAGCGAGGCGCGCGCGCGCTCGATCACCGCCATCAGTTCGACCTGTCTCGCATCGGCGAACGCGACGCCGTCGGCGTTCGTGTCGCCGGCGGCGATCTCGGCCGCCACCTTGTCGCGGCGTTGTTGCAGCGCCTCGAGATTGACCTGGCCGGCCTGGGTGCGCACCGCAGGCAGACGCTCGGCGTAGGCCTTGCGGCGCGTTTCGAGCATGTCGCTGAAAGTGCCGAGCTTGTCGTGCCACTCCTCCAGGTTCTTCGTCAGGAAGCGCAGGTCCCGATAATTCTTGAACGCCTCCTGGAACGCGTGCTGCGCGATCACCGGCGTCAGCTGGCTCGGGTGCGGCAGCTCCGGCAGATCGTCCAGGCGCTGGAACCAGCCCATCTCGTCGCCGGGGTTGCGTTCCAGCAGCGCGTCGATCAGCTTGCCCGAGCGGACCGCGGCGATCGATTCGTCGAGGTCACCGCGCTCGCGCTCGAACACGTTGATCGCATCGTTGTAGCGCTCGGCCGCCTGGCCGAAGGCGCCGAGTTCGGCGTACGCGTAGGGCACCGCGATCTGGGCCTCCAGCGCGGCCGAATCGCCGACGTCGCGCTGCGCAAGTTCGAGCCAGGGCACGAGTGCGAGCTTCGGATCTTCGAGCGAGTCCGCGGCCCAGCCGAAGCCGAGCAGCGCCTTGTTGGACTGCATGCCTTGCAGCCGCACGCGCTCGAGGTAGCCGCGCGCCTCCTTCGGCTGCTTGTTCGCGAGCGCGGCGTAGCCGAGCGCGACGTTCGCGCGGTCGCGCAGGCTGCGGTATTCCTCGTCCTCGGCCGGGGCGCGGCCGAGCGCGTCCAGCGCCGCGGTGCCGGCGGGGATGTCGCCGGCGCGAATCAGCGCGACGCCGAGGTTGTAGCGCACATAGCGCGCGCCGGGCGCCTTCGAATCGACCGTGGCGAGCGCCGCCGCGGCGCCGGGGTAGTCGTCGCGTGCCATCAGCAGCGTCGCCTTCAGCAGCGCGCGTTCTTGCTCGAGATCGGCCGGCAGGTGGTTCTCGACGTGCGCGAGCGCCTCCTCGGCCTGCGGCAGCGCGCCGCGCTGGTAGCGGATCTTCGCGAGGTAGAACCAGGCGCGGTCGCGCACCTTCGGGCTCGCGCCCTTCTCGATCAGCTGCGCGAAGATCGCGCCGGCCTCGTCATGCATGCCGTAGGACAGCAGCATGCCGCCGCGCAGCACCTCGGCCTCGTCGGCGTGCGCGCCGATGCGCTCGAAGTTCTGCGAGACCATCAGGTTCGTGATCGCGCTGAAGTAGTGGTCCTGGAAGAACTGGAACAGCGTGTCGCCGTAGTGCGGCGCCTTGATCTCGTGGGTCGGCTCGGGCAGCTCGGCCGCGTCGGCCGGGCCGGCCGCGAGTGCGGACGCCACGGCGAGCGCGCTCGCCGCGGCGAGAGCCGCGCGGCGCCAGGGGGCGTGGTGAGAACTCAGGTGCATCGCGGCGGGCTTACTGCCAGACCTTGACGTCGAACTCGGGCTGCAGCTTGGCTTCCGAATCCTTGATGCGCAGCTCGATGTACTTCGGGTCGGTGCCCTTGTCGAATTTCACCGTGGCGCCGCGCTTGTAGTCGCGGTCGTGCGGGCCCTTGCCGGTGAAGTAAGCGACGAGCTCGTGGTCGCCGGTTTTCAGGTTGCCCAGGTACACGCGCTGCACGCCGCCGCGGTGCAAGGCCGCGACCTCCAGCGGCGTGTACAGGTAGTTCGAGACGATCTTGTCGTCCAGCTTGATCTGCACCGAGTCGAGCTCGAACATCTTGCCGACGTCCATCGAGACGAAGAGGGCCACCTGCGTGCTGGCCGGGAACAGCAGCTCCTCCTCGAGCACGAGCAGGTCGCGGTTGAGCTGGATCACGTCGTGCTTGACGCCTTGCACGCGGCCGTCGAGCGTCGCGGCGTCGGGCGCGCTGGCCGCGGCCGCCGGCGTGGCGGCCGCAGCCGGCATCGGCTTGGCATCGGCCGCATGCGCGGGCGTGACGGCCGCCGCGACGATCACGAGGGCGACCGCCGCGACGGTGAAGTGTTCGAGGAATCGTTTCATGGGGGTGCGCATCCGTGGGAAGGTGGCCGTTAGAACGTGGCTGTCACGTACAGCTGCAGCACGCTGGCGTTGAAGCCGTAGAGCCCGCCGGTGCGCACGTCGGTGAAGTCGCTGTACTTGTAGCGGATGTACTCGTAGCTGCCGTTCAGCTTGACCTCATAGCTGCCCGGCACCTTCTTCCAGGTGTAGCTGAGCTTGCCGCCCAGGCCGATGTCGTTGAAGGTGCTGAGCTGGCGGTTGCGCGACACGTAGGTCGTCTCGCTCTGCGCGTTGTCGCTGTAGAAGAGGGCGTGGCCCTGGCGGTAGTAGCGCACGGTCGCGTCGGCCAGCCACTGGTCACCGAAGTAGCGGCTGTAGCCGGCCTCCAGCGTGTGGGCCTTGATCGCCCAGGTGTCCCAGAAGTAGCGGTACGACGCGTGCAGCGCATCGTGCGAACCGAGGTCGCCGTTGACGCGGAAGTTCAGCGCGCGCGAGGACCGCGTGCGCGGATTGCGCTCCGGCACGTAGGCGCCGAACACGCGGGCGCTGCGGTACGGGCTGCCGAGGTAGCCGTCGTCGGCGATCGCCTCGAAGTTCGCGCTCGCGATCCAGCGCGGCGTCAGGATCTGCGTCAGGCCGACCCGGTACTGCCAGTGCGTCGCGGTGTCGTGGAACTCGGGCGCGTTGTGCTTGCCGACGTCGTCGGCGCCGCGCGTGAAGCCGAGCAGCACCGTCGTCATGCCGCCGAAGGTCTCCTGCGTGATGTCCAGGCTGTAGCGGTTCGCGGTGTAGTCGGGCTCCTGGCTGCGGTTCATGCCGAGCGTGATCTGCGCGTCGCGGTAGACGTAGTCCGCGCCGAAGCTGTACTCGTGGCGCGTCTCGCGGTAGGGGCTGGCGGTCGTCACGACGTCGATCGACGCGTTGCTGACCGAGTCGACGTAGTAGGACGCGCTCAGCGAGACGCGGTCGGCGACGCTCTTGCGCACCAGCAGCGCCGGGCCGTTCGCGGTCACGCCGCCGCCGCTGTAGGAGTGGTGCATCGCCTCGGCGCTGTCGGCCGGCAGGTCCAGCGCGTGCGCGTTGCCGGTCGCGAACACGCCGCCGAGCAGGCCGCCCAGGACGGTCATCAGGCGATGCAGCAGCGAGTGGGCGCGTTCAGTTGCAGCCACAGCCACCCCCTTGCACGCCGGTCGCGCCGCGCGCGCCTTCGCGCACGTCGCGCACGTGATCGCGGTGCCGCTCGGGCAGGCTCGCGCCCGAGAAGCTCATGATCGGATCGGCCAGGCGCTCGCGCTCATAGGGCTTGACCCAGGGCTCGATCGCGCAGCCTGCGAGCAGCGTGCTCGCCAGCAGCGCGAAAAGGATGGCAGCCCGCGTCACTTCAAGAGCTCCCGGACCTGTTTTTCGTACATGTCTTCATAGCCGGCCAGGTAGCCGCGGTGCACGTAGCGGACCTTGCCGTCGCGGTCGATCAGCACCGTCGAGGGCATCGTGCTCAGGTCGTAGAGCTTGCTGACCTTCTTGTCGGTGTCCCACAGCACCGGGAAGCTGACGCCCAGCTTCGCGGCGACGTCGGTGGCGTTGCGGGTGTCGTCGTCGACGTTGACGCTGAGCAGCACGAAGCCGGAGTCGCCGTACTTCTGGTACAGCTTGTTGAGCTTGGGCATCTCCTGGCGGCACGGGCCGCACCAGGTGGCCCAGAAGTTGATCATCACGACCCGGCCGCGCTGCTCCTGCAGGCGCATGTTCGGGCCGCTCATCGTGCGCAGCGTGAAGTCGGGTGCGCTCGCCGCGGGGGCGATCACGGCCCGCGCCGCGGGCGAGGCCAGGCCGAGCGCGACCAGCCCGAGCGCGGCGGTCGCGAGGCGGCGCGCGTGCTCGGGTGAGGGATGGGGCAGGTTCTTCATGGCGGCGGCGCGGTCAGAAGTAGACGGCGATGCCGCCGGTGAGCTCGAGGTTCTGGGTGCTCTGGCGCTTGCCGAGCAGGTCGATCGAGAACAGGTGGTCGCGCATGTCCAGCTGCAGCGACACCGAGTCCATCAGGAAGACGCGGTAGCCGAAGCCGACGTTGAAGGTCGGGCGGCGCTGCTCGTCGAACTTGGTGCTGCCGACGCCGCCGATCAGGTACAGCTGCGATGGCTTGGCGCGCTTCGCGCCGATGAAGACCTCGCCGGGCAGCACGTTGTAGCCGATCGACAGGTTGTAGTAGCTGAGCTTTTCCTTCTCGTCCGGGAACACGCCGCCGGGCAGGATCTGGCGGAACGATTCGTCGCTGACCTTGGTCTGCGCGTAGACGCCTTCGACGAAGAAGTCCTCGGTGATGTGGTAGCCCAGGCGCACGCCGGCGACCGCGCTGGAGCCGAAGTTCTGGGTCGCGTAGGTGCCGGCGAACGCGCCGATCTCGAAGTCCTTGGAGGGGAATTTCGGCACGCCGATGTCGCGCCGGTCGACCTCGGGGACGACGACCTGGTCGGTCTGCGCGGGCGCCGGGTCGGCCGCGAACGCCGCGCTGCCGGCGGCGGCCAGCGCAGCGGCCAGCACGAGGCGGGGGATCATGTTGGAGTTGTTGTTCGTCATGAGGGGCCTTGGTCTTGAAGACTTAGAAGAAGAACGAGATGCCGAGCGTGAACGCGCGGTATTCGGCGCTGTGGGTGTCGGCAACGAAGGCGGTGTACAGCGCGTAGTCGGCCTGCAGCACGAAGCGGTCGGTCAGGTGGTAGCGCACGCCGACGATGCCGTCGGCCAGCTTCGCGTCGGTCGTCTGCGCCCCGACCAGGCTCTGGTTCGGGAAGTTCTTGAACTTGCCGAAGCCGATTCCGAAGAACGGCGACAGGCGCTGGTCCGACCAGGGCTCGGAGACCAAATTGATGTGCCAGAAGTCGGTCCCCGAGAACGCGCCCTGGACCTGCCCGATCGTGCCTTCGACGCTGAGCGTCTCCGACAGCCGGTAGCTCGTGAAGAGCTTGAGCATCGGCTCGGACTTGAAGTGGCCCCAGGCGGCGCCGAGCTGCACGCGGCGCGTCAGGTAGTCGTCGAGCAGGATGTCGCGAAAGCTCTTGCGCGAGCCGGCCGCGGTCAGCGTCGATTCGAGCTGGCCGCGGTTGACCCAGCCGACCTTGCCGCCTTCGGTGCGGACCTTGTACCAGTCGGTGTGGCGCAGCTCGATCGTGATCCACTCGTCGCGCCCGGCGACGAAGAAGACCGGGTAGCCGCGGCCCGGGCCGGTGTGCAGCTCCAGGTAGGGCTCGGTGATCTGCAGGCGTTCGTCGTTGGCCGGCGCAGCAGGCGGGACTGCGCTCGCGGCAGCGGCGGGCGCGCTGGCGGCCGCGGCCGGCGCCGCCGCGGCCGCGTCGGCGGCGCGGGCGGGAAGCGCC
>DASYCA010000114.1:0-46447 GCA_036500445.1 Burkholderiaceae bacterium | reverse complement strand
AATCTTCTTCGACCAGTCGGCCGGGCCGGTGCTGTGGACGGAAGTGCCCGTGGAATCGACCGCGACCGTGACCGGCATGTCCTGCACGTCGAACTCGTAGATCGCCTCCATGCCGAGGTCGGCGAAGCCGACCACGGTCGCGTGGTTGATCGCCTTCGAGACGAGGTAGGCCGCGCCGCCGACGGCCATCAGGTAGGCGCTCTTGTGCTTCTTGATCGCCTCGATCGCGACCGGCCCGCGCTCGGCCTTGCCGATCATGCCGATCAGCCCGGTCTCGGCGAGCATCATCTCGGTGAACTTGTCCATCCGGGTTGCGGTCGTCGGGCCGGCCGGGCCGACCGCCTCGTCGCGCACCGGATCGACCGGGCCGACGTAGTAGATCACGCGGTTCGTGAAGGCGACCGGCAGCTTTTCGCCCTTCGCGAGCATGTCCTGGATGCGCTTGTGCGCGGCGTCGCGGCCGGTCAGCATCTTGCCGCTCAGCAGCAGCGTGTCGCCCGGCTTCCACGACGCGACCTCTTCCTTGGTCAGCGTGTTCAGGTCCACCTTCTTCGACTTGTTGTAGTCGGGCGCCCACTTGACGTCGGGCCAGAGGTCCAGGCTCGGCGGCTCCAGGTAAGCGGCCCCCGACCCGTCGAGCACGAAGTGGGCGTGGCGCGTGGCCGCGCAGTTCGGGATCATCGCGACCGGCTTGCTCGCCGCATGCGTCGGGTGCATCGCGATCTTGACGTCCAGCACCGTCGTGAGGCCGCCCAGGCCCTGCGCGCCGATGCCCAGCGCGTTGATCTTGTCGCACAGCTCGATGCGCAGCTCCTCGACCTTGTTCTTCGGGCCGCGTTGCTTCAGCTCGTACATGTCGATGTCCTCCATCAGGTTCTGCTTGGCGATCAGCATCGCGCGCTCGGCGGTGCCGCCGATGCCGATCCCGAGCATGCCGGGCGGGCACCAGCCCGCGCCCATCGTCGGCACCGTCTTCATGACCCAGTCGACCAGCGAATCGCTCGGGTTCATCATCACGAACTTGCTCTTGTTCTCGCTGCCGCCGCCCTTGGCCGCGACCTGCACGTCCACCGTGTTGCCGGGCACGAGCGTCATGTGCACGACCGCGGGGGTGTTGTCCTTCGTGTTCTTGCGCTCGAAGTGCGGGTCGGCGACGATGCTGGCGCGCAGCACGTTGTCCGGGTACAGGTAGCCCTGGCGCACGCCGTCGTTGACGGCGTCCTCGATGCTGCCCTTGAAGCCCTCGAAACGCACGTCCATGCCGATTTTCAGGAACACGTTGACGATGCCGGTGTCCTGGCAGATCGGGCGCCGGCCCTCGGCGCACATCTTCGAGTTGGTCAGGATCTGCGCGATCGCGTCCTTCGCGGCGGGGCTTTGCTCCGCGGCGTAGGCGCGGGCCAGGTGCTGGATGAAGTCGGCGGGGTGGTAGTACGAGATGTACTGCAGCGCGCCGGCAACACTCTCGACGAGGTCGGTGTAACGAATCGTGGTCGTGGCGGTCGTTGGCATGGGAAGGGTCTCGGTCAGGGCCTAAGCTGAGGAACAATGCGGGCAGGCCGCGAGGTCGAAGTTTACTGAACCAGGGCTTTCGATGTGATCAGCAGCATTCGGCGTTTCATTGCTTCCGAGTCGGCCGGCGGGGTCGTGCTCGCGCTGGCCGCCGTCGTCGCGCTGCTCGTCAGCAACTCCGCGTTCGGCCCGGCCTACCGCGAGTTCATCGCGCTGCGCGGCGAGGTCCGCCTGTTCGGCGACGCGCTGGTGCTGGCCAAGCCGCTGCTGCTGTGGGTCAACGACCTGTGGATGGCGGTCTTCTTCTTCGTCGTCGGCCTGGAGATCAAGCGCGAGGTGCTGGGCGGCGAGCTGGCCTCGGTCAGGCAGGCGGCGCTGCCGGCGGTCGCCGCGGTCGGCGGCATGGTCGTGCCGGCGCTGATCTACGTGGCGCTGAACCACGCCGACCCGCTCGCGCTGCGCGGCTGGGCGATCCCGACCGCCACCGACATCGCGTTCGCGCTCGGCATCCTGATGCTGCTCGGCGCGCGCGTGCCGGCCTCGCTGAGGGTCTTCCTGACGGCGGTCGCGATCATCGACGACCTCGGCGCGATCATCGTGATCGCGCTGTTCTACACCGCCCAGCTGTCGCTGCCGATGCTGCTCGCGGCCGGCGCCGGCATCCTGGTGCTGTTCGCGCTGAACCGCGCCCGCGTCATGCACATCGGCCCGTATGTGGTGGTCGGGCTGATCGTCTGGGTCTGCGTGCTGAAATCGGGCATCCACGCGACGCTGGCCGGCGTCGCGACCGCACTGGCGATCCCGCTGAAGGACGGCCGCGGCGGTTCGCCGCTGGAGAGCGCCGAGCACGCGCTGCATCCCTGGGTCGCGTTCGCGGTGCTGCCGGTGTTCGCGTTCGTCAATGCCGGCGTCGACCTCGCCGGCGTCTCGCTCGGCAGCCTCGCGCACGGCGTGCCGCTGGGGATCGCGCTCGGGCTCGTCGCCGGCAAGGCGATCGGCGTGTTCGGTGCCGCCGCGCTGCTGATGAAGCTGACCGGCGCGCAGCTGCCGGCCCAGGCCAGCACGCGCCAGTTCCTCGGCGTCTGCGTGTTGTGCGGGATCGGCTTCACGATGAGCCTGTTCATCGGCGGCCTGGCCTTCGCGGGGCAGGACCCGGGCTACGAGACGCAGGTCAAGCTCGGCGTGCTGGGCGGCTCGCTGATCGCCGGCCTGCTCGGCACCGCGCTGCTGTGGAGGCCCGCACGATGACGCGTGAGGCCAGCGTGCCGGGCGCTCGGGAGGACGCACTCACCGCGGCGCTGCTCGCGCGCAAGGTCGCGATGCACCGCGCGAACCTGCTGACGACGCACGTCGGCTCGCTGATCGCCGCGCTGACGCTGGCGGCGATGCTGTTTGGCGCCGTGCCGACCCGCGGCCTGGCGCTGTGGCTCGGGCTGCTGGGCGCGGTCTTCGTGGTGCGCATGGCGATCGGCCGCTTCCCGCCGCGCCGCCGCAGTGACAACGACAGCGAGCTCGCGCTGAATCGCGCGCTGCTGCTGCGCTGGCGGCTCGGGCTGCTCGCGCACGGCACCGCGTGGGGCCTGTGCGTACTGCTGCCGCTGGGCGCCAGCGACCCGCTGCACCTGGCGCTGCTGACGCTGGTGATGAGCGGCGTGATGATGTGCAGCTTCGCGCTGACCGCGTTCGACCTGCCGGCCGCGCTGCTGTTCGGCGCGCCGATCTGCGGGCTGCTGAGCCTGCGCCTGTTCACGCAGCCCGAGCCGGCCTACTGGCTGCTCGGCGTCACGGTGCTCAGCATGCTGCTGATCCTGAGCCTGGCGGCGCGCCGCAACCACCGCGTCGTGCGCGAGTACGAGACGCTGCGCGTCGCCGAGGCGGCGCAGGCCGAGGCGCTGCGCAGCGGCCAGGCCGAGCTGCGCGCGCTGCTCGACGCCTTCCCGGGCTACATCGCGGTGATGGGCCCGGACCAGACCTACACCTACGCGAACGATCGCGTCGCGGCGCTGTTCGACCAGCCGCGCGCGAGCCTGATCGGCCGCCCGGTGCGTGCGGTCCTCGGCGACGCCGGGCTCGAGCGCATGCTCGGCTTGACGGCGCAGCTGGCGCCCGACGAGCAGACCACGCTGGAGACCGTCTACCCGGCGAACGCCCAGCACGCCGAGCTCTGGCTGCAGGTCACCTACGCGATCGGCTCGCCCGGCCGCGACGGGCGGCGCAACACCTACGCGTTCGGCATCGACATCAGCGCGCGCAAGGCGGCCGAGCTCGCGCTGACCGCCGCGAAGGACGTGGCCGAACGCGCGAACCGTGCGAAGTCGCAGTTCCTCTCCAGCATGTCGCACGAGCTGCGCACGCCGATGAACGCGATCCTCGGCTTCGGCCAGTTGCTCGCGGCCGCGCCGCCGCAGGCGCTGGCGCTGGCGCAGCGCGAGCAGGTCGGCGAGATCCTGCAGGGCGGCCGCCATTTGCTGAACCTGATCAACGAGGTGCTGGACCTGGCGCAGATCGAGACCGGCAAGCTGCGCATCTTCCCCGAGGTCGTGCCGATCGCGCCGCTGCTGCAGGAGTGCCTGTCGATGCTGCAGCCGCTCGCCCACGACAGCCGCATCGCGCTGGACCTCGACGTCGAAGCGGGTGTCGCCGACGCGCTGGTGCGCGCCGACCGCACGCGGCTGAAGCAGGTCTGCCTGAACCTGCTGTCCAACGCGATCAAGTACAACCGGTCGGGCGGCAAGGTGCGCATCGCCTGCACCGGCGACGCCGCGACGCTGCGCATCGCGATCCGCGACACCGGACCGGGCCTGAGCGCGGAGCAGCGGGCGCGCCTGTTCCACGCCTTCGAGCGGCTCGAGGCCGGCGGCACGCCGGTCGAGGGGGCGGGCCTGGGCCTGGTGCTCAGCAAGCACCTGATCGACGCGATGCAGGGCGAGATCGGGCTGGAAAGCGAGACCGGGCAGGGCAGCACGTTCTGGATCCGCCTGCCGCGCGCGACCTCGCTGGGCTTCGGCGTCGGCGCGGGCCTGCCGACCGGCATCACGGTGCCGGGCGCGCTGCACGAGACCGGGCTGCGCCGCGTGCTCTACATCGAGGACAACCCCGTCAACCTGCTGCTGATGGAGGCGATGCTGGCGCGCATCGGCGGGCTGTACGTCAGCACCGCGGAGCTGCCCGCGCTCGGGCTGCAGATGGCGATCGACGAGCGGCCCGACCTGATCCTGCTCGACATCCAGCTGCCCGACATGGACGGCTACGAGGTGCTGCGGCGGCTGCGCGAGCACGACGCGACCCGCAAGATCCCGGTCATCGCGGTCAGCGCGAACGCGATGCCGAGCGACGTCGAGCAAGGCCTGGCGGCGGGCTTCGCGCACTACGTGACGAAGCCGCTGGAGATGCGGCGCCTGTCGGTGGCCGTCAGGCAGGTCCTCGCCGACGCCGCTGTCGCGCGCTGACGGGGCCGTCGGCGCGCGGCGAGCGCCGCGATCACGTCCCGCGTGAGCGGGCGATGGGGCGCCGGCGTGCTCGTCATTGGTGACGTTCGGCACACCGGCGTGTGACGAAACGTCAACCTATGTGTCCCTGTGTCAAGCAGGGGGTCTCGCAACCGAAAGCGCCTCATGGCGCCACGGCGTCGGAGCCGCCTGCCGCCTGCCGGCGGCCGGTTGCGAGAACGGGGACGGGTCCACACATGAACGACTTGAATGGAATGCTTCGGGCCTTCCGGCGCCTTCTCGGCCCGGCGGTCGCCGGCGTGTTCCTCTGGATCGCCGCGGCGTCGAGTGCCGAGGCGCAAGTCCTGAAGGTCATCGTGCGCGATCCGGGCACGTTCGGCACCGGCGGCGCGACCGGCACCGTGCCGTTCGATGCCGGCGCCGGCGCCGGCTTCGACGTCTCGGCCACGGACCACGTGGTCCGCACGCTGGACTTCGTTCGCTACGACTGGAGCTACAGCGTCAACGGCGTCTCGGCGGCGAACGTGACCTTCACGTCGACGCTGCCGGGCCATCCCGCCTGCGGGGCCGCCGCGATCTGCGCGCAGTGGCAGGCCTTGCCCCCGCAGTGCGGCGCCGGCTCATCGATCTCGGCCGATCTGCAGACGCTCGTCTGCGTGATCGGCCCGGTCGCCTCCGGCAGCACGACCAGCATCAACCCGACGATGAGGGTGCTGGCGACGGCGCCGAACGGGCTGACGATCCTGCCTTCGGTGACGATGAGCGGCACCGACGCGGGCGGCGCCGCGGCGACCGCCTCGGCCGCGAGCGGCTATTCGAACGACGACGGCACCCCGTCGGCGACCCCGGTCGACACGGTCAGCGCCGCGCCGATCTACGACCTCGCAAAAGTCGCCGGCGCCTGGCGCTATTCGTCGACCGGCATCGGCTCGGGCCCGGGCTGGTTCGTCACGCCCTACGTCAGCATCCGCGCGGCAGCAGGCGCCGGCGGTGCGATGGGGACGGCGCCGCTGACGAGTGCGATCACGTTCACCGACACGCTCTCCGGCCCGGTTGCGGGAACGCTCGACGGCTGCGGGCCCTCGGGCAGCACGAGCGGGGCGAATGGCGCCCAGACGGGCCCCACGACGGCGGGGTCGCTGCCCGGTGGACTGGGCGGCGGCCACAACCAGGTCGTCAATTCGGGCCTCTGGACGTGCTCGCAGCCGGGCGGCCCCGGCACGCCGATTTCGATCTCGATCGCAGGGGCCGACACCTCCGGCGCCGGCTATCCCGACACCGCGGCGAATGGGGCCGCGGGCCTGCCACCCGGCTACGTCGTCACCGGCTACGTGACGATCTTCTACGCGTTCGCCGACGTCAACGCCCAGCCCGCGCACAGTGCGACGGCGACCGACGTGTTCAGCGCCATGGTGGCGACGTCGAACAGCGGCGCCAGCATCGACCCGGTCTCCGGCAACCAGACCCAGACCTCGGGCGTCGACGCCACGGTCGTCACGACGACCGGCAACATCGGCTTCGGCAAGGCCTACAGCAACGTGTCCGCGGGCGTCGGCCCGCTGCCCGGTGAGGCCGTCTTCGACGACGGCAAGTCCATCGTCGTTCCGGGCCAGCAGTTCAATTCGCTGCTCAGCATCACCAATGCCGGCTACCAGCCGTTCGTGAACGCGATCGTCTGCGACAAGATCGACGCCACGAAGCTCAGCGTGCGCGACGTCTCGCCCGGGGTCGGCGTCGACTACGTCACCACCTTCGGTCAACCGGCACGCACGCCCATCATCCAGTACGCGGCGAGTGCCAACCTGCCGGACGCGGCGCACGCGACCTGCGGCACCGCCGGCGACAACGTCACCGACGGCCCCTGGTACAACACGACCACGGCCGTCCCCGGCGGCAATGCGGCGATCACCAAGGTCCGGGTGATCGACAACACCGATCCGTTCAACGGCTACCTTCGTGCGACGGTCGCGCTGACGGTCAAGGCCGGCGTGCCGAACGACACGACGATCCCGAACTGGGCGTCGGCGCTGTCGCCGGCCTCGCCCGACAGCGCCTGGCAGCATGGCAGCGGGACCATCGGCGCCACCTACACGTCGCCGTTCAACTGCAGCGACGCGCGTTGCGATCGCGTGACGGTGATGAACGAGCTCGTTCGGGTCGTCAAGGACACCGTTCCGTCCAGCGTCCACGTGGTGGGCGCGGGTCAGACGGTGAGCTTCGTCCTGTCGCCGACGCTGACGTCGGGCCTCGCGTCGCCGGCGGTGAGCCACGTCACGGTGGTCGACACCTTGCCGGCCGGGCTCGCCTATGTCGCCGGCAGCGCCTCGATCGCGCCGGCCGGCGTGGTCGTCAACGCCGACGGCACGACGACGATCACCTGGAACCTGGGGGCCGTCACGCCCAACACCGCGATCGCGCCGATCACGTTGAACACCGTCGTCAGCCCGCTGGTGGTGGACCAGACGCCGCTGGCGAACCGCGTCGTCGTCTCGTCCGATCTGGACCGCTCGGACGCCGCGCTGCGCAGTTGGGAGCGCGACCTGACGATCTCCAACCCGGGCGGGCTGTCGGTGGTCAAGACGCCGTTGTCGCCGACGGTGCACCCCAACGACCCGATCAGCTACCTGCTGAGCTACAACAACACCGGCGCGACCGCGATCGCGTCGACCGATTTCATCGACGTGCTGCCGGCCGCGACCAACTCGCCGGCGAGCAGCTACGCCGGCACGCTGTCGCTGGCGAGCCTGACCGGTGCGAACGGCGAAAACTTCTTCTACGCGACCGCCGCGCCGGCGACGATCAACGCGGACGCGGGCTGCCAGTCGAACGGGGGCCTCAACGTCGGGGCCTCGTGTACGGCCAACACGGTGCCGAACTCGACGCCGTGGACCGCCTGCCCCGGCAACGTCTGCCCGGCCGCCGTGACGGCGATTCGCGCCAAGGGCGGGGCGTTTCCGATCGGTGCCGCGGCGCGCAGTCTGTCGCTGACTCTGGCGCCCGCGGGCAACGCGGTCGGCAATACCTACTGGAACTACTTCACCGGCCGCTCCGACGTCGGCGCGCTGGCCGTCACCGCCCAGGCCGTGGCGGTCGTCGTCACGAGCGCGCCGCTGATCGACATCGTCAAGAGTGCCGCGGCGCCGGTGGCGGTCGGCGGGCCGCCGAACACGTATGACGTGGCCTACACGCTGGTGGTCAAGAACACCGGAGCGTCGGACGACACCAACGTGCAAATCGTGGACGACCTGGCGGCCGTTTATGGCGGCGCGGCGAACGTCGCGAGCATCGCCGGCCTGACGGCGAGCGCCGGTGGCGGCAGCAGCTGCAGCCCGTACCCCTTGTTCAACGGCACGACCTCGACGAACCTGCTGGCCGGCAGCGGCACGATCAGGCCCGGCGAGACCTGCACGATCGCATTCACCGCGCGCGTCGTCAACGCCGTCGCGCTGAACAACGCGGCCGGCTCGACCTGCACCCCCAAGCTCGCGAACCAGTACTGCAACTCGGCCAGCGCGACCTCGTACACGACGCCGCCGGGCACGCCGGGCGGCACCGGCACCGGCCCGCAGGCGACCGACACCTCGACCAACGCGACGACCCCGCCGGCGACGCACGACACCACGACGTCGCCGACGCCGACGACTCTCGCCGTTCCGGCCGACATGAGCCCGGCGCTGAGCGCGCTGCCGACGGCGATCGCACCGGGTGCCGCCGTCAGCGGCGTTCTGACCTGCACCAACGCCGGCCCCGCGACCGCGGCCGCGGCGATCTGCAGCGCGACTGCCAAGGACAGCACCAACCTGAACGTCCCCGTGAGCGTCGGCAGCTGCGTCGCCAGCGCCGGCAGCTCGCTCGCCAATGTCCTGGCCGGCGGCACCTTGACCTGCCCGATCAGCTTCACCGCACCGGGCACGCCGGGCGGCTCGGACAGCGCGGCGACGTCCATCACCGTGACCGGCGTCACCGGCGCGACCAACGACACCGACGGCGGCCTCACGACCGGCGGCAACAACAGCGTCAGCACGCCGCTGCCGATCGTCGACGCGGTCGACGATGCGGCCGCGACGCTGGCGCAAGCGCCCAGCGGCACGACCTCTTACCCGCTGATCGCCAACGACACCGTCGGCGCGGCTGCCGCGGTGATCGGGAGCAACGTCTCGGTCCCGACGCTGAGCAACAACGGCGGCCTGACCGGCGCAACCATCGATGCGGCCGGCAAGCTGATCGTTCCGAACAGCACGCCGACCGGCAGCTACACCATCACCTACCGACTCTGCGCCGCACCGGCCGCGACGCCCGCGGCCTGCGACACCGCCACCCTGCAGATCACGGTCACCGGCATCGCGCCGGACATGAGCGCGGCCTACACCGGCCTGCCGGCTGCGGCCGCGCCCGGCGCGACGGTGACCGGCGCGCTGGTCTGCACCAACGCGGCCAGCGCGGCGGCGAACGCGATTGCGGCAACCTGCGTTCCGGGCCCCGGCGTCACGCTGACCGGCGTTTGCGTCGCGAGCGCCGGCAGCGCCGCGAGCCTGCCCCCGGGCGCGACGCTGAGCTGTCCGGTCAGCGCGATCGCACCGCCCAACGGCCAACTGGCGCTGACCGGCACGACCAGCGCGACCAACGAGACCAACCTCGCGAACGACAACGCCTCGGCCGTCGTCCCGGTGATCGATGCCGTCAACGACCCGGCCGCGACGCTGCCCGTGACGGGCGGCAACGTGCCGCTGTACGGCAACGACACGCTGGGCGGCAACCCGGTCGCCCCATTGCTGGTGACGTCGTCGATCGTGAACCCGGGCGGCCTGCCGTCCGCGACGACGATCGATCCGAGCACCGGCGCCCTGGTCGTGCCGAGCGGCGCGGCGCCCGGCACCTACACCGTCACGTACCGGATCTGCACCAAGGCGCCCGGCACGATCGCCTGCGACACCGCGACCGTGATCGTGATCCTGCAAGGCGGACCCGACCTCACGGTCCGCAAGACCCACCTGCCTGCAACCTTCACCGAGCGCAACCCGGGCAGCTACCGGATCGTCGCGAGCAATGCGGGCTCGCTGGCCACCAGCGGCAGCTATGTCGTCGTCGACACGCTGCCGGCCGGCATGACGATTGCCGCGCTGCCGGTCGGCAACGGCTGGGATTGCAGCACGACGGTGGTCGGCAGCCACCGCGCGAGCTGCAGCAGCGGCACCGCGATCGCCCCGGGCGCCGACAACGCCAACGCGATCACGCTGTCGGTCAACGTCGGCGCGGGCCTGTGCGCGGCGCCGGATTCGGCCGGCGTCTGCGCGGGCAGCAATTTCGTCAACAACGTGGTCGTGATCGGCGGCGGCGAGCCCTCGACCGCGACCGGCAACGACAGCTTCGCCGACCCGACGCCGATCCAGCAGGCCGCGTCCGTCACCGGCCAGGTCTGGCTCGACCTGAACCACGACCGGATCTTCGATGCCGGCGACATTCCGAAGAGCGGCTTCGTCGTCGAAGTCTTGCACGGCGGTGTGCTGCAGGCGACCGGCACGACCGATTCGAGCGGCAACTACACCGTCTCCGGTCTCGTTCCCGGCAGCGGCTACGGCGTGCGCTTCAAGGATCCGGCGAGCGGCGCGTACTACGGCCGGCCGCTGTCCAATGACCCGGCCGGCGGCAACGACCCGAGCGCGGCCTCGACGACCGGCGTGGTCGCCGGCGGCGAGATCCAGAACCTGACGCTCGGCTACACGGCCGCCTCCGGCTCGACGCTGCGGACCCACCAGAGCCTGCCGCTGGACCCGAACGGCGTCGTCTACGACAGCATCACCCGCCTGCCGGTGGCCGGCGCGACGGTCACGCTGCAGAACGCCGATGGCTCGACCGTGTCGGCCCGCTGCGTGGTCGGCGGCGCGACCAGCGTGCAGACCGCGGTCGGCGTGCTCGGCGACGTCGACGGCGGCTACTCGTTCGTGTTGATGAACCCGGTGCCCGCGGGCTGCGCCGGCGCGGCCGATTACCGGTTGAAGGTGACGCCGCCGGGCAGCTACGCGCTCAGCACGCTGATCCCGGCGCAGACCGGCACCTTGCACGCGCCGGTCGGCTGCCTCGCGTCGATCGCCGGCGTCTGCGTGGTGCAGCAGCAGGCCGGCCCGCCGCCGGTCGGCCAGCCGACGCCGTACTACCTGACCCTGCACCTGGACCCGGCGCTGGGCCCGGACGTGGTCGACAACCAGATCCCGCTCGATCCGGCCTTGCCGGCCGGCCTCGTGATCGCGAAGACCGGCGACCACCGCAGCGTCGAGCTCGGCGACTCGCTGCGCTACGCGATCACGATCCAGCGCACCGACCACGGCGGCAACACGCTCGCAGCGGTCGAGGTCGTCGACACCTTGCCGGCGGGCTTTCGCTACATCGCCGGGACCGCGATGGTCGGCACGACGCGCATCGCCGATCCGGCCGGCGCGCCGGGCAGCGTGCTGCGCTTCGAGGTTGGCGCGCTGCCGGCCGCGGGGCAGGTCACGCTGTACTACCGCATCCGCGCCGGCGTCGGCAGCATGGAGGGCTCGGGGATCAACCGCGCCCGCGCGTCGATCGGCGCCAACGTCGACTGCAACGCCAAGGCGGCGCAATGCTCGAACGAGGCGCGCTACGCGGTCACCGTCACCGGCGGCGTGTTCACGACCGACGGCTGCATCGTCGGGCGCGTCTTCGTCGACGCCAACAACAACCACGTCAAGGACCCGGAGGAGCTCGGCATCCCCGGGGTGCGCCTGTACATGGAGGACGGTGCCGCGATCACGACCGACGTCGAAGGCAAGTACAGCCGCTGCAGCCTTGCGCCGATGACGCACGTGATCGTGGTCGACCAGACCACGCTGCCGCGCGGCAGCCGGCTGACGACCAGCAGCAACCGCAACGCGGGCGACGCGGGAAGCCTGTTCATCGACCTGACGAACGGCAGCCTGCAGCGTGCCGACTTCATCGAAGGATCCGCCTCGGCGACCGTGCTCGAGCAGGTCAAGGCGCGCCGCACGCAGGGCGAGGTGAACGCGCCGGCGACCGAGAAGAAGGGCGGTCAGGCACTGAAGTTCGTCGGCAAGCCGGTGACGGCGCCGCAGCAGGCGACCGACGGCGCCGACCAGCGCGCGGTGAAGCCTCGGTGAGTGCGACCATGAACTCCACTCACCTCTCCCGCAGCCCGGTGCCCCATTCGCCGGCGAAGCGCGCGCCGCTGCCGCGCAAGCGCCTGCTGGTGCTCGCACTGGCCGCGTGTTCGCACTCCGCCTGGTCGCAGCAGGCCGCCGCCGACCCGGGCCGCTACCAGCCCGCCGTGAGCCTGCAACCCAGTGAACCGGCGCCGCGCGTCGTGTTCGACACCGCGTACGCGGCGAACGCCCAGGTCGGCCAATTGATCCTGTCGGCGTCCCGCGGCGTCGCGCCGGCCGACGGCGTGACGCCGGTCCAGCTCACCGTCACGGTGCTGGACCGCCGCGGCGAGCCGCTCAAGGGCGCGGTGCTGCTGACGATCGAGAACTCCGGCGGGCGCCTGCAACTGGCAGGCGCCGGCACCGACGAGTTCGGCCCCGGTCGCCACGACGCCGATAAGAACGTGCCCGGCACGCAATTGAAGGTCGAGAACGGCAGCGCCAGCTTCAGCCTGCTCGCGCCCTCCGCGCCGCAGGACGTGAAGCTGCGCCTGACCGCCGGTTCGGCCGAGGTCACCGGCGTGCTCAGCTTCACGCCCGACCTGCGCGAGATGATCGTCGCCGGCCTGGCCGAGGGCGTGATCGGCATGAACCGGCGCCAGTACGACGCCAACGTCGTGCAGGCCGGCACCGACGACGGCTTCGAGCAGAGCCTGCGCGCCTGGAGCCGCTCGTTCCACGACGGCGAGGGGACGGTCGGCGCGCGCGGCGCGGTCTTTCTGAAGGGCAAGATCAAGGGCGACGCGCTGCTGACGCTGGCCTACGACTCGGACAAGCCGCCGCAGACCGCGCTGCTCAGCCAGGTCCAGCCCGAGGAGTACTACCCGGTCTATGGCGACGCGTCGACGACCGCGTTCGAGGCGACCTCGGCGAGCAAGCTGTACGTGCGCCTGGACCAGGACCACAGCTTCCTGATGTACGGCGACTTCACGACCACCGAGGGCTTCAGCCAGGCCGCCGGAACGGGTCTGGTCGCCGGCTCCAAGCTGCGCCGCCTGGGCGCCTACAACCGCAGCTCGACCGGCGTGCGCGGGCACGCCGAGAACGAGCTCGGCTTCGTCAACGGCCTCGTCACGCGCGACACGCTGAAGCAATTGGTGCAGGAGTGGGCCGCGAACGGGACCTCCGGGCCCTTCGCGGTCGACAACTCGACCGGGCTGCAGAACTCCGAGACGATCGAGGTCATCGTGCGCGACAAGAACGTGCTGAACCGCATCATCTCGATCACGCCGCTGACGCGCCTGACCGACTACGTGTTCGAGCCGTTCTCGGGCCGCGTGCTGTTGAATCGCCCGATCGCGAGCCTGGACCCGAACGGCAACCCGGTGACGCTGCGCATCACCTACGAGGTCGACCAGGGCGGCTCGCCGTACTGGCTCGGCGGCGTCGACGGCGAAGCGAACCTCGGCAGCCACGTGGTGGCCGGCGGCAGCGTCGTCGACGATCGCAACCCGGACGCGCCGTTCCGCCTCGTCAGCGGCAACATCGCGGCCAGGCTCGGCGAGCACACCACCTTGATCGCCGAGGTCGCACGCACCGAGGCCGTGCCTTCGCTGACGACGATCGGGCTTCCTGCGACCGCGCCAGCCTCGGACCTGGGCACGGTCGAAGGCCGCGCCGGCCGCGTCGAGCTCGAACACAAGGACGACACGACCAATGCCCGCGTCTGGGCCAACCGGACCGGCAGCACGTTCGCGAACCCGTCGTCCAGTGCCGTCGCCGGCACGCAGGAGGTCGGTGTCTCGGCGAGCGTGAAGCTCGCGCCGAAGGTCACGGTCGCGGTCGACGCGCAGAAGACGCAGGACCTGAGCGCGGAGGCCACGCTCGCGACCGCATCGGCGGGGGTTTCGTACAAGGTCAGCGAGACGCTGGAGGTCTCGGCCGGCGTGCGCCGGATCGAGGAGCACGGCGTCGTCGGCACGCTGCAAAGCGGGTTGGCGTCCAACCCGGCGCCGGGCTCGTACTTCGCGCCGAGCTCGTCGGGCGGCTTCAGCGGGCAGGCCGGTTCGTCGCTGCTGAACGCCAACACGGCAGGCAGCAGCGTGCTGAACGGCAGCGTGACGCCGCAGGCGACAGGCGACCTGTCGGCGACCACCGCCATGTCGGCGCGACGGCCAAGCTCAGCGACCGGATCACGCTCGAAGGGCTGGTCGAGCTCGGCGACAGCGACGAGCGACGGCTGGTCGCCGGCGCGTCGTATCAACTCGCCGAGCGCAGCCGGCTGTACCTGCGGGGCGAGTCGCAGACCGGCCTCGGTTCGGCCTACAGCCTGGACGCGTCGCAGCGCAGCAACGCGGTCTCGTTCGGCGTCGACTCGAGCTACATGGAAGGCGGCAACGTCTTCAGCGAATACCGGCTGCGCGATGCCGATACCGCGCGCGACGCACAGATCGCGACCGGCGTGCGCAACGCCTGGCACGTCTGGCCCGGCCTCACGCTGACGACCGGCGTCGAGCGGCTGCAGCTGCTCGCCGGCGACGGCCAGACGGCCACCGCGGTGACGCTGGGCGCCGACTACACCGCCTCGGCGCTGTGGAAGGGCTCGGCCCGGCTCGAATGGCGCCGGCTCGATGCACCGCCCGCGTCGGCCACGGTGCCGGTCGGGCCGGTGGCCGACGGCACGGTCCCGCTGGGCGAGCAGGACACGGTCCTGATGACGCTCGCGGCGGCGCGCAAGCTCGACCGCGACTGGACCCTGCTCGGCCGCAACTACCTGCTGCGAACCGACAACCACGGCGTGCGCGCGAACGGCTGGCAGGACCGGTTCCAGATCGGCACCGCGTACCGCCCGGTCGACGACGGCCGCCTCGACGTGCTGTCCAAGTACGAGTACAAGACCGAGAACAACATCGACGGCGACGACGCGTTCCGTCGCGTCCATGTCGCCAGTGTCCAGGCCTCGCTGCATCCGACCCGCCCGTGGTGGTGGTCGGCACGCTTCGCGGCCAAGTCGGTGGTCGAGCGCTTCCCCGACGACGAGGGCGGCACGCGGGACGCGTACCGCGCGGCGCTGGTCAGCGGCCGCGTGGTCTACGACCTGACCGAGAACTGGGACGTCGGCGCGATGGGCAGCGTGATGGCCTCGGGCACCGGCGTGGCCCGACAGTACGCGAAGGGCCTCGAGGTCGGCTACCTGCTGCGCGAGAACCTGTGGCTCAGCGTCGGCTACAACGCAACCGGCTTCAGCGACGTCGACCTGAGCAGCGACTACACCGCGCGCGGCGTCTACCTGCGGCTGCGCTTCAAGTTCGACAAGGACGTGTTCTCCGGCTCGGACAAGTCCGTCAACCGCGCGCTCGATCGCTGACGCGGCGCGGCGCCTCCTCATCATTTCTTCTGCAGACCACACACCATGTTCAAGCCTATCGTCCTGACGCGTCTCGCGATGATCTTCTCCGGGCTCTCGCTGCCGCTGTGCGCCGCGGCCCAGGCGACGCTGACGCCGCCCGAGCAGCGCATCACCGATGCCGCGATCCACGCCGACTACAAGGGCTACGAAGTTCAGCAGGCCGCGATCAAGGCCCTGAACGACACGGGGCACCACCGCATCGCGAGCTACAGCCTCTCGAAGGCGCAGTGCTGGCTCGATGTGAGCTTCCACGAGTACACGCGCAACGACCGCAGCGCCTTCCCCGAACAGGCGTTGCAGGAGTCGATGAAGATCACGTCGTACCTGCAGGCGGGCGGTGCGGTCGACGGCCCGGACAACCCGGCCCGTCTCACGCCGCTGGTCAACGACGCGACGCGGCTGCGCGAGGACCTGTGGGCCGCGGCGCTGGCGGCGCGCACGTCGCCCGATAACTTCTGCGCGGCCCAGCTCAGCGCCTGCGGAGAGGTCGAGCTGGTCCACGCCGGCAACGAGTTCAAGCAGCAGGGCTGGCGCCATGCCAAGCCCTACATCCAGATCGCCGAGGACAGGATCGGCGATGCGCAGGCGGCCGCGGCCCAGTGCCTGCCGCCGGCTGTCGCGTCAACGCCTGCGCCCGAGCCGGTGGAGCCGATGGTGGTCGCGGCCCCCGCCGCGCCGGCCGAGGTCGAGCTCAGCGCGAACGTGCTGTTCAACTTCGATCGCAGCGACATCGGCAACGTCCGGCCGCTGACGAAGCACAAACTCGACGACCTGATCGAGCAACTCACCGGCGGCAACGTGACGGTGCAAGCCATCACGCTGACCGGCCACGCCGATCGATCCAACCACACCGGGCAGAGCCGCTACAACCTGCAGCTCTCGATCGCGCGGGCCGACACGATCAAGGCCTATCTGCAGGCGCACGGCATCGACACCTCGAAGGCGACGGTGCACGCGCGCGCCGACGCGATCGAGGTCGCGCCGTGCCGCGATCCCAAGCTCGACCGTGCCGCACTCGAGGAGTGCCTGTTGCCGAACCGTCGGGTCGAGGTCTCGGTGATGGCGACGCGAATCGCGAAGACGCCGGCGCCCTGATCGGGCCTCCGCGCCAGCGCGTTCCGGCCGCGACGAATGGTCAGTGCGGCTGCGCGGCCTTGGCCGCGTTCAGCAGCCTGTCGGTGTAGGCGATCGCGATCGCCGACAACAGGAAGGTGATGTGGATGATGGTCTGCCACTTCAGCACTTCAGTGTCCATGCTGCCGGCACTGATGAAGCCCTTCAGCAGGTGGATCGAGCTGATGCCGATGATGGCCGTACCGAGCTTGACCTTCAGCACCGACGCGTTCACATGGCTCAGCCACTCCGGCTCGTCGGGGTGGCCCTCCAGGTCCATCCGGCTGACGAAGGTCTCGTAGCCGCCGACGATCACCATGATCAGCAGGTTGGAGATCATCACGACGTCGATCAGCGCGAGCACCGCCAGCATGATCACGGTCTCGGTCAGCTTCGGGGCGTGGCCGTCGGGGAAGACGTAGCCCATGCCCTCGGTCAGCGCGGCCAGCGCCGCCTGGTTGCCGAACGCCGCCTCGATCAGGTGCACCAGCTCGACCCAGAAGTGAAACACGTAGACGCACTGCGCCAGGATCAGCCCGAGGTACAGCGGCACCTGCAGCCAGCGGCTCATGAAGATGAAGCCGGGCAGCGGGCGGAGTTTGCGGGGCGGGGTGGGGTGCGGCGTCATGTTCTTTCTTCGGGCGCGGCGAAGGGCGGCGCAATGTCGCAAAATTGTAGGGTCGCCGCCCCGTAAGGCCTTCGTAAGAGGGCAGCCCTATGGTCGCGGCCAAAGATCAAGGCAACCTGGAGACTGGTCATGAGTGGATCCGAAACCCCCGTCTATCCCCCGTCCGCCGCGGCGATGAAGGGCGCGTACGTGTCCGGCATGGAGGCCTACCGGGCCCTGGCCGCCGAGGCGGAGGCGGACCATGAGGCCTTCTGGGCCCGCCAGGCGCGCGAGCTGCTGAGCTGGAAGACGCCGTTCACGAAGGTCCTGAACGCGAGGAATGCGCCGTTCTTCAAGTGGTTCGAGGACGGCACGCTGAACGCCTCGTACAACTGCCTGGACCGCCAGGTCGATGCCGGGCTGGGCGACAAGGTCGCGCTGATCTTCGAGGCCGACGACGCCCAGGTCACGAAAGTCACCTACCGCCAGTTGCTCGATCGCACCTGCCGGCTGGCGAATGCGTTGCGGGCGCGCGGCGTGAAAAAGGGCGACCGCGTCATCATCTATCTCGGCATGTCGGTCGAAGGCGTGGCCGCGATGCAGGCCTGCGCGCGCATCGGCGCGACCCATTCGGTCGTCTTCGGCGGCTTCTCCGCCCAATCGCTGCGCGACCGCATCGCCGACACCGGCGCGGTGATGGTGATCACCGCCGACGAGCAGCTGCGCGGCGGCAAGCAGTTGCCGCTGAAGGCGATCGTCGACGAGGCGCTCGCGCTGCCCGGCTGCGAATCGGTCGAGAACGTGATCGTCTACCGGCGCACCGGCGGCAAGATCGCGTGGAACGACGCCCGCGACCACTGGCTGCACGACGAAGTGAAGGGCCAGGCCGCGACCTGCGAGCCCGAATGGGTCGGCGCCGAGCACCCGCTGTTCCTGCTCTACACCTCCGGGTCGACCGGCAAGCCCAAGGGCGTGCAGCATTCGACCGGCGGCTACCTGCTGCACGCCGCGCTGACGACCAAGTGGACCTTCGACCTGAAGCCGGACGACGTGTTCTGGTGCACCGCCGACATCGGCTGGGTCACCGGCCACACCTACATCACCTACGGGCCGCTCGCGCTCGGCGGCACCGAGATCGTGTTCGAGGGCGTGCCCACCTTCCCGGACGCGGGCCGGTTCTGGAAGATGATCCAGGACCACAAGTGCACGATCTTCTACACCGCGCCGACGGCGATCCGCTCGCTGATCAAGGCCGCCGAGGGCAACGCCGCGGTCCATCCGGACCGCTATGACCTGACGAGCTTGCGCATCCTCGGCTCGGTCGGCGAGCCGATCAACCCGGCCGCGTGGGAGTGGTACCACCAGCACATCGGCGGCGGCCGCTGCCCGATCGTCGACACCTTCTGGCAGACCGAGACCGGCGGCCACGTGATCACGCCGCTGCCGGGCGCGACGCCGCTGGTGCCGGGCTCGTGCACCTTGCCGTTCCCCGGCATCGCGGCGGCCATCGTCGACGAGGCCGGCCACGACGTGCCGAACGGCACTGCCGGCATCCTCGTGATCAAGAAACCCTGGCCGAGCATGATCCGCACGATCTGGGGCGACCCGGAGCGCTTCAAGAAGAGTTATTACCCGGACGACTTCCAGGGCCGTTACTACCTCGCCGGCGACGGCGCGATCCGCGACGCGACGACCGGCTACTTCACGATCACCGGCCGCATCGACGACGTGCTGAACGTTTCGGGCCACCGGATGGGCACGATGGAGATCGAATCGGCGCTGGTCTCGTGCACCGAGCTGGTCGCCGAGGCGGCGGTCGTCGGCCGGCCGGACGACACGACCGGCGAGGCGATCTGCGCCTTCGTCGTGTTGAAGCGCGCGCGCCCGACCGGCGACGAAGCCAAGGCGATCGCCAAGCAGCTGCGCGACTGGGTCGGCAAGGAGATCGGCCCGATCGCCAAACCGAAGGACATCCGCTTCGGCGACAACCTGCCGAAGACGCGCTCGGGCAAGATCATGCGGCGCCTGCTGCGCTCGGTCGCGAAGGGCGAGGCGATCACGCAGGACACCTCGACCTTGGAGAACCCGGCGATCCTCGAGCAGTTGTCGCAGGCGAATTGAGGTCGGCTCACGGCCGCGCATAGCGGTCGTTCGCTACGTCTGCCTGCGCTCGGCTCGGGACGCGGGTCGCCGACGTCGTTCAGGGTAGAGCGTTCACTGCGTTCGACGTCGGTGCTTCGAAGACGGCGGGGATGACCTTGATTCGGTAGCCGAGGGCTCAAATCGAACCGCGGGCGTTTTCTACTGGTTCATGCTCAGCTTGTGCGCTAGTCTTCGACCCGCAGCGACCGCTGCCGCGCCGTCGATCGGCGTCACTTCCAGCCCGAGGAATCCACCCATGAGCACGATCACCACGCAGGACGGCACGCAGATCTTCTACAAGGACTGGGGCAGCGGCCAGCCCATTGTCTTCTCGCACGGCTGGCCTTTGTCGGCGGACGACTGGGACAACCAGATGCTGTACTTTGCCCAGCGCGGCTACCGCGTGATCGCGCACGACCGGCGCGGCCATGGCCGCTCGACGCAGACGGCGCTCGGCAACGACATGAACACCTACGCCGACGACCTGGCCACGCTCACCGAGGCGCTCGACCTGAAGAACGCGATCCATGTCGGCCACTCGACCGGCGGCGGCGAGGTGGCGCGCTACCTCGCGCGCCACGGCACGAAGCGGGCCGCGAAGGGAGTGCTGATCAGCGCGATCACGCCGCTGATGCTGAAGACCGAATCCAACCCCGGCGGCCTGCCGATGGAGGTCTTCGACGGCCTGCGCGCCGGCGTCGCGGGCAACCGCGCCGAGTTTTACCGCGATATCACGATGCCGTTCTACGGCTACAACCGGCCGGGCACGACGGTCTCCGAAGGGCTCCGCCAGCACTGGTGGCTGCAGGGCATGATGGGCTCGGCCCTGAGCCACTACGAGTGCGTCAAGGCGCTGTCCGAGACCGACCAGACCGACGACCTGAAGGCGATCGACATCCCGATGCTGGTGATGCACGGCGACGACGACCAGATCGTGCCGATCGCAGACTCCGCGTTGATCGCGATCAAGCTGCTGAAGCAGGGCACGCTGAAAGTCTATCCCGGCCTGCCGCACGGCATGCCGGCGACGCACCCGCAGCTGATCAACCCGGACCTGCTCGCGTTCTTCAAGGCCTGAGCGCGGCGTCGCGGCGGCCGTCATCGCGCAGCACCGCATCCCAGAACGCTTCGGCCGCGGGCGGCTCGCCCGCCGCGCGCCTGAACAGCCGGATCTCGAGCACGATCTGGGCGGCCGCGCCGGCGGCTTGGACCAGGCGCCGCTGCTGCAGGTCCTCTTCGATCAGGCTGTGCGGCAGCCACGCGATGCCGCGGCCATGCAGCGCCATCGTGCGCAGCACCGTCGCGAGGTGGGCGGTGAAGACCGGCTCCAGCTGAACCTGTGCGCCGATCCCGCCCAGCGCGGGCCCGCGCAGCGCGCGCACCAGGCGGCCGAGGCCGGATTCGGCGCTGTACTCGAGCAGCGGCACCCGCGCGCCTTTCAGCGTGTGCCGCGGCTTGCCGCGTGAATCCGGCGCGCTGACCGGGATCAGCGCGTCGGTGCCGACCGCCAGCGATTTGAATGCGAGCGGGTCGAGCCGGCCCGGCACGCGTTCGTGCGCGTGGCACAGCATGAACTGCGCGCGGCCCTGCTGCATCAGCGCCTCGCAGTGCTGCAGCACGTCGGAGACGAGCTGGATCGGGCCGATCGGCGTGTGGGCCTCCAGCCCGCGCAGCCAGGCGGGAAGAAAGGTCAGCGAGAGCGCGTGCGTCGCGGCGAAGCGCAAGGTCGCCGAGGTCGCCGAGGCAACCGCGCGCGCCGCGTCGGGCAGCCGCGCGACGCGGGTCAGCGTGTCCTGCGCGACGTCGAGGAACCAGCGGCCGGCGTCGGTCAGCGTCGCCGGCTGGCTGCTGCGGTCGAACAGCGCGACATCCAGCCATTCCTCCAGCGCACGGATGCGGCGGCTGAACGCCGGCTGCGTCATGTGGCGCTCGTCGGCGGCGCGCGAAAAATTGCCGCTCGCGGCGAGTGCCAGGAAGTCTTCGAGCCAGGTCAGGTTCATCGCGGTGCCTTGGCGGCATCAGACCCGAAAAATCGGGCATTGGCATTGTGCGTCGCGAGCGCCGATGATTCGTTCATCCACCCATTGTTCACGAGGAAGACAAGGCCATGAAGATCGTCGAAATCCGCGAAATCACGCAACCGATCAAGTCCAACATCCGCAACGCCTACATCGACTTCTCGAAGATGACGCTGAGCCTGGTGGCGGTGATCACCGACGTGATCCGCGAGGGTAAACCGGTCGTCGGCTACGGCTTCAATTCGAACGGCCGCTACGGCCAGGGCGCGCTGATGCGCGAGCGCTTCATCCCGCGCGTGCTCGAAGCGGCGCCCGAGACGCTGCTCGACGAGCGTGGCATCCTGAGCCCGCACCAGGTCTGGTCGACGATGATGACGAACGAGAAGCCCGGCGGCCACGGCGAGCGCTCGGTCGCGGTCGGCACGATCGACATGGCGGTCTGGGATGCGGTCGCGAAGATCGAGGGCTTGCCGCTGTACCAACTGCTGGCGAACCGCTACGGCAACGGCACGCCGAACCGCGACGTGTTCGTCTACGCCGCGGGCGGCTACTACTGGCCGGGGCAGGGTCTCGAAGGGCTGGAGCGCGAGATGCGCGGCTACCTCGATCGCGGCTATTCGGTCGTGAAGAAGAAGATCGGCGGCGCGTCGCTGGCGGACGACTGCAAGCGCATCGAGGCGGTTCTGCGCCTGCTCGGCCCGGGCCAGAAGCTCGCGGTCGATGCGAACGGCCGCTTCGACTTGCCGACCTCGATCGAGTACGCGAAGGCGTTGGCGCAGTACGACCTGTTCTGGTACGAGGAGGCCGGCGACCCGCTCGACTACGCGCTGCAGGCCGAGCTCGCGAACCACTACGCGAAGCCGATGGCGACCGGCGAGAACCTGTTCTCGATGCAGGACGCGCGCAACCTGATCCGCTACGGCGGCATGCGCCCGGACCGCGACTATCTGCAGTTCGACTGCGCGCTCAGCTACGGCCTGGTCGAGTACCTGCGCACGCTGGAGATGCTGAAGGAGCACGGCTGGTCGCCCTCGCGCTGCGTCCCGCACGGCGGCCACCAGATGTCGCTGATGATCGCGGCCGGCCTCGGGCTGGGCGGCAACGAGTCGTACCCGGACCTGTTCCAGCCCTACGGCGGCTTTCCGGACGGCGTCAAGGTCGACGACAGCATCGTGCGCCTGCCCGAGCTCGTCGGCATCGGCTTCGAGGGCAAGGCCGACCTGTACGCGGAGATGCGCGCGCTCTCCGCTTGAGGCGGGCCTGAGGCGGTCCCTACAATCGCTGCACCACAGCACCCCGCCTCATCATGCACGTCAGCGCTTCCAGCTTCAAGGCCTATGACATCCGCGGCGTCGTCGGCAAGGACCTCGACGCCGCCTTCGCCGAACACCTCGGCCGGGCGTTCGGCACCGCCGCGGTCGCGCTCGGCGAGCGCGCCGTCGCGGTCGGGCGGGACGGGCGCGTCTCCGGGCCGATGCTGGTCAAGGCGCTGATCCGCGGCCTGAAGTCGACCGGCCTGGACGTCGTCGACCTCGGCGCGGTGACGACGCCGATGCTGTATTACGTCGCGGCGACGCGCGGCCGGCACGGCTGCAACAGCGGGATCCAGGTCACCGGCAGCCACAACCCGAAGGACTACAACGGCTTCAAGATGGTGCTGGCCGGCAAGGCGATCCACGGCGACGAGATCCAGGCCCTGCGCCGGCGCATCGAGGCCGAAGACTACGTGAAGGCGCCCGGCCGCTCGGCCGCGATGGACATCCTGGCCGAGTACCGCGCCCGCATCACCGGCGACTGCACTCTGGCCCGGAACATGAAAATCGTGGTCGACTCGGGCAACGGCATCCCCGGCGCGTCGGCGCCCGGCATCCTGCGCGCGCTCGGCTGCGAGGTGATCGAGCTGTACTCCGAGGTCGATGGCGATTTCCCGAACCACCACCCCGATCCGAGCAAGCCCGAGAACCTGGCGGACCTGATCCGCACCGTGAAGCGCAGCGGCGCCGAGCTCGGCCTCGCGTTCGACGGCGACGGCGACCGCCTCGGCGTCGTCACGAAGGACGGCCAGATCATCTACCCCGACCGCCAGCTGATGCTGTTCGCGACCGACATCCTGAAGCGCGTCAAGGGCGGCACGATCATCTTCGACGTCAAGTGCACGCAGCGCCTCGCGCCGGCGATCCGCCAGGCCGGCGGCGTGCCGATGATGTGGAAGACCGGGCACTCGCTCGTGAAGGCCAAGCTGCGCGAGACCGGCGCGCCGATCGCCGGCGAGATGAGCGGCCACATCTTCTTCGCCGAACGCTGGTACGGCTTCGACGACGCGACCTACACCGCGGCGCGGCTGCTCGAAATCCTGTCGCGCAGCAGCGACCCGAGCGCGGTGCTGAACGCGCTGCCGACGAGCTTCAGCACGCCCGAGCTGAACGTGCCCTGCGCCGAGGGCGAGCCCAGGCGCGTCGTCGACGACCTGCTGCGCGACGCGAATTTCCCGGGCGCCAGCGAGATCGTCACGATCGACGGGCTGCGCGTCGACTACGACGACGGCTTCGGGCTGATCCGCGCGTCCAACACGACGCCGGTGCTGGTGCTGCGCTTCGAGGGCCACACCGAGGCGGCGCTCAAGCGCATCGAGACGGTGATGATGAGCGCGCTGCGCGCCGTCAAGCCGGATGCGCGCTTCGCGGCGGCGGCGCACTGATCGATGTCGAGCGTGCGGCGGGCCGAGCGCCGGGCCGCTCCCAAGCCGGCCCGCATCCCCCCGGGGGCCGAGGGGCACCGGTAGATGCGCGTCCTCATCGTCAAGCTGTCGTCGCTCGGCGACGTCGTGCATGCGATGCCGGTGGTGCACGACATCGTCGCGGCAACGCCCGGGGCGCTGATCGACTGGGTCGTCGAGCCGGGCTTCGCGCCGCTGGTGCGGCGCGTCGAAGGGGTCGCCGAGGTGATCGAGTGCCCGCTGCGGCGCTGGACGAAATCCTGGTGGTCCGGCGCGACGCGCACCGAATGGCGCGCGTTCAAGGCGCGCCTGCAGCGCGAGCGCTACGACGCGGTGCTCGACCTGCAGGGGCTGACCAAGTCGGCGATCATCGCGCGCCTGGCGAAGTTGACCCAGGGCGGCGCAAGCTACGGTCTGGCGAACCGCACCGAGGGCGCGAGCCACGAGCCGCCGGCGCGCTGGCTGGTCGACCGGGCGATCCGCATCGAGCCGCACATCCACGCGCTGGACCGGTCGCGTGAACTCGCGTCGCGCGCGCTCGGCTACGCGCTGAACGGGGCGCCGCGGTTCGGGCTGCGCCATGCCGCGGCCGCGGCCGGTGGCCCGCGCACGCTGGTGTTCGTGCACGGCAGCTCGCGCGAGGACAAATGCTGGCCCGAAGACCACTGGATCGCGCTCGGCCGGCGCGCGATCGCGCAGGGCTGGCGCATCGCGCTGCCGCACGCCGGCGGGCTCGAACTCGCCCGTGCGCAACGCCTGCAGCAGGCACTCGGGCTCGACGCGGCGGAGGTCTGGCCTTCGATGAGCCTGGACGCGCTGGTCGATCGCATGGGCCAGGCCCAGGGCGTGATCGGCGTCGACAGCGGCCTGAGCCACATCGCGGTCGCGCTCGACCTGCCGCACGTGCAGCTCTACAACTTCCCGACCGCGTGGCGCACCGGGCCGCAGGCGGCGCATGGCCACGCGCACCAGCTGTCGGTGCAGCGCCAGCCGACGCCGAACGTCGACGAGGTCTGGTCGGCGTGGCAGCAGGTCGCCGGATGAGCGCGCTGGCGCTCGGCGCGTACTCGCTGCTGCTGTGGCTGGTGCAGCCGGCCTATGCGCTGCGCCTGTGGCGGCGCGGTCGCGTCGAGGCGCTGTACCGGCACGCGCTCGGCGAGCGCTTCGGGTTCTATGGCCGCCGTGACGGCGACGAACGCCGCGGCGATGCCGGGTGGGTCTGGGTCCACGCCGTTTCGCTCGGCGAGACGCGTGCCGCCGCCGCGCTGATCGACGCGCTGCGCGCCGCGCGCCCGGGCATGAAGCTGCTGCTGACGCACGGCACCGCGACCGGCCGCGAGGCCGGCGCGAGCCTGCTGCGCGACGGCGACGTGCAGGTCTGGCTGCCCTTCGACACGCCGGGCGCGACGCGTCGTTTCTTCACGCACTTCCGCCCCGCGGTCGGCGTGCTGATGGAGACCGAGATCTGGCCCAACCTGTTGCGCGAGGCCGAGCGCGCGCGCGTGCCGGTCGTCTCGGCGAACGCCCGCTTGAGCGCGCGCAGCCTGCGGCGCGGGCTGCGTCTGGATGCGCTGATGCGGCCGGCGGCGCGGCGCGTCACGCTCGCGCTCGCGCAGACCGACGCCGACGCGCTGCGCCTGCGCGAGGCCGGTGCGCCGCGGGTCGAGGTCAGCGGCAACCTGAAGTTCGACATGACGCCGGAGCCCGCGCTGCTCGAGCGTGGCCATGCTTGGCATGCGCTGCTGGCGCGCGAGGTCGTGCTGGCCGCGAGCACGCGCGAAGGCGAGGAGACGATGCTGCTCGACGCGTGGCTGAAGACGCCGGCGCCGCGGCCGCTGCTGCTGATCGTGCCGCGCCATCCGCAGCGTTTCGACGAGGTCGCGGGGCTGGTCGCCGCGGCCGGCTTGACGCTCGCGCGGCGCAGCGGCTGGGGGGATGCGCCGCCTCACGAGGCCTTGGGGGCCGAGGTCTGGCTCGGCGATTCGATGCGCGAGATGGCGCTGTACTACGCCGTCGCGCAGGTCGCGCTGCTGGGCGGCAGCTTTGCGCCGCTGGGCGGGCAGAATCTGATCGAGGCCGCGGCCTGCGGCTGCCCGGTCGTGGCCGGGCCGCACACGTTCAACTTCGCCGAGGCCGCCGAGCTCGCGATCGAGGCCGGCGCGGCGCTGCGGGTGGCGGACATCGCGGCGGGCGTCGCGACGGCGCGCGCGTTGTTGGCCGCACCGATGCGCCTCGCCGACGCCGCGGCGCGCTCCAGCGCGTTCGCGCTGCAGCACCAGGGCGCCGCCGCGCGAATGGCCCAGCGCATCCTCAGCTTGATTCGCTGACTCCCTCTCCCCTCTGGGGAAAGGGAGAAAAGCGCGGCTCAGGCCTTCAGCAGGCTGATCTTCGGCGCGCCGGCGCTGCCCGGAAACACCGCGTTGTCGAGCGCCGCGCTCGCCACCTGCAGGTGATCCGCCAGCACGCTGCGCAACACCCCGCGCAAGTCGGTCGTGATCTTCAAATCCCGCCCCTCGTTGCGATCCCGCTTCGCGAGCCCGGGCCAATCGGCGATCACGCGCCCGCCGTTCACCGCGCCGCCGAGCACGAACGCGGCCGCGCCGGTGCCGTGGTCGGTCCCCAGCGTGCCGTTGACCGCGACCTCGCGCCCGAACTCGGTCGCGACGACGACGACCGTGCGGTTCCAGCTGCCGCTGGGCAGCAAGCCGTCGCGCAGTGCGGCCAGGCCGGTGTCGAGCTGACGCAAATAGTTCGCGAGCGGCCCGTTCGGATTGGCCTGGTTCGCATGCGTGTCCCAGCCGCTCATCTCGAGCACCGCGGCCTGCGGCCCGTGCGGGTCGGCAAGGAACTCGGCGGCGCGTTGCGCGAGCACGGTGAAATTGCCGGCGCCGCGCGGGCCGCCGGCCATTCCGGCCTCGGCCGCGGCCGGCATCGCCGCGCCGAAGTGCAGGCTGCGCGCGCGTTCGAGCGCGGTCGCGAGCGCCGGGTCGCCGGCGTACATCTGGCCGATCCGCGCGACCAGGTCGGCGCCCGGGTCGGGCAGCGCGGACGGCGCCCAGGTGTCGACGACGCCGGGCCCGCGCAGCACCAGTGGCACCGCGGTGTTCAGCGCCAGGCTCTTTGCGCCGCCGGGCGCCAGCGCGCGCGCGAGCCAGCCGGTGTTGAGCTCGTAGGGCCGCAGCCCGCCGCTCTCGAGCACCTGCTGCGCATCGAAGTGCGAGCGGTCGCGATAGGGCAGCCCGACCGCGTGCAGCACCGCGAGTTCGCCGCGGCCGTACATCGCGTGCAGCTGCTCGAGGCTCGGATGCAGTGCGAAGGTCCGGTCGAGCGCGCGCGGCGCCTGTGCGAACTGCGCGAGCGGGCCGCGCGCGGCGGCGAAGTCCGGGTCGCCGATCGCCGGCACGGCCGACAGGCCGTCCAGCCCGCCGCGCAGGATCACGAACACGAAGCGCGGAGCGCCGGGCGGGGCCGGCGCGGCCGCGACGCTCAGCGAAGCGATCGGGCCGAGCGCGCTGGTGAGTGCTGCGCCGAGCAGGCGGCGGCGGGTCGAGTCGAAATTGCGCATCGTCATGGAATCTCTCCTGGTGGGCCGAGCGCCGGGCCGCCCCGAGCCGGCCCGCATCCACTCGCGGGATCGAACGACGTACTCGTCGGGCGAGGGGTCGTCATTCAGCGGCGCTGGAATTCGGGGGCCATCAGCAACAGGGCCAACGCCTGGCTGCCGTCGGCGGCGCGGTCGAGCTGCTTCTGGGTGCGCGGGCTCAGCAGCGGCCCGAGGCTTTGCGCGGCCAGCGCGCGCGCATCCAGGCTGTTGCCGAGGCGGTTCGCGGTGCGGGTCGACCATTCGACGCGCTTCCAGACCGCATCGGGGCCGAGCCAATCGTCGGCCATATCGCTCCAGCCGGCCGGCGAGGTGGCGCCCTGGACGCGCTGGCCCAGGGCCGCGATGCCTGCACCGTCGCCGCGGTCGAACAGGCGCTTGTCGAGCCGCAGCACGCGCGCCGACGAGACCACGAACTCCTCTGGCGGCTTCAGCTTCGCGGGGGCTGCGCGCCAGGCCTCGGGGCTGTCGATCAGGGCCTGGTAGACCGGCGCCAGCTGCGTGTCGTGGCGCAGGTAGGTCGCCTTCAGGCGCTCGACCAGCGCCGGCGGGGGCGCGTCGTCGACGACGTAGCGTGCGAGCTTGGTCGCGATGAACTGCGCCGTCTGCGGGCGCCGCGCGAGGTCGTGCAGCACCGTGCGCAGGGCCTCCGGACCCTCGGGGTAGGTCTTGCCGAGCACGCTCTTCGGCCCGGGCTCGTGCCAGGCCGGGTAGAAGATTTTCGTGCCGTCGTCGCCGTCGTCCTGCAGCGCGACGCGCCAGCCGGTCAGCACGCCGGCAAAGGCGGTCACGTCGGCTTGCGTGTAGACGCCGTCGCGCGCGCTCTCGGCGCCCAGCGTGTGCAGCTCCAGCACCTCGCGCGCGAGGTTCTCGTTCAGCCCGGTGACGCGCGGCGATTCACCCAGACTCGCGGCGCGTTTCGCGGCCCGGAAGACGATCGGCGAGTGCGGCCCGGCGGATTGCGCGTTGTCCAGGTAGCGCAGCATCGCCGGATGCGTGGTTGAGGCGTAGAGCAGCGCGTCGAACGAGCCGGCGATGTTCGGCCGGATCGCGTCGCGCTCGAACGCGCCGACCAGCCCGCGCGCGCTGCCCTTCGCGAGCGAGACGGTGAAGTGGTTGGTCCAGAACCATTGCAGCCGCTCGGCGAACGGGCGCGTCGTCTGCGCCGCGGTCAGCAGGCGGGATCGGAGGTCGGCGATGGCGACCTCGCGGTAGTGGCCGGCGAGCACCTGCGCGGCCGTCATGCCGGGCGGCGGGCTCTTGGCCTCGCGCCGCAGCGCGCGCTCGGCTGCGACATGCTGCAGCGCCTGCGCGGTGCTCAGCAGCCCGTCGCCGCGCGGCGCGTCGGCCGGGCCGATCTGGGCCGCGAGCCAGGCGCGCGGGTCGCCGCCGACGACGTCGAGCGAGGCCTCGCCGAGGCCGAAGCGGTGCGCGGCGATCGCGGCCTGCAGCGATGCGGGGGTCGAGCTGGACATGGCGGCACCTTTCTGGCGTGATCGCTCCGACGGCTGCGCAGTCTGCGGCCCGAGCGTCAAGCCGCGGTGTGCGCGTCGTCAAGAAACGTTTCGTCGCGCCGCGGCGTGGACAGGGTTTCCTCAGGGGCCGGTCAGCCCGCGCGCCTGCCGGTAGGCGCCCGGCGGGCTGCCGGTCCAGCTCTTGAACGCGCGCTGGAACGCCGCGCTGTCGGCAAAGCCGAGCTCGGCCGCGAGCGCCGTCAGCGGCACCGCGCTGGTGTTCAGCCGCACGATCGCGACGTCCAGCCGCAGCTGGTCCTTCACGCTCTGGAAGTTCAATCCCTCGGCCGCCAGGCGGCGCTGCAAGGTGCTGGTCGACAGGTGCAGCGCCGAGGCGGTCGCGGCGAGGTCCGGCCAGTCCGGGCGGCGCGCCTGCAGGTGCGCCCGCACCCGCGCGCTCGCCGCGTGCTCGCTGCGCTGCGGCGTGACGACGATGCCGGGCGCGTTGGCGAGAAAGCCGCGCATCGCGCGCTCGTCGCGCAGCATCGGCGTGGCGAGCTGCTGCGCATCGAACCAGAACGCCGTGTGGGGCTGGTCGAAGCGCACCTCGCCCGGGAAGACCTTCGCGTATTCGGCGACGTGCCGGGGCGTCGCGAACGCGAAGTCGAAGCGTGCCGCCTTCAGCCGGCCGCCGTGCAGCCAGGCGATCAGGCGCCAGAACACGCGCAGCTGCAGCTCGTGCAGGAAGTTCGCGCGCGCCGCGGCGTCGGCGTGAAGCCGCAGGCGCAGCCCGGCCAGGCCGCCGTCCAGCGCGGGCTCGAACTCGAGGTCGTCCTGCAGCAGGTTGTAGGCGGCGCTCATGCGGCGCAGCGCGTGCGCGAGCGTCGGCGCGCCGAGCGTCGTGCGGGCCAGCAGCGCGAAGGTGCCGCGCCGCAACGGCCGCGACAGGAAGCCGAGGAACTCGTCGTTGCGCCGGTCGATCAGCAGCTGGAACAGCGCGACGTACTGGGCCGGCGTGACGCGCGCGGCCGGCTGCTCGAGCAGCCCGGGTTCGATCCCGGCCTCGGTCAGCCACTCGTCGCAGGATTGCTGCGGGTCGCCGATGCCGCTGAGCATGCCGCGTACGAACTCGATCGAGATGGTGTCGGGCGGTTTGAGCATGCGCGTCGTGAGCCGAATGACGGATTCTGCAATTCGTTCGACGCGAAGCGCAATCGCCACTGCCTAGGGTGCGCCCTAGCATCGTGGGCAGACAAAACGGCGCAGCCTGCGGGTCGACACAGCGATCCGGCGCAGCCTACAGGAGACATCGATGCCGAGCACCGAGCAGCGCAGCGCCGAAGGCATCCACTGGCGGATCGACGAGCACGGCATCGGCCGCCTCGTGATCGACCGGGTCGAGCGCCACAACACGCTGTCCGAAGCCGCCGCGGGGGCCTTCGCGCGCGCCGTCGAAGAGCTCGCCGCGGGCGCGCCGCGGGTCGTGCTGCTGACCGGGCGCGGCAGCATCTTCTGCGCCGGCGGCGACATCGACGAATTCTCGGCCCACGCCGCGGCGCTGGCCGCGCTGGTCGAGCGCACCCTGACGCTGATTCACCCGGCACTGCTGCGCCTGGCCGAGCTGCCGGTGCCGATCGTCACCGCGCTGAACGGCGCGGTCGGCGGCGCCGGCGTCGGTCTCGCGCTGTGCGGCGATTTCGCGCTCGCCGCCGCCTCGATGAAGCTGCGCACCGGCTACGCGGCGATCGGCCTGTCGCCGGACGTCGGCGCCTCGTACTTCCTGACGCGCCGCGCCGGCAGCCTGCGCGCGCGCCAGCTGTTCTTCACCAGCGAGACGCTGAGCGCGGCGCGCTGCCTCGACTGGGGCATCGTCGACGCTGTCCACCCCGACGCGCAGCTGATGGCCGAGGCCGAGGCCTTGTGCGCGCGCCTCGCGGCCGCGGCGCCGGGCGCGCTCGCGGCGATCAAGCGGCTGTGCGACGGCGCGCCGCGGCGCGCGCTCGGCGAGCACCTCGCGCTCGAGCAGGCGCTGCTCGTCGCGCAGGCCGGCAGCGCCGACGCGCGCGAAGGCGTGGCCGCGTTCCTCGCGCGGCGGCGCCCGACCTTCAGCGGTGCGTGAGGCGGCCGGCGCAGCGCGCATCCGACCGCTTCCGCTTCCTTCCGGCAGCCCCCGCAGCCCCGACATTCGACAGGAGACGACGCCCATGTACCTGACCCAAGGCCTGCACCGCGCGCTGCAGCAACACCCCGATCGCGTCGCGGTGCGCTTCGGCGCGCGCACCCGCAGCTTCGGCGAATTCGGGGCGCGCGTCGCGCGGCTCGCTGCGGCGCTGCAGGCGCTGGGCATGCAGCCCGGCGACCGCGTCGCGATGCTCGCGCTGAACTCCGACCGCTATCTCGAATACCAGCTCGCGGTGCCCTGGGGCGGCGGCGTGCTGAACCCCTGCAACGTGCGCTGGAGCGCGGCCGAGATCGTCTACTCGCTGAACGATTCCGGCTCGACGATCCTGATCGTCGATGACGCGTTCGCGGCGTTGGCCGAGACGATCCGCCGCGACGCGCCCGGCCTCCGCGAGCTCATCCATGCCGGGGACGCCGCGGTGCCGCCCGGCATGCACGCCTACGAGGCGATCCTGGATGCGGCCCGGCCGATCGCCGATGTCTGCCGCCAGGGCGACGACCTGCTCGGCATCTTCTACACCGGCGGCACCACCGGTTTCCCGAAGGGCGTGATGCTGAGCCATGCGAACCTGTTCGCCTCCGGCATGGCGCTGCTCGGCGAGGGCATCTCGCCGCGCGGCAGCGTCTGCCTGCACGCGGCGCCGATGTTCCACCTGGCCGACTTCGGCATCTCGATCCCGCAGTTCCTGGCCGGCAACACGCACGCGATCATCCCGTCGTTCAAGCCCGAAGCGGTGGTCGAGAGCATCGAGCGCGATCGGGTGACCGACGTGCTGTTGGTGCCCACGATGATCCAGATGCTGGTCGACCACCCGGTCATGAAAAGCGGGCGCGACCTGAGCAGCGTGAAGCGCGTGATCTACGGCGCGTCCTCGATCTCCGAGTCGGTGCTCGACCGCGCGATGGCCGCGCTGCCCGGCGTCGAGTTCTATCAGGCCTACGGCATGACCGAGCTCTCGCCGGTCGCGACGATCAACCCGGCCTGGTACCACACCACCGAAGGCCGCAAGGCCGGCAAGCTGCGTTCGGGCGGGCGCGCGAGCTTCGGCACCGAGGTGCGCATCGTCGACGAGCTCGGTGTCGAGGTTCCGCTCGGCGAAGTCGGCGAGGTCGCGGTGCGCGGGCCGAACGTGATGCTCGGCTACTGGAACAAGCCCGAGCAGACGGCCGCCGCGCTGCGCGATGGCTGGATGCACACCGGCGACGGCGCCTACATGGACGCCGACGGTTTCATTTTCGTCGTCGACCGGCTGAAGGACATGATCAAGAGCGGCGGCGAGAACGTCTTCTCGGCCGAGGTCGAGAACGCGCTCGCGCAGCACCCGGCGGTCGCCGCGTGCGCGGTGATCGGCATCCCGAGCGACGAGTGGGGCGAGGCGGTGCACGCGGTCGTCGTCGTCAAGCCCGGCGCGAGCGTCACCAACGACGCGCTGGTCGCGTACTGCAAGTCGCTGATCGCCGGCTACAAGTGCCCGCGCACGATCGAGCAGCGCGATGCGCTGCCGCTCTCGGGCGCCGGCAAGATCCTGAAGACCGAGCTGCGCAAACCTTTCTGGGCCGGACGCGACACGCGCATCGGCTGATGTCGAATTCAACGAGGAGCATGGGATGAACCAGAACATCGTCGTCGTGGCCGGAGTCGGCATGATTCCCTTCACGAAGCCGGGCGCGAACGAGCCCTATCCGGTCATGGGCGCGCGCGCGACGCGGCTCGCACTCGAAGACGCCGGGGTCGGCTATGCGCAGATCGAGCAGGCCTATGTCGGCTACGTCTACGGCGACTCGACGGCCGGCCAGCGCGCGCTCTACGAGGTCGGCATGACCGGGATCCCGGTCGTCAACGTCAACAACAATTGTTCCACCGGCTCGACCGCGCTGTTCCTCGCGCGCCAGGCGGTCGCGAGCGGCGCCGCCGAGTGCGTGCTCGCGCTCGGCTTCGAGCAGATGAAGGCCGGCGCGCTCGGCGTCGTGTTCGACGACCGGCCGAGCCCGTTCGAGCGCTTCGACGCGCTCGCGAACGAGCTCGTGCAGACCGACGTGCCGCTCGCGCTGCGCTACTTCGGCGGCGCCGGCGCGGCCCACATGGCGCAGTACGGCACCAAGCTCGAGACCTTCGCGAAGATCCGCGCGAAGGCGAGCCGCCACGCCGAGCACAACCCGCTCGCGCTGTTCCGCAAGGTCGTCACCGAAGCGGAGGTGATGCAATCGCCGATGCTGTGGCCGGGCGTGCTGACGCGGCTGATGGCCTGCCCGCCGACCTGCGGCGCCGCGGCCGCGATCGTCTGCTCGGAGGCCTATGCGAAGAAACACGGCCTGGACGCGAGCGTGCGCATCCGGGCCCAGGCGATGACGACCGACATCCCCGCCGCGTTCGAGGCGCGCGACATGCGCGAGCTGGTCGGCTTCAGCATGGCGCAGAACGCGGTCGACCAGGTCTACGAGGCAGCAGGCATCGGCCCGGGCGACGTCGACGTCGTCGAGCTGCACGACTGCTTCGCGCACAACGAGCTGCTGAGCTACGAGGCCTTGCGCCTGTGCCCGCCCGGCGGCGCCGAGCAGTTCGTCGTCGACGGCGACAACACCTATGGTGGGCGGGTCGTCACGAACCCGTCGGGCGGGCTGTTGTCCAAGGGCCACCCGCTCGGCGCGACCGGTCTCGCGCAATGCACCGAGCTGGTCCAGCAACTGCGGGGGCGGGCCGAGCGGCGCCAGGTCGAGGGCGCGCGGCTCGGGCTGCAGCACAACCTCGGCCTGGGCGGTGCGTGCGTCGTGACGCTGTACGAGCGCGTCGGCGCAGGGGCCGCGGCATGATCGACCGTCGCTTCGTCGGGCACCGCCTGGGCGCCTCGGTGCTGCCGCTCGAGCGAACCCGGTTGAGATTCTTCGCCAAGGCGATCGGCGAGACCGACCCGGTCTACACCGACGAGGCCGCCGCGCGCGCCGCCGGCTACACCGACCTGCCGGCGCCGCCGACCTTTTTGTTCGCCGGCGAACTCGACAGCGGCGCGACCGACCGGCTGCTCGCCGACCTCGGCGTGCCGATCGCGAGCATCCTGCACGGCGAGCAGGGCTTCACGTACCACCGGCCGGCCGTTGCCGGCGATGTCGTGACGGTCGAATCGACCATCACCGACCTCTACGACAAGAAGGGCGGGGCGCTCGAGTTCATCGTCAAGGCCTCGCGCGCCGTCAACCAGCGCGACGAGCTCGTCGCCGAGATGCGCACCGTGATCGTGGTGCGCCAGGGAGCGCGGGCATGAGCACGATCTCCTCAACCGCGCCGACCTTCGACGCGATCCGGGTCGGCGATGCGCTGCCGACGCTGACCTTGCCGCCGGTGAACCGCACGACGCTGGCGCTGTTCGGCGGCGCCTCGGGCGACCACAACCCGATCCACCTGGACCTCGACGTCGCGCGCCGCGCCGGCATGCCGGACGTGTTCGCGCAAGGCATGCTGGGTATGGCCTGGCTCGGGCGCCTGCTGACCGGCTGGGTGCCGCAATCCCGGTTGCGCCGCTTCGACGTGCGCTTTCTCGGCATCACCCAGCTCGGTCACCTCATCAGCTGCAGCGGCGAGGTGGTGAAAAAGCAGCTCGTCGACGGCGAACGCCAGCTCGTGATCGAGCTGCGCACCGTGAACCAGTACGGCGAGACCCGCATCGCCGGCGACGCGGTTGTCGTGCTGCCCTGATCCTCGATTCATCCTTGCATCTACCTTGAAAGACAGCACATGACAGCCTCCCTGCAGGACAAGGTCGCGCTCGTGACCGGCTCGGGCCGCGGCATCGGCCGCGCGATCGCCCACAAGCTCGCCAGCGCCGGTGCCCGCGTCGTCGTCAACGACCTCGACCCGGGTCCGGCCGACGAGACCGTCGCCGAGATCGTGAAGGCCGGCGGCCAGGCCGTCGCCTGCGTCGGCAGCGTCACCGCACCGGACTTCGCCGAGCGCTTCGTCGGCAGCGCGGTCAAGGCCTATGGCGGCCTCGACATCATCGTCAACAACGCCGGCTACACCTGGGACAGCGTGGTGCAGAAGATGAGCGACGAGCAGTGGTACGCGATGATCGACGTGCACCTGACCGCGCCGTTCCGGATCCTGCGTGCCGCGCAGCCGGTGATCCGCCAGCTCGTCAAGGCCGACGAGGCGGCCGGGCGGCGCACGATCCGCAAGGTCATCAACATCTCGTCGGTCGCCGGGCTGTTCGGCAATGCCGGGCAGATCAACTACGCGGCCGGCAAGGCCGGGATCGTCGGCATGACGCAGACGCTCGCGAAGGAATGGGGGCGGCTGAACACGACGGTGAACTGCGTCGCGTTCGGCCTGATCAAGACGCGCCTGACCGACGGTGCCGCCGGCAGCTCGACCGCGAACATCGACGGCCGCGAGATCAAGGTCGGCGTGAACCCGGAGCTGCTCGCGACGATGGAGCGCACGATCCCGCTCGGCCGCGGCGGCACGCCCGAGGAGGCGGCCGGCGCCGTGTACCTGTTCGCGATCCCCGAGTCGGACTACGTCAGCGGCCAGACGCTGATGTGCACCGGCGGCCTGACGGGGATCTGACCATGTTGCCGACCCCGTTGCGTCACGAATGGATGACCGAAGAGATCGAGATGCTGCGCGCACAAGCGCGCCGCTTCGTCGAGGCCAGGCTCGCGCCCGAGCTGCCGCGCTGGCGCGCCCAGGGGTTCGCCGACAAGGGCGCGTGGCGCCCGGTCGGCGAGATGGGCATGCTGCTGCCCGAGCTGCCGGAGGCGTTCGGCGGCGCGGGCGGCACGCTCGCGCATCAGCTCGTCGTGCAGGAGGAATTCGCACGTGCCGAGCTGCCCGCGAGCGCGGGGGTGCACTGCCTCGTCGCGCACTACCTGCTCGATTGCGGCACCGAAGAACAGAAGCAGCGCTGGCTGCCGCGCATGGCCAGCGGCGAGCTGCTGGCCGGCATCGCGATGACCGAGCCCGGCGCAGGCTCCGACCTGCAGGCGGTGCGCACGCGCGCGCTGCGCGACGGCGACCACTACGTGATCAACGGCGCGAAGACCTTCATCACGAACGGCCACAGCGGCGATCTGCTGGCGGTCGTCGTGAAGACCGATCCGACGCTGGGCGCAAAGGGCATTTCGCTGATCGTGATCGAGACCGCGGGGCTCGCCGGCTTTCGGGTCGGCCGCATCCTCGAGAAGATCGGCAACGCCGCCTCCGACACCTGCGAGCTGTTCTTCGACGACGTGCGCGTGCCGGCCGAGAACCTGATCGGTGGCGTCGAAGGCCAGGGCTTCGCGCAGCTGATGAGCCAGCTGCCGTTCGAACGCATGATGATCGCGGTCACCGCGGCCGCGGTGATCGAGCGCGCGCTCGAGCTGACGATCGCCTACACGAAGGAGCGCAAGGCCTTCGGCCAGCCGCTGTTCGACTTCCAGAACACGCGCTTCAAGCTGGCCGAGTGCGCGACCACCGCGCACGTCGTGCGCAGCTTCGTCAACGACTGCATCCAGCGCCTGGTGCAGGGTCGCCTGGAGGCCGAGGCCGCCTACATGGCCAAGTGGTGGTGCACCGAGCAGCAATGCCGCGTGCTCGACGAGTGCCTACAACTCTTCGGCGGCTACGGCTACATGAGCGAGTACCCGATCGCGCGCATGTACGCGGATGCGCGGGTGCAGAAGATCTACGGCGGCGCCAACGAGGTCATGAAGGAGCTGATCGGGCGGCGCCTTTGAGCGTCTAGCGCTGCAGCAGCTGGTTCACGTCGGCGACGTCGTCCGCGGTCAGCCGGCCCGAGGCCTGGCGCAGCCGCAGCCCCGTCATCACGACGCCGTAGCGCGCGATCGCGAGCTGGGCTTGCGTGCTGTAGAGCTGGGCCTGGGCGTTCAGCACGTCGATGTTGACGCGCACGCCGACCTTGTAGCCGAGCTGGGTCGCGTCCAGCGCGAGCTGGCTCGAGGACTCGGCCGCTTCGAGTGCCGCGACCTGCGCGGCGCCCGAGCCGAAGCTGTAGAACAGCTGGCGCGTCGCCTGCGAGACCGCGCGCCGCGCGGTCTCGACGTCGTCCTGCGACTTGTCCTCGAGCACCAGGGTTTCCTTGATCCGGTTCTGGACCTGGAAGCCTGCGAACAGCGGCACGTTGACCGTCACCCCGATGGAGCTGTTGGTGCTCGGCGTCGAATAGGCGCCGTCGAAGCCCGCCATGCTCAGCCGGTTGTTGGTCTTGGCGCGGCCGTAGCTGGCGCCCACGCTGGCGGTCGGCAGGTTGCCGGCGCGGGCCTTTTCGGTGTCGAGCCGGGCGATCTCCAGCGCCAGCCGCGCGCGGCGGATCTGCGGGTGTTCGGCGTCGCCGCGCGCGACCCATTCGTCGAGCACCGAAGGCACCAGCGGCGGCACCTTGACCGGCACCGCGAGCGGACGCGGGATCACGCCCACGCGGCCGACCGTCTGGTCGAGCAGGATGCGCTTGGTCTGCAGGTCGTTCTCGGCCTGGATCAAGGTCGCGCGCGCGAGGTCGTAGCGGGCCTGGGCTTCGCGGGTGTCGGTGATCGTCGCGGTGCCGACCTCGAAATTGCGCTTGGCCGAGGCGACCTGCTCGGCGATCGCCTTCAGGCTGCTGTTCGCGGTCGTCAGCGTGTCTTGCGCGCCGAGCACGTCGAAGTAGGCCTGCGAGACGCGCAGGATCAGGTCCTGCTCGGCCGCGTCGAGGTCGGCATGCGAGACGTCGACGGCTTTTTGCGCCTGCGCGATCGTCGCGTCGTTGGCCGGGTTGTACAGCGACTGCGAGCCGTTCAGCGTCGCGCCGAGCGAGCTCGTGTTCGCGGTCTGCGTGATCGGCGAATCGGGGGTCGCATTGAGCTGGCGAGTGCCGGCCAGCTGCAGGCCGACGACCGGCAGGCGCAGCCCGCGCGCCTGGTCGTAGCGCAGCTGCGCGGCATCCAGGCTCGCGCGTGCCGCGAGGGTCCCGGAGTCATAGCCGTGCGCCGCGAGGTAGAGATCCTGCAGGCTTTGCGCGCTCGCGCCGGCGCTTGCGATGCCCAGCACCAACGCGGCCAGCAAGGCGCGCCGGGGCGGGCGGGGAGTCGGCAAGCGCATGCTGGGATCCTTTGACGCAATCGGGGACGGAGCGGGTTCGTTCACGCGGGTTCGTTCAATACCGCGGAACGTTCGGATCGACCTCGTCCGACCACGCGTCGATGCCGCCGGCGAGGTTGTGGACGGTCTCGAAACCCTGGCGCTCCAGGAAGGCCGCGACCTGGGCGCTGCGCATGCCGTGGTGGCAGATGCAGACCACCGGCTGCGTGCTGTCGAGCTCGTTCAGCCGCGCCGGGACCTCGTTCATCGGGATGTGCCAGGTGCGCAGGCCTTCGACGTGGATCGCGGCGAGCGCGAACTCCCAGGGTTCGCGCACATCCAGCAGCAACGGAGCCGGCTCGTGGCGTTCTTGTGCTTGTGCCTGAAGCGCGAGCAGATCGCGGCCGGTCAGTTGGTTCATCAGAAGTGGAAGCGGGTGGGCTCTTTGAAGCCGCTCAGGCGTTGAGCCACCGTGTCGAACAGGACGCCGCGCGTCAGGCCGTGGTCGGCGTTGCGCTGGATCAGCAGCGCGCGCATCACCGGCTCCTCGCCGACGATCGCCGCGAGCCGCCCGCGCGGCTTGAGTTGCGCGAGCAGCGCCTCGGGCACTTCGGCGACCGAGCCGGACAGCAGGATCACGTCGAACGGGCCGTCCGCAGGCAGCTTGGCGGACCCGTCGGCCGTCGTGACGGTGACGTTGGTCACGCCGGCGCGCTTCAGGTTGGCGCTGGCAACCGCGGCGAGTTTCGGGTCGATCTCCAGCGTCGTGACGTGCTGGGCCTTGTGCGCCAGCAGCGCGGCCATGTAGCCGGAGCCGGTGCCGATCTCGAGCACGCGCTCGTGCTTGTGCACGTCCAGCTCCTGCAGCAGCCGGGCCTCGACCTTGGGCGCGAGCATGCACTGCCCCCCAGGCAGAGGCACCTCGGTGTCGACGAAGGCCATCGCACGGTGCTCGGGCGGAACGAAATCCTCGCGTTTGACGACCGCGAGCAGTTCCAGCACGCCGAGATTGAGCACGTCCCAGGGACGGATTTGTTGCTCGATCATGTTGAAACGGGCGAGTTCGGTGTTCATGGGGTTTCGAAAAAAGTGGTGGCGAGGAGGGCGCGTGGCATTCTATTTCGCTTGTTTTCGGGCGGTCTTCACGAGCGCCGGGCCGCGCGGCACGAGGCCGAACAGCACCATGTCGATCAAGGCCTCGATCACGCCCTTGGACTCGAGCTGGAAGGCCGCCGAGCAGGCGCCCAGCGAATGCTTGTTCAGCGCGAGAAAGACCAGCGGGGCGACCAGCGCGTTGACGGCCTCGGGCGTGCTGACCGCGCGGAACTCGCCGCGCGCGACGCCGCGCTCGATCACCCCGACCAGCATCTGGTGCGACGGCGTCACGACCTCGTCGACATAGAACTGCGCGATCTCGGGGAAATTGCGCACCTCCGAGGTCATCAGCTTGATGATGCCGGAGGCGCGCGTCTCGCCGATGTGCTCCCACCACATCCGCAGCATCAGCGCGAGCAATTCGGGCGTGCTGCCCTCGAACTCGCGGATGATCTGAGCGGCCTCGGCGATCGGGTTGATCACGTGGTGGCGGATCACCTCCTTCAGCAGCTCTTCCTTGCTCGGGTAGTACAGGTAGAGCGTGCCCTTGGAGACGCCGGCGCGGGCCGCGACGTCCTCGGAGCGGGCCGCGGCAAAGCCACGCTCGACGAACAGGTCGAGCGCGGCATCGAGCAATTCCTGGGGGCGGGCGTCCTTGCGGCGCTGACGCACCCCGACGGGGCTGGGGCTGGAGGGGGCGGATTTCATACTGACTGATTGGTCAGTAATATAGCGAGCCCGGCGGATCGGGTCAAGGCGGTCGGGCGGCCCCGTTAACATCCCGGGTTGTCCACGCCAACCCGGAGCGACTCCTTGGATCTCATCCTGCTGTTGAAGGTCACCGTCATGGGGATCGTCGAAGGTCTGACCGAATTCCTGCCGGTGTCCAGCACCGGGCACCTGATCCTGGCCGGCTCGCTGATCGGCTTCACCGACGAGACGATCAAGTCCGCGAAGCTGTTCGAGATCGTGATCCAGGCCGGCGCCATCGTCGCCGTCGTCATCGTCTACTGGCAGCGCGTGCGCGAGGCGATCGCCGGCGTGATCGGCGGGGTGGAGAAGCAGCGCCGCTTCGCGTTGAACGTGCTGATCGGCTTCCTGCCGGCCGCGATCCTCGGCGTGCTGTTCAACAAGGCGATCAAGGCGCACCTGTTCACGCCGGCCGTCGTCGCGACGACCTTCATCCTCGGCGCCTTCATCATCCTGTGGGCCGAGCGCCGGCCGGCCAGCACGGTGCGCATCAATTCGGTCGACGAGTTGAAGCCGCTGGATGCGCTGAAGGTCGGGCTCGCGCAAAGCCTCGCGCTGGTGCCGGGCACGAGCCGCTCGGGTGCCACCATCATCGGCGGCATGCTGTTCGGCCTGAGCCGCAAGGTCGCGACCGATTTCAGCTTCTTCCTGGCGATTCCGGTGCTGATCGGCGCGAGCGTCTACAGCCTCTGGAAGGAGCGCGCGTCGCTGTCGATGGCGGACGCGCCGGTGCTGGTGCTCGGCACCGTCGTCTCGTTCATCGTCGCGTGGATCGTCGTGCGCTGGCTGCTGCGCTTCATCGCGACGCACAACTTCGTCGGCTTCGCGTGGTACCGGATCGCGTTCGGGATCCTGATCCTCGTGACGTGGCAAATGGGCTGGATCCACTGGGCCGACTGAACGGAGCCCCGGCGCTGGCCCCGCTGGCGCCTCAACGGGGCTTTTCGAACACGAGGTCCCAGACGCCGTGCCCCAGCTTGAGGCCGCGGTTCTCGAATTTCGTCAGCGGCCGGTACGCGGGCTTGGGCGCGTAGCCGGCCGCGGTGTTGCGCAGCAGCGGCTCGGCCGCGAGCACCTCCAGCATCTGCTCGGCATAGGGCTGCCAGTCGGTCGCGCAGTGCAGGTAGCCGCCGGGCTTCAGGCGGCTGGCAAGCTGGCGCACGAACGCGGGCTGGATCAGGCGGCGCTTGTTGTGCTTGGTCTTGTGCCAGGGGTCGGGGAAGAACACGTGCACGCCGGCGAGCGAGTCGGGCGCGATCATCTGCTCGAGCACGTCGACCGCATCGAACTGGATCACGCGCAGGTTCGTCAGCCCGAGCTCGCCGATGCGCTTGAGCAGCGCGCCGACGCCGGGCGTGTGGACCTCGACGCCGATGAAATCGGTGCCCGGCAGCGCCTGTGCGATCGCCGCGGTCGCATCTCCCATGCCGAAGCCGATCTCCAGCACGCGCGGCGCGTCGCGCCCGAAGGCGGCCGCGAAATCGGTCTGTTCATTCGCACCGGCGAGCATGAAGCGCGGCCCGAGTTCGGCCAGCGCGCGGGTCTGGCCCGGGCCCATGCGCCCGGCGCGCACGACGAAGCTGCGGATGCTGCGCCGTGCCGGCGCGGTGTCGATCGGGCCGGTCATCGGCGGCCTCGCGGGGGGGCGGGATTGCATCCCGCTATTGTCGGGCCAGACGTCCCGCCTGGCGTTCAGATGCCCAGAGCTTGCCGCTGGGCGGCGCTGGGCTCCGTCTTGAACGCCACCGCACGCACTTCGAAGTTGTCGACCGCGGTGTGGATGTGGACGAAGCCGGCCGCGTCCAGCGCCAGGGTCAGCGACTTGGCGCTGAAGCCCCGCTTGTGGGCGAAGAAATCGACGCCCGAGCGTTCGATCTGGGCGCCCCAGCCGTAGATGACGTCGTGGGCCGAGATCGGCCCGGCCTGCGAGACATAGAGCACGTCGTCGAGCTCCATGCCGCGGTCCACCACCGCCTTCAAGACCGAGTTCAGGTCGGGCACCCGGATGTCGACGAAGCCGTCGGGCTTCAACACGTGCACGAATCCCGCCAGCACCTTGGGCACGTCGTGCGGGTAGAAGTGCTCCAGGTTGTGCGAGGAATAGATCGAATCGAACCTGGCGCCGCCGTAGTCGGCCAGCGCGCGGGCGTCCATCTGGAGGTCGATGTCGGGGCCGGGCGCGATGTCCAGCAGCAGGTGGTTCCAGCCGGCGTAGTGCTCGGGAATTCCGATCAGCTTGCTGTTGGCGCCGACATCGAGCACGCGCGGGCGGGTGTCCTCGGTGAGCTCGATCTGCGCCGGCTCGAAGAGCTCGGGCTGCGGCTCGCCGGGCTCGGGTTGCGCGACGACGACGGCTTCACGGCGGCTCATCCTCTTCATCACTCGGCTCAGCAGCATGTCGGCTCCTTGTGGGCGGTGCGGGTCAGGCGAGGGCGCTTTCAAGCGCGAGCAACTGCTGCTCGAGATGGCGCACGAAGCGCGGCGTGTCGAACAGCACCCCGTCCTGCTTCACCTGCGCGAGCGCCTCGCGCAGCGCGCGGCAACGCTCGGGCGCGGTGGCGAGCGCGACCGCCTTTTCTTCGTAGTCGCGCAGGTTGTCGGTGATCAGCTCCGGCAGCCCCGCGGCGGTCAGCAGCGCGCCGGCCATGCGGGCCGCGAAGGCCCGGCCTGAATACGTCAGCACCGGCAGGCCCATCCAGAGCGCGTCGTTCGCGGTCGTGCCGGCGTTGAACGGGAACGAGTCCAGGAAGAGGTCCGCGACGGCGTAGCGCGCGAGGTAGTTTTCGGGCGACACGCGCGGCGCGAAGATCAGGCGGCTGACGTCGACGCCGTGGCCGGCCGCCTGCTTGCGCAGGTTCTGCTCGGCCCAGGGGTTGTCGGCCAGCAGCCACAGCACGCTGCCCGGCACGCGCTTGAGCAGGCTCATCCAGACCGCGAACACCTCCGGCGTGAACTTGTAGTTGTTGTTGAACGAGCAGAACACGAACGCCTCGACCGGCAGCCCGCAGCTCGCGCGCGACGGGATCGGCCCGCAGGCGCGCCGCCGGTCGCTGACCTGGTAGATGTCGGGCATGTACAGCGGCTTCTCGCTGTAGCTGGCCGCGCAGTCCTCGGGGATCAGGAAGCGGTCGGCGATCACGTAGTCGATCGACGGCAGCCCGGTCGTCGCCGGCAGGCCGAGGTAGGTGACCTGGATCGGCGCCGGCCGGTGGGCCAGCAGGTTCGGGCGCGCACCGAGCGTCTGGCCGTGCAGGTCGACGAGGACGTCGATCTCGTGCGAGCGGATCAGCTGCGCGGCGGCCTCGTCGCTCAGGTGGCCGATGCGCTCGAAGCGGTCCATCGAACCGATGATGCGCTGGCGGATCGCCGAGCCGTCCTCGCGCGACCAGCAGTAGCCGTGGACCTCGACGCTGCTGCGATCGTGCAGCTCGAACAGCTCCGCGGTCAGCATCGCGACCGGGTGCAGGCAGAAGTCCGACGACAGGTAGGCGATGCGCAGCTTCTCGTGCTTGTAGACGGGCGCCTTCGGCATCGGGACGACGCTCGCATCGAGCTTCTTCTCGACGTAGTGGCGGGCCGCGGCGCGTTGCAGGTCCGGGTCGTCGCTGAGGCTCAGCAGCGCGAGCGCCGAGGTCGCGCGGCGCATCGTCTCGACGTCGATGCCGGCGAGCGGCTCATACACCGGCCAGATGCACTGCTTCGCGCGCAGGAAGACCCAGTGGTGCAGGACGTCCGGCTGGTTCGGCTCCATCTGCAGGCTTTGCGTCAGGAAGGCCAGCGCGGCCGCGTAGTTGGAGGTCGCTTCGCTGAGGCGCCCGAGGTTGTTCAGCGCCAGCAGGCGGAACGCGCGCTGATCCGGCTGCTCGGCCGAGGCGTTCTCGAGGACCCAGCGCCATTCCGCGAGCGCGGCATCGTTGTGGCCCTGGCGCTCGTGGATCACGCCGAGGTTGAAGTGCGGCTGCACGAATGACGGCATCAGCGCGATCGCCTGCAGCTGTGCGGCCTTCGCCCCCTCGAGGTCGCCGGCGTGAAAGAGCGCGGTGCCGAGGTTGAAGTAGACGAACTGGTTGACGGCGGTGTTGTTGCGCGCGAGCCAGGTCTGGTAGAGCGCGGCGGCCAGCTCGTGCTGGCGCCCGGTTTCGAGCTGGCTCGCGTGGTCGAACAACTCGGCCATGTCCATCTTGCGCTGCCACGCCTGCAGGATGGGGCCTGTGATGTTGATGTCCGACGTGACCATGGCTGAACCGGGGAAGCTGTCCTGCGGCCAAGCTTAGTGGGCCGCGGGATGCGCAATGCGCGCGGGAGCCCGTGCAATCGCCGCCTTTTCGGGCTTTCGGGCGATCGCGCGGGTGCCCCGGCCGCCCGGCCGGGGTCTGCCGGTGCTTACAGGTGCAGCGCGGGGATCTGCGTCGTCGTCAGCGCGCCGATCTGGGCCGAGGTCAGGGCATGCACCTGCGCCGTCGTCAGCGCCGAGACCTGCGCGGTCGTCAGGGTCGAGACCTGCGCGGTCGTCAGCGAGGTCAGCTGCGCCGTCGTCAGCGCCGCGACGTCGCCGGTGGTGAGCGCGGCGGTCTGCGTCGTCGTCATCGCGGCCAGGTCGGCGGTCGTCAGGCCGGCGATCTGCTTCGTGCTCAGCGCGGCGATCTGGGCCGTCGTCAGGCCGTCGTGCACCTGCGCGGTCGTCAGGGCCGCCACTTGCGTGTAGGCCATCGCGGCGACCTGGCCGGTCGTCAGCGCGCCGACCTGGGCGCTCGTCAGCGAGGCGACCTGGCCGGTGCTCAGCGCGGCGACGTCGGCGGTCGTGATCGCCGCGGTCTGGGTCGTCGTCAGCGCGGACAGCTGGGCGGTCGTCAGCGCGTTGACCTGGCCGGTGCTCAGCGCGGCGATCTGCGCGGTCGTCAGGCCGGTCTGGACCTGCGCGGTCGTCAGCGCCGCGACTTGCGTGTAGGCGAGGGCGGCGACCTGGCCGGTCGACAGCGCGCCGATCTGCGCGGTCGTCAGCGCCGCGACCTGGTTGGTCTTCAGCGCCTTCACGTCGGCGGTCGTGATCGCGGCGGTCTGCGCGGTCGTCAGTGCCGAGACCTGGGCGGTCGTCAGCGCGCCGACCTGGGCCGTCGACAGCGCGGCGACCTGGCCGGTCGTCAGCGCGGCGGCCTGCGTGGTCGTCAACGCGGCGACCTGGCCGGTCGTCAGTGCGGCGACCTGCGCGGTCGACAGCACCGCGACCTGGCCGGTCGACAGCGCGGCGACCTGTGCGGTCGTCAGCGCGGCGACCTGGGTGCTCTTCAGCGCGGCGACTTCGGTCGTCGTCAGCGCATTCGCCTGGGTCGTCGACAGCGCGGCGACCTGGCCGGTCGTGAGGCTGGCGACCTGCGCGGTCGTCAGCGCGGTCAGCTGGGCGGTCGTCAGGTTCTGGACCTGCGCGGTCGTCAGCGCGGCGAGCTGGTTGGTCTTCAGCGCGGCGACATCGGCGGTCGTCAGCGCGGCGGTCTGCGTGGTCGTCAGCGCGACCAGGTCGGCGGTCGACAGCGCGCCGGCCTGGGCCGTGGTCAGCGCGGCGATCTGCGCGGTCGTCAGGCCCGCGTGGGCTTGCGCGGTCGTCAGCGAGGCGACCTGGGCGGTCGTCAGCGCGGCGACCTGGTCGGTCGACAGGCCGGCGATCTGCCCGGTCGTCAGCGCGGCGACCTGGGCGGTCTTCAGCGCGGCGACGGCGGTCGTCGTCAGCGCGGCGGCCTGGGTCGACGAGAGCGCGACGAGCTGGCTGTTCGACAGCGACGTCACCTGCGCGGTGCCGAGCGCGGCGACCTGGCCGGTCGTCAGCGCGGCGAGCTGGTTGGTCTTCAGCGCGGCGATCTGGGTCGTCTTCAGCGCGGCGATGTCCGCGGTCGAGAGGGCGGCCGCCTGGGCGGTCGTCAAGGCCGCGATCTGGCTGGTCGACAGGGCCGCGACGTCGGTGGTCGTCAGCGCGTTGGTCTGGGTGGTGGACAGCGCGGCGAGGTCGGCGGTCGTCAGCGCGGCGGTCTGCGCGGTCGACAGCGCGGCGAGTTGCGTGGACGTCAGGCCGGCGCTGGCCTGTGCCGTCGTCAGCGCGGCGACCTGTGCGGTCGTCAGCGCGGCGACCTGGGTGGTCGAGAGGCCGGCGAGCTGCGCGGTCGTCAGTGCGGCGACCTGGTTCGTCTTCAGCGCGGCGACCTCGGTCGTCGTCAGCGCGCCGGTCTGCGTGGTGGTCAG
>DASYCA010000113.1:0-12469 GCA_036500445.1 Burkholderiaceae bacterium | reverse complement strand
ATCTCCGATCCAGACCGGACGCTCAAGGTCGGCATATCGAGCCCGTATCTCATCGCCACTGTCGCTTTGTGCGATCCCGAACTGACGATGACCTGCCCGCCCGGCCTGACCGCGGTCGCCGGCGCCGATGCCCTGACCCATGCGATCGAGGCCTTCACCGCCATGCGGCGCGGCGAGGACCCCAACTTGCCGCAGCAGCATGTCTTCATAGGCAAGACCGCGCTGACCGATCATTTCGCGCTGCTCGCCATCAAGCTGCTGGGCCGCAGCCTGGAGAAGGCCTGCACCGACGGTACCGATGCCGATGCGCGCGCCGACGTGATGATGGGCGCGCTGGCGGCGGGCTGCGCGTTCGGCACCGCCGGAACGGCGGCGGCGCATGCCGTGCAGTATCCGGCTGGCGCCTTGACTCACACCGCGCACGGACTGGGCGTGGCGACGATGATGCCTTACGTCATGACCTATAACAGCCGCGTGGCAGCAGCCGAGATGGCCGAGATCGGCGCAGCCCTTGGCCTGGAGGCGAAGGGGCGAAACGTCAACGAGATGGCGGCTGCCACGATCGAGGAAATCCGGCGGCTGTTCGCGGCGATCGGCATCACGCCGACGCTGGCGGGGCTTGGTCTTCCCGCCGACAAGCTCGACTGGACCGCCGAGCAGGCGCTCGGAATCGAACGCCTGATCAAGAACAATCCGCGCCCGTTCGATCTCGCCGCCATGCGACGCCTGGTGCAGGCGGCCCATGACGGCGATCTCGCCGCCTGCGCCATGTGAAGCAACGGAACAAGACAATGAACCTTCCCTTGAATGCCCAGCACCTTGACCAGGACGGCTACGATTTGCGCGGTTTCTCGCACGGACTCTACATCGACGGCACGTGGCGGCAGTCCTCCGACGGCAGACGCATCGATGTCGTCGATCCTTCCTCCGGGGCAGTGATCGCGGCGGTTCCGGACGCGACGCTTGAGGACGCCGCCGCGGCCGTCGAAGCCGCGGCCCGGGCCGCTAGGGGATGGCGCGAGACGGCGCCGCGCAAGCGCTCGGAAATCCTCAGGCGCTGTTTCGAACTGATGGTCGAGCGCTCGGAAACGCTGGCCATGCTGATCTCGCTGGAAAACGGCAAGGCGCTGCGCGACGCGCGCGGCGAGGTCGCCTATGCGGCCGAGTTCTTCCGCTGGAATGCCGAGGAGGCGGTGCGCATCGGCGGCGAATTCGCCGTCGCGCCGTCGGGCGCGAACCGCATCATCGTGGACTACGAGCCGATCGGCATCTGCGTGCTGATCACGCCCTGGAACTTTCCCGCCGCGATGGCGACGCGCAAGATCGCGCCGGCACTGGCGGCGGGCTGCACGGTGATCCTGAAGCCCGCCAGCGAGACGCCGCTGACCGCCTGCGCGCTGGCCGCGCTGTACGAGGAGGCCGGGGTTCCGCCCGGGGTCGTCAACGTGCTGACGACGTCCCACCCCGGGCCGTTGACGGCCGCGCTGCTCGGCGACCCGCGCGTGCGCAAGCTGTCGTTCACCGGCTCGACCGGCGTCGGCCGCGGGCTGCTGGCCGAAGCGGCGAAGAACGTGATCTCGTGCTCGATGGAACTGGGCGGCAACGCGCCGTTCATCGTCTTCGACGACGCCGACCTGGAGGCCGCGCTCGACGGCGCGATGATCGCGAAGATGCGCAACGCCGGCGAAGCCTGCACGGCCGCGAACCGACTCTACGTGCAGTCCGGCATCCACGACGCCTTCGCGCGGGGGCTGGCCCGCCGCATGGCGGCGCTGGAGGTCGGCGCGGGCGTGCGCGGCACGACGGAGTGCGGCCCGATGATCACGCGCAAGGCGGTGGCCAAGATCGATCGCCTGGTGCGCGATGCGGTCGAGCGTGGCGCGCGCGTGCTGTGCGGCGGCTCGGTGCCCGCGGGGCCCGGCTACTTCTATCCGCCGACGGTGCTCGTCGAGGTGCCCGCGGCGGCGGAAATGGCGCACGAGGAGATCTTCGGCCCGGTCGCGCCGATCAGCCGCTTCGAGACCGAGAGCGAGGTCATCTCGCGCGCCAACGACACCGAGTACGGGTTGGCGGCCTATCTCTACACGCGCGACCTGGGGCGCGGCATGCGGGTCGCGTCGAAGATCGAGTCGGGGATGATCGCGCTCAATCGCGGCCTCGTCTCCGACCCGGCCGCCCCGTTCGGTGGCGTCAAGCAAAGCGGCTTGGGGCGCGAAGGCGGCCAGCACCACGGCATCGCCGAGTTCCTGGAGGCGAAGTACATCGCGACCAGTTTCTGATCCTCGCTCGTCGCTCGTTCAGGGGCCGAGGCCGAGGAACTTGAGCACCTGCGGCAACTGCTCGACGAAATCGCTCAGCGCGTGGTCGCTGCCTTCGAGCAGGCGCAGCCGGCAACCGCGGTAGCGCGCCGTCATCTCTTCCCAGCTCAGGACCTCGTCGCCCTTCGCGATCACCGCGAAATAGCGCTCCAGCCGGGTCAGCGTGAGCGGCGCCATCGCGCGCAGTTCGGCGATGAACTCGGGCCGAAAGAAAAAGCGCTCGTCGCTGTGCCATGCGGTGATCTCGCCGACGTAACGCGTCAGGTCGCGCGCCGGGTCGACGGCCGGGTTCAGCAGCACCGCGCGGCAGCCGAGGCGCTCGGCCAGCACGGTCGCGTAGAAGCCGCCGAGCGAGCTGCCGATCACGCCGGTGCCGGCGGCCGGCCAGTCGTGAATGCCGTCGGTCAGCAGCGCCAGCGCCTCTCGCGGCGAGGGCGGCAGCTGCGGGCACCACCAGGTCACATCCGGCCGATGCTCGGCCATCCACGCCGCCACCTGCCGCGCCTTCGTCGACTGAGGTGCCGAGCGAAAGCCGTGCAGGTACAGGACGTGAGTCGCTGATGGGTTCACGGCCGCTTGTTCAGCGCGTCCAGCAGCTTCAAGTGAATGCCGCCGAAGCCGCCGTTGCTCATGCACAGCACGTGATCGCCCGGCTTGGCCGCCGCGACGATGCGCTGCACCAGCTCGTCGAGCTTGTCGCTGACGACCGCCAGCGCGCCCATCGGCGCGAGCGCCTGGGCCGCGTCCCAGCCCAGGCCGGCGCTGTGGCAGAAGACCAGGTCCGCCTCTTCGAGCGACCACGGCAGCTGGGCCTTCATCGCACCCAGCTTCATCGTGTTAGAGCGCGGCTCGAACACCGCGAGGATGCGCTGCGTGCCGACGCGCCGGCGCAGCCCGTTCACGGTCGTGCGGATCGCCGTCGGGTGGTGCGCGAAATCGTCGTAGACCTTGACGCCGCCGGCTTCGCCGCGCAGTTCCAGGCGCCGGCGCACGTTCTGGAAGCTCGCGAGCGCCTTCGCCGCGACCTCGGGCGCCACGCCGGCGTGCTCGGCCGCGGCGATCGCGGCGAGCGCGTTGAGCTGGTTGTGCTCGCCCAGCAGCGGCCACTCGACCCGGCCGATTTTCAAACTCCCGCGCAGCACGTCGAAGGAGTGCGGCTCGCCGCGGGCGCGCAGCGCGCCGGGCTCTTCCTTGCGCGCGCCGAAGCGCACGACCTCGCTCCAGCAGCCCATCGCGAGCACGCGCCGCAGGCTGTCCTCGCGCGCGTTGACGACGAGCCGGCCGCTCGCCGGCACGGTGCGCACCAGGTGGTGGAACTGGCGCTCGATCGCGGCCAGGTCGTCGAAGATGTCGGCGTGGTCGAACTCGAGGTTGTTCAGCACCGCGGTGCGCGGGCGGTAGTGCACGAACTTGCTGCGCTTGTCGAAGAACGCGGTGTCGTATTCGTCGGCCTCGATCACGAACGGCGCGCGCGGCGCGGCATTGCCGGTTCGTGCAGAAACGCCGAAGTTCATCGGCACGCCGCCGACCAGAAAGCCGGGGTTCAGCCCGGCCTGCTCCAGGATCCACGCGAGCATCGAGGTCGTGCTGGTCTTGCCGTGGGTGCCGGCGACGGCCAGCACGTGGCGGCCGGCGAGCACGTGCTCGGCCAGCCACTGCGGGCCGCTGGTGTACGGCAGCCCGGCGTCCAGGATCGCCTCCATCAGCGGGTTGCCGCGCGTCACGACGTTGCCGATCACGAACAGCTCGGGCTTCAAGCTCAGCTGACTCGCGTCGAAGCCCTCGATCAACTCGATGTCGAGCGCGCGCAATTGATCGCTCATCGGCGGGTAGACGTTCGCGTCGCAGCCGGTGACCTTGTGGCCGGCTTCGCGCGCGAGCGCCGCGAGGCCGCCCATGAAGCTGCCGCAGATGCCGAGAATGTGGATGTGCATGGGCGATTCTAGGTAGCACAAAGCACGCCAAACCACTCGGGACAACGCGTGCACGCGTCCTCCAGCGAGGGTAAAACGGCGATGCAGCGCGCCAACCACTCGGATGAGGGGGCTTTCAGGTCGGGGACCGCGACGGTCGCGAGGCCCGCGGCGAGCGCCGCCTGGACGCCGTGGCCCGAATCCTCGAACGCGATGCTGGTGGCGGCCGAGGCGCCGAGGCGCTGCAGGGCGAGGCGGTACAGGTCCGGTGCGGGCTTGCCGTGCACGACCTCGTCGCCGCCGCACAGCGCGGCGAAGTGGCCGAGCAGGCCGGCGCGGTCCAGGCGGCGTTCGACCTCGGCGCGGTGCGTCGACGAGGCCACCGCGCAGGGGATGCGCGCCTGCGCCAGCGTCCGCAGCAGCCGGCGCGCGCCCGGCTTCGGCTCGAACGGCGGCCCGCTCAGCAGCGCCGCATTGGCGTGGTCACCGGCGGCCGCGAGGCGGGCCGCGTCGCCGCCGAACCAGCCCAGCATCCGGGCGGCGCTTTCGATGTGGTTCAGACCGACGACGCTCAGGTACTCGGCTTCGCTCAGCGGCACGCCGAACGCGGCCGCGGCGGCGCGCCAGGCCGCGCGCGTCGGGCGCTCGGAGTCGAGCAGCAGGCCGTCCATGTCGAACACGACCGCCTTGAAGGGTGAGGAATTTGGTGCCATGGCGTCTTCTGCCTCTCCCTCTGGGAGAGGGCAGGGGTGAGGGCCGACAGGCAGAGATATCGGCTGTCTGCTGGCCCCTCACCCCAACCCTCTCCCCAGCGGGGCGAGGGAGCAAAGTCAGATCGTAAGGGCTCCGCGCGCAGCGACACTGGTCGCCTGCAGGTCGGCCGGCGTGTGCGCGCTGCTGACGAAGCACGCCTCGTACATCGCCGGCGCGAAGTACACGCCGCGGTCCAGCATCGCGTGGAAGAAGCGGTTGAAGCGCTCCTTGTCGGTTGCCATCACCGCGCCGTAGTTCTGCGGCAGCGCGCGGGCGAAGAAGAAGCCGAACATGCCGCCCTCGCAGTCACCGACCATCGGGACGCCGGCCTCGCGGGCCGCGGCGAGCAGCCCATCGAGCACCGCGCGGGTCTTCGCGGACAAGTCCTCGAAGAAGCCCGGCTTGCGAATCTCGCGCAAGGTCGCCAGGCCGCAGGCGGTTGCGACCGGGTTGCCCGACAGGGTGCCGGCCTGGTAGACCGGCCCGAGCGGCGCGAGCTGCTGCATCACCGCGCGCTTCGCGCCGAAGGCCGCGAGCGGCATGCCGCCGCCGATGACCTTGCCGAACACGCTGATGTCGGGCTCGAAGCCGGGAATCGCCTTGGCATAGAGGCTCTGGGCGCTGCCGAGCGCGACCCGAAAGCCCGTCATGACCTCGTCGAACACGAACAGCGCGCCGTGCTGCGTGCACAGCTCGCGGATGCGCTGGATGAACGGCACCGTCGCACGCACGAAATTCATGTTGCCGGCGATCGGCTCGATCACGACGCAGGCGATCTCGCTGCCCTGCAACTTGAACGCCTGCTCGATCTGCTCGAGGTTGTTGTACTCGAGCACCAGCGTGTGCTGCACGACCTCAGGGGGCACGCCGGCACTGGTGGGATGCCCGAAGGTCGCCAGACCCGAGCCGGCCTTCACCAGCAGCGCATCGGCGTGACCGTGATAACAACCCTCGAACTTGATGATCTTGCTGCGCCCGGTCGCACCGCGCGCCAGGCGCAGCGCGCTCATCGCCGCCTCGGTGCCGGAGCTGACCAGGCGCAGCTGGTCCATGCTCGGGACCAGGCTCAGGATCTCCTCGGCCAATTCCACCTCGCGCTCGGTCGGCGCGCCGAACGAGAGCCCGTCGACGGCGGCCTTCTGGACCGCTTCGAGCACCGCCGGGTGGCCGTGACCGAGGATCATCGGGCCCCAGGAGCCGACGTAGTCGATGTAGCGCGTGCCCTCGGCATCGAACAGATAGGCGCCTTGCGCGCGCGCGATGAAGCGCGGCGTGCCGCCGACGGCGCGGAACGCGCGCACCGGCGAATTGACGCCGCCGGGGATGACTCTTTGCGCGCGCTCGAACAGCGCGGCGTTGGTGGCGGCTTCAGTGGACATGGCGCGGGCTCTTCGGCGGCGGGGTGTCGTCGGACGGGTTCTCGGCGCCGGCTCCTTCTTCGCCGTCTTCGCCCTCCTCGCCGGGCGGCAGGGCCCAGAAGAAGCGGTCCGGGATCACGTTGCCCATGCCGGGCCGAAACCCCGCGTCCAGCGCCTGGTCCAGGAACGCGAGCGCCTCGCCGACGGCGGCCGTCAGCTCGGCGCCGGCCGCCAGCAAAGCGGCGAGCGACGCGGCCAGCGTGTCGCCGGCGCCGACGAAGCTGACCTCGAAGCGCTCGAACTTCTCGCCGGTGATCGCGCCCTGCTGCGACGCGAGCACGTTGTCCAGGTACTGGTCGGTCGGCTTCGCGCCGGGGATCATCACGCTGCTGACGAGCACGTAGCGCGTGCCGTGCTCGGCCGCCGCGACCGCGAGCTCGCGCGGCGAGGCCGGCCGCTCGTTGTCCCACTCCGGCAAGAGAAAATCGGTCAGCACCTGGTGGCTGCCGACCAGCACCTCGGTCTGCGGCAGGACCAGCTCGCGGAACGCGTCCAGGTAGCTTTGCTGGTCGTCTTCCTCGAGCCAGGACAGGTTGGGCATGTAGGCGACGAGCGGCACGTCGGGGTAGTCCGACAGGATCTCGGCGACCGTTGAGACGCCCTCGGCCGAGCCGAGGAAGCCGACCTTCCAGGCCGAGATCGTGACGTCTTCCAGGATGCTGCGGGCCTGCTCGGCGATGACGTCGGGGTCGATCGCGTGGTGGTCGAAGACCTCGTGGGTGTCGCGCATCACGATGCTGGTAACAACCGGCAACGTGTGTGCGCCCATCGCGGCGATGGTGGAGACGTCGCCGGCGATGCCGCCGGCGCCGCTCGGGTCGCTGGCGTTGAAGCTCATCACGCAGGCCGGTGCGGCCTGCTCTTCGGCGTGTTCGGGGTCCGTCGCGGTGTGGTCGGAGGGGTGCTCAGTGGTCATCGAATGGGCCCGATGCGGAGGGATGGGGAGGGGACGACCAAACCTCTAGGCGGTTGTGAAGAATGTTGCGTATGTGCCTACAGGGACTTGAGTTTTTACCAGATCGCATGGCTACAATCTGTTTGCATTGTAGTGACGTGAGCCGCCGTGCCGGGCCTCCCCGCAAAGTGACCGAACCCAAAACCTGGATGTGCCTGATCTGCGGCTGGATCTATGACGAAGCCGAGGGCGATCCCGAGCACGGTCTCGCGCCCGGAACGGCCTGGGCCGCCGTGCCGATGAACTGGACCTGCCCTGAGTGTGGTGCGCGCAAGGAAGACTTCGAGATGGTCCAGATCTGAGGGTCTGGGCCGACTGCTGGTCCAGCCCGGACCGCTGCTGGCCACCCCTGGGTCGTTGAGGAGAATGCCGGTTGAGCAATCAAGCACCCGCTGACCTTGGAGGCATCAAGGTGCTGGTCATCGACGACAGCAACACGATCCGCCGCAGTGCCGAGATCTTTCTGAAGCAGGGCGGCCACGCCGTGCTGCTCGCCGAGGACGGCTTCGACGCGCTCGCCAAGGTCAACGACCACGGCCCCGACCTGATCTTCTGCGACATCCTGATGCCGCGCCTGGACGGCTACCAGACCTGCGCGATCATCAAGCGCAACGCCAAGTTCGCCGGCGTGCCGGTGATCATGCTGTCCTCCAAGGACGGCCTGTTCGACAAGGCGCGCGGCCGCATGGTCGGCTCCGAGGCCTACCTGACCAAACCCTTCACCAAGGACCAGTTGCTGCTGGCGGTCCAGCAGCATCGCCGCGCGACCTGATTCGCAGCGCCGTGCCGCGAAGGACAACACCATGACGATCCGGAAAATCCTGCTGGTCGACGATTCGAAGACCGAACTCCACCACCTGTCCGACCTGCTCGGCAAGCGCGGCTACGCCGTGCGCACCGCCGAGAACGGCGAGGAGGCGATGCGCCGCCTCGGCGAGGACACGCCCGACCTGATCCTGATGGACGTCGTGATGCCGGGCCAGAACGGCTTCCAGCTGACGCGCGCGATCACCCGCGACCCGCGCTTCTCGACCGTCCCGGTGATCATGTGCACGAGCAAGAACCAGGAGACCGACAAGGTCTGGGGCATGCGCCAGGGCGCACGCGACTACATCGTCAAGCCGATCAACGCCGACGAGCTGGTCGCGAAGATCCACGCGTTCGACTAAGCAAGAACACGAGCTGAATGGCCAACAAGCAAGCCCTGCGCGACCTGCAGACCCGCCTGGCCGAGCGGCTGCAGGCGGCGCGCACGCAGGTGCGCGGCGAGTCCTGGCTCGCGGTCGAGTGCAGCGGGCGCGGCTTCCTGCTGCCGCTGCGCGAGGCCGGCGAGATCTTCGCGGTCGCGCCGATCGTGCCGGTGCCGTACAGCCACCGCTGGTTCCTGGGTGTGGCGAACCTGCGCGGGCACCTGCACGGCGTCGTCGACCTGGCCGGCTTCCTCGGCGTCAAGACGGTCGAGGGCGGGCGCGACCAGTCGCGCCTGGTCGGCTTCAACACGTCGCTGGACATCAACTGCGTGTTGCTGGTCGACAAGCTGTCGGGCCTGCGCAGCCATGAAGACCTGAGCCTGGAGCCCGAAGCGGCCGGCGCGGGTGCCCGACCGGCCTTCGGCGGCGCGCGGTTGCGCGACGCCTCGGGCCGGGTCTGGCAGGAACTGATGCTGTCGGCGCTCGCGAGCGACGAGGCATTTTTGAAGATCGTCGGCTGAGTGTTGTCCTCACCCGCTCGGCACGACCAGACAGTACGCAAGAGGGCGATATGAGCATCCTGAACAAGATCACCGGCTGGGGCCAGAAGAACGAAGCGGCCCTGACAGGCGACGCGGGCGCGGCGGCCAACAGCGAACAGCAGCGCGTCGGCGAATCGACCCACGCGATCGACTACGCGGGCGTCGAGGAGCAGCACGGCGGGTTCGCGCACGACGTGCCGACGCAGCAGCACGCGCCCGATCACGACACCTCCATCATCTCGGAGGCCGCGCCGTCCGAGATGGCCGACTTCTCCGAATCGCGCCAGCAGGAGCTCGAGCCGGTCGCCGCGCCGACCGGCAGCGGCCTGCCGCTGATCGGCCGCTGGCCGCTGGCCGAACAGCAGCGCGCGCTGGGCCTGCTGACGCTGATCGGGGTCGCCGGGGTGGTCGTGATGACGGTGCTGTCGCTGCTGTCGGCCTACCGCGGCTCGGCCCAGGTCGGCGCCAGCGGCCAGGCGCTGATGCAGTCGCAGCGGCTCGCGAAGTCGGTTTCGCAGGCGCTGGTCGGCAGCTCGACGGCCTTCCCCGAGTTGAAGGACAGCGCCGACGTGCTGGTCAAGAACGTGCGCAGCCTGCGCACCGGCGAGGGCGCGATCGCGGCCGCGCCGGCCAGCGTGCAGGACGCGATCGAGCCGATCCTGCCGCTCGTCGACCGCGCCGAGAAGAACGCCGCGACGGTGCTCGGCCAGCAGAAGATCCTGACCGAGGTCGGCAAGTCGCTGCGCGCGATCAACCGCCAGTCGGCCGACCTGCTCGAGACCGCCGAGACGGTCTCGTCGCTGAAGCAGCAGCAGGACGCGCCGCCGGCCGAGCTCTCGGCCGTCGGCCAGCTCGTGATGCTGACGCAGCGCATCGGCAAATCGGCCAACGAATTCCTGACGATGGAGGGCGTCAGCCCCGAGGCGGTGTTCCTGCTCGGCAAGGACCTGAACACCTTCAAGGAGATCACGCAGGGCCTGACCGACGGCAACCCCGAGCTGCGCCTGACCGCCGCGCGCGACCCGCAGACCAAGGAGCGTCTGGGCGCGCTGATGAAGCAGTACGACGAGACGCGTACGCAGGCCGGCGTGATCCTGAGCAACCTGCAGGGGCTGGTCTCGGCGCGCGAGGCGCAGGCCAGCATCGTCGCCGACAGCGAGCCGCTGCGCCAGGGCCTGGAGGTCGTGCAGGAGCGCCTGGGCAGCTCGACCGGCTTCAGCGGCTGGAGCCTCGCGCTGCTGGCGCTTTCCGCGGCCGTGACGCTGCTCGGCGGCTACGGCCTGCTGCGCCTGTACGTGCGCGACCAGGCCGATCGCGCGAAGGCCGCCGAGGCCCAGCGCCAGAACGCCGAGCGCGAGCAGCAAGAGTCCAAGCGCGTCAACGACGCGAACCAGGCCGCGATTCTGCGCCTGATGAACGAGCTGCAGGCCGTCGCGGAAGGCGACCTGACGCAGCAGGCGACCGTGACCGAAGACATCACCGGCGCGATCGCCGACTCGGTCAACTACACCGTGGAGGAGCTGCGCACGCTGGTCTCGCAGGTGCATGGCACGGCCGGCCGGGTGACCGACACGACGCAGCAGGTCGAGGCGACCTCGACGGAACTGCTCGCGGCCTCTTCCGAGCAGCTGCGCGAGATCCGCGACACCGGCGAATCGGTGCTGCAGATGGCCGGCCGGATCAACGACGTGTCGGGCCAGGCGCAGGAAACGGCCTCGGTCGCGCGCCAATCGCTGCAGGCGGCCGAAAGCGGCCTGCGCGCGGTGCAGAACACGATCGGCGGCATGAACTCGATCCGCGACCAGATCCAGGAAACCTCCAAGCGCATCAAGCGGCTGGGCGAGTCCTCGCAGGAGATCGGCGAAATCACCGAGCTGATCTCCGACATCACCGAGCAGACCAACGTGCTGGCGCTGAACGCGGCGATCCAGGCCGCCTCGGCCGGCGAGGCCGGTCGCGGCTTCTCGGTCGTTGCCGAAGAAGTGCAGCGCCTCGCCGAACGCTCCGGCGACGCGACGCGCCAGATCGCAGCGCTGGTGAAGACGATTCAGACCGACACGCAGGACGCGGTCGGCGCGATGGAGCGCAGCACCCAGGGCGTGGTCGAAGGGACGCGGCTGTCCGACGCGGCCGGTACCGCGCTCGGCGAGATCGACCGGGTCTCGCGCCAGCTCGCCGAGCTGATCGGCGCGATCTCGAACCAGGCGCTCAGCGAAGCGAAATCGGCCAACGTCGTCGCCGCCAACATCCAGCACATCTTCGCGGTGACCGAGCAGACCGGCGAGGGCACGCGCTCGACCGCGCAGATGGTGCGCGAGCTGTCGCGCACCGCCGAGGAGCTGAAGCAGTCGGTCGCGCGGTTCAAGATCGAATAGAACGTCGAAAAGCGGCCGATGAACCCGAACGCCTCCACCCCGCCGGACGACCTAAGCACCCTCGCGTGGGTGCACGACGAACTGCGCCGCTCGCTCGAAGCGGCGAACAAGGCGCTGCGCCGCTTCGTCAAGGAGACCGAGGCCAAGGGCGGGTCCGACATGGACGCGATCGACCCGGCCGTGCTGCGCGCGGCGCGCAGCCAGATCCACCAGGGGGTCGGCGCGCTCGAGCTGGTCGGCCAGCCGGCCGCCTCGATGGTGCTGCGCGCGAGCGAGGCCGCGGTGCAGCGCTTCATCGCCAAGCCGCACAAGCTGACGACCGCGATCGTCGCCGACCTGGAGCGCGCCTCGTTCGCGCTGCTCGATTACCTGAGCCGGCTGCTGGCCGGCAAGCCGGTCTCGACGCTGTCGATGTTCCCGCAGTACCGCGCGGTCCAGGAGGCCTCGGGTGCCGAGCGCGTCCACCCGGCCGATCTGTGGGCCGCCGATTGGCAATGGCACGAGCTGCCGCCCGACACCAGCGTGCCGACGCGCATGCCCGATGCGGCGGTGCGCGCCGCGCTCGAATCCCAGCTGCTGCCGCTGATGCGCGGCAACGACCCGCGCCCCGCCGCCGCGCGCATGAGCGACCTGACCGCCGCGCTCGGCGCCGGCGCGACCGAGACCCATGTCGCGACGCTGTGGAAGCTCGCCGCCGCGGTGTTCGAGGCCCAGGCCCACGGGCTGCTCGGCTTCGACGTCTTCAGCAAGCGCGTCGCTTCGCGCCTGCTGGCGCAGTTCCGCATCCTCGAGCGCGGCGAGACCGAGGTCTCCGAGCGCCTCGCACAAGACCTGCTGTTCTTCTGCGGCCAGGCCAAGGCGCCGCCCGACGGCGTCGCGCCCCGGCTCGCCGCGGTGCGCCAGAGCTACGGGCTGACGGCGACCGCGCCGGTCGACTATTCGGTCAGCGTGCTCGGCCGCTTCGACCCGGCCGTGATCGCGCAGGCGCGCAAGCGCGTGACGGCC
>DASYCA010000112.1:0-5525 GCA_036500445.1 Burkholderiaceae bacterium | reverse complement strand
CGCGATGGACGTCTCCGGCAGCATGCGCGCGGCCGACGTGCTGCCCGACCGCATCACCGCCGCGAAGGAGGCCGCGAAGGCCTTCGTCGCCGACCTGCCGCGCAGCGTGCGGGTGGCCGTCGTGCAGTTCGCCGGCACCGCGGCCGTCGTGCAGGCGCCGACGCTGAGCCGCGACGACGTCTACGCCGCGATCGAGCGCTTTCAGCTGCAGCGCGGCACCGCCATCGGCAGCGGCATCGTGCTCTCGCTCGCGACGCTGTTCCCCGACGCCGGGATCGACCTTTCGGACATCACCGGCCAGCGCGAGATGCCGCCCGGGCCGAACGACAAGCCCAAGCCGGTGTTCACGCCGGTCCCGCCGGGCTCGTACCCGTCCGCCGCGATCATCCTGCTGACCGACGGCCAGCGCACGACCGGGCCCGACCCGGTCGAGTCCGCGAAGATGGCGGCCGACCGCGGCGTGCGCATCTACACCGTCGGCGTCGGCACCAAGGAAGGCGAGACGATCGGCTTCGAAGGCTGGTCGATGCGCGTGCGGCTGGACGAAGACACGCTGAAGAGCATCGCCAACATCACCCGCGCCGACTATTTCTACGCCGGCACCGCGGAGGACCTGAAGAAGGTCTATCAAGGCCTGTCGACGCGGCTGATCGTCGAGAAGAAGGAGACCGAGATCACGGCCCTGTTCGCCGCGCTCGGCGCGCTGCTGGTCGTGCTCGCGGCGGGCCTGAGCGTGTGGTGGTTCGGGCGCGTCGCTTGAGGCGGGCCGCCGGCGCCGGGTTCACGCTGATCGAGATCGTGGTCGTGCTGGCCGTGATCGCGATTCTCGCGACCTTGGCGATCCCGAGCTTCCAGGACCGCATCGTGCGCGGCCAGATCGTCGATGCGATGAAGATCGCCGACATCGCGAAGGCGCCGGTCGCCGCCAGCTGGGCGCTCGCCCACACGCTGCCGGCCGACAACACCGCCGCCGGGCTGCCGGCGGCGGGCAAGATCGTCGGCAGCTTCGTGACCTCGCTGACGGTCGAGGCCGGCGCGATCCACGTCGTGTTCGGCAACAACGCGAACGGCGCGATCCGCGGCAAGACGTTGACCTTGCGCCCCGCCGTCGTCGCGGATGCGCCGGTCGTGCCGGTCGCCTGGGTGTGCGGGCACGCGAGCGCGGTCGACCAGATGACGGCGCAGGGCACCGACCGCACGGACGTGGCGGTGAACTACCTGCCGCTGAACTGCCGGGCGGGGTCGTAGCGATGACAAACGGCACACAGCGTCGTAAGATGCGTGCATGAAGCCGTTTCGCTGGAGTGCGGAAAAGAATGGTGCACTCAAGGCGGAGCGAGGTATTTCCTTCGAGAGCATTGTGGTGGCCGTCGAGTCGGGCGGCCTGTTGGACATACTGGCTCATCCGAATTCGGCCACGTACCCACGACAGCGAATCCTGGTCGTCGATTGCGACAGCTATGCGTACTTGATACCGTTTGTCGAGGAAGATGACTGCTTTTTTCTGAAGACCGTGACCCCGAGCAGGAAGGCAACTCGCGACTATTTGACCCGGGGTGAGACCGATGCCGAAGATTGATGATGACGAAGCCGATATCTTGAGCGCCTACGAAGCAGGCCAGCTGAAATCCGTGGCGACGAAAACCGAGCTTGCAAAGTTCAAAGCTGCGGCTCGTGCCACGGCCATCAAGGACAAGCGAGTGAATATTCGCCTGTCTTCCGGCGACCTCAGCGATATCCAGGTCAAGGCCCTCCAGGAAGGAATTCCCTATCAAACGCTGATCGCGAGCGTACTGCACAAGTACGTGACCGGCCGTCTTTCCGAGCGGCCGGAGCGAGCTGTCACCAAGCCGCCTCGAGGTCGATCATCCAAGCACTCGTGAACAGGTCTGATCCCGTGGCATGGGTCACCAGAATCCTCTTCGCCCTGCTCGCGATCCTGACCCTGGCGCCGGCCCCCGCCGCCGCCCAGTCCGCCGCGATCCCGACCTTCGGCTATGAGGTGGTCCACCGCTACCCGCACGATCCCGAGGCGTTCACCGAGGGGCTGTTCTTCAAGGACGGCTTTCTCTACGAGAGCACCGGGATGCTCGGCCGCTCGTCGGTCCGCAAGGTGCGGCTGGAGACGGGCGAGGTCGTGGCCAAGTCCCGCCTGCCCGACGATCTGTTCGGCGAGGGCATCGTCGACTGGGGCGACCGCCTCGTCGGCCTGACCTGGACCTCGCACCTGGGCTTCGTGCTGAACCTCAAGGATTTCTCGTTGCAGGGGCGCTTCTCGTACCCGGGAGAGGGCTGGGGCCTGACGCGCAACGACCGCGAGCTGATCATGAGCGACGGCACCTCCGAGTTGCGCTTCATCGACCCGCAGACGCTGCGCGAGCTGCGCCGCCTGCGCGTGACGGCCGACGGCCGCCCGATCGACCAACTCAACGAACTGGAATGGGTCGACGGCGAGGTCTACGCAAACATCTGGCAGACCGACCGGATCGCGCGCATCGACCCGGCCAGCGGCCACGTCGTCGGCTGGATCGACCTGAGCGGGTTGCTCTCCGCGCGCGATCGCGAACAGAGCAACGCCGACGTGCTGAACGGCATCGCCTTCGACCCGGCCACGAAACGCCTGTTCGTGACCGGCAAGCAGTGGCCGAAGCTGTTCGAGATCCGCCTCGTCAGGCGGGCGGCCCGTCAATAGCCGGTTCCCGGCTCATCGGATGTTGTAGCCGCGGCCGTCCATGCAGGCGCCGAAGCCGCGCTGGAAGATGCTGGGGTCGGTCGTCGCGTTCGGCTGGGCGCCGGCCCATTGGCTGCAGGCGTTGCTGTCGGCATTGGTCTGCGCCGTGGTCTGCCCGTTGCGCGGATAGATCAGCGGCGGGCCGCCGCTGCCGTCCGATTCATCGGTCATCGGCGGGGACGCGACGACGTAGGACGGGTCGTACGGATACGGATAAGCGCCGTAGTACGGCCAGCCGTAGTACGCGGCGCCCAGGCCGACGCCCAACCCCAGGCCCCAGCCGGCTCCGCCCCAACCGTAACGGGGTCCGCCGCGGTAGCCGCCGTAGCCGCGCCCCGGCCCGAAGTGGCCGTGGCCGTGGCCGAAGCCGGGACCGACGTGGGTGCCGCCGCCGAAGCCGTGACCGCCGCCGCCGTGCCCACCGCCATGCTGGGCCTGCGCACTGGTGGCGAGCGCCAGAGAGGCGCAGGCGGCGACGAGGGCGTGCAGGCCGATGCGGCCCGCGGTTTTCATCGAGATTGCGCTCATGAACATGCTCCTTTCGGGGGCCCGGCGCGCTTCGCGAACTGCGGCGCGCCTGGGCCGTGTCTCGCTCTGACCGGTGGATCGGGAGTTGGTTCGGCCCGATTCGCCCGTCTTCATCAGGGCTTAACCGAAGCGCCCCTGCAGGAACCAGTTTGGTGCCGGCGGCGGCGCGGGGCGCCGCGCACGGTAGACCCACACCAGCGCGCCGCCGGGCTGCTGGGCGATGTAGTAGTCGCGCTCGACCAGGCCGGCGTCCCACCAGCCGGTCTCGATACGTTCGGGGCCGCTGATCAGTTGCAGGGCCTGGCCGTCGAGCAGCAGCTCGGGCAGCTCCGTCGAACCCGGCGCGGCCTCGGCCGAGCGCGCGGCGCCGCGCTCGCGCAGCGGCTCGGGGTGCTGCAGCAGCCAGACCGGGCGCACCATCGCCGTATTCACGGCCGCATTCAGGCCCGCATTCATCGCCGCGCCCCGTCGCGCGGTGGCGCCCGGCACGCTGCGGGCCAGGCGCAGCGCCACGTCGGCCGGGCGCGAGACGGTCGCGCGCTCGGGCCGGTGGTCGGCGACGGCCTGAATGCGCGTCAGCCGCGCCGGCCCGAGCCGGGCCTGCAGGCGCTCGATCAACCGCGTCAGGCCCTCGTGCTCGGATGCTTGTGTCGGGAAGAGCTCCGCATTGGGCGGCGCGCGCCGGGCGATGTCGTGCGCGTGCAGGCCGAGCTCGAGCGTCGGCGCGGGCAGCTGCAGCGCCAGCAGGCGCTCGCGCAGCAGCGCCAGCAGGTGGGCGCTGTCGCGCGAGGGCTCGGCCAGCGCGATCTCCAGTGGCGTGAGCGTGACGCTGGCCGCGTCATGGCGCGAGCGGCGCTCGTGGTGCATCAGCAGCGTGAAGCGGCGCGCGAAGGCGTGCCGGGCCGCGAGCCAGGCGACCAGCCGCGCCAGCAGCACCGCGGCGCCGTGCAGCAGCTGCTCGCCGGTGTCGGCGCGGGCGAAGAGCTCGAGCCGGGTCTCGAAGGTGGGCGGCAGCGCGATCGGCTCGCGCGGGTCGGGCCGGGCGCCGGTAGCGCGGTCGAGCTCGTCGAGCACGCGCTCGCCGAAGCGCCGCGCCAGGCCGGCGCGCGGCATGCGCCCCAGGTCGGCGAGCGTGCACAGCGCCATGCCTTGCAGCGCCTCCCAGTGCGCGCGGCCGGGGCCGAGCAGCCAGACCGGCGCGGCCGCCAGCGCCTGGCGCATCGCGGTCGCGTCGGCGCAATCCAGCGAGCGGTGCGCGCGTGCGAGCAGCGCGGCGCCGAGCGGCGTGGCCGCGCTGACCAGGTGGACGCGGTGGCCGAGCGGCGCCAGTGCCGCCAGCAGGCGCGCGCGCAAGGCCGGCAGGCCGCCGAAATAGCGCAGGCTCTGGTGCACCTCGAGCAGCACGGTGTGCGGCGCGGCGGCGACCGCATCGACGGGCGCCGGCTCGATCGCAACCATCGGCGTGAACGCGAGCGCCGTGTGCGCGACCGCGAGCAGGGCCTGCGCGTCGCGCGCCGCGTCGGCCTGGCCGAGCACGATCCGGGGGACGAGCGCCAGCGCGGTCGCGCGCTTCAGCCCGGGCCGCACGCCGAGCGCGCGCGCCGCGGCGTTGGCGCTGACGATGTGGTGGGCGTCGACGAGCGCGAGTGCGCGGCCGGGGCCGGCGGGATCGGCCGAATCGCCCGAGTCGGCCGGGTCGTCAGGCGGCAAGGTCGCCGCGAACGTCTCGAGCGACAGCAGCGGCAAATGAACGGCGATCCAGAGCACGGCACACGAGCCCGGCGCGCATCACGCGGCGAGGTCGACGAAGGTCGCCGCGTGCAGGCCGACCGCATCGGCCAGCTCGATCGCCCGCTCGCGCGCGGCCTCGCCCAGCACCGGCGGCAGCTCGAGGTGCAGCGGCGCCTCCAGCGGCGGGCCGCGGCGCTTGAGCACGCGCACCGCGAGCAGGTCGGCCCCGCTCGAGCCGAGCGCGAGGCGCAGCGGCGCCGCGCTGGGCTGGCGGGCCGCGCTCATCTCGCGCAGCACGAAGGCCGGGCCGTCGTGCGCGTGGGCGGCGAGTTGCAGCCGGCGCAGCCGCTCGCTGCGCAGCCGCGGCGGCAGCCACGCGAGCACGGCGCCGACATGGCCGCTTTTCAGCGCCTGCTCGAGCGCCCAGAGGCTGTCGCTGCCGGGGACGCCGCTCGGGCCGGCGCCGGGCTGGACCCGGGTGTCGATGATCAGCAGCTGCTCGACCTCGAGGCCGAGCCGCGCCAGCGCGAACGCC
>DASYCA010000111.1:0-10061 GCA_036500445.1 Burkholderiaceae bacterium | reverse complement strand
CGACGTCAGCGCGGCGCAACCGCTGACCGGCCAGGTGGAGCGCTTCACGCTGACGCGCGAGATCGTGCTCGGCGCGGTGCGCGGTGCGCTGTACGTGCCGTCCGCCGCGGCGGCGCTGCCGGCCGCGATCACCGCGGCGGCCGCCGGGCACGTCGAACCCCTGCTCGGCCTGGGCGCACAGCTCGGCTCGCGCAAGGGCATTCAGCTCTCGATGGGCATGCACTTCTCGGTCGTCTGCGCCGAGGACGTGCCGCACCTGGCGGCCGCTCCCGACCTGCCGGGGGCGGACTTCGGCCGCGACTACGCGGCGCTGTACCAGCGCGTGTGCGAACACTGGCCGCGCGGCGCGGTGCCGGCCGCCTTCTACACGACGCCGCCCAGCCCGGCGCCGGTGCTGCTGTTCAGCGGCGGCATCGACCCGGCGACGCCGCCGCGCCACGGCGCACAGGCCGCCGCCGCGCTCGGCCCGATGGCCCAGCACGTGGTCGTGCCGAACGCCGGCCATGGCGCACTGGGCATCGGTTGCGGGCGCGACCTGCTCTACCGCTTCATCGACGCCGCCGACGCGGCCGCGGCGCGCCGGCTCGACGCCAGCTGCGTGAAGGCGATCCCGCGGCCGGGCGTGTTCATCCCCATGAGCAGCGTGCCGGCGAGCGGCGCCGAGGCCGCGCGATGATCCGCATCGAGCATGCCGCGAAACAGTTCGACGCGCCGGCCGCGGGCCGCTCGGGGCTCAGGCTCAAGCGCGCGCCGCCACGCATCGTCCACGCGGTGCGCGACGTGAACCTGCACGCGCCCGACGGCCGCATCACCGGCCTGCTCGGCCCGAACGGCGCCGGCAAGACGACGACCTTGCGCATGCTCGCCGGGCTGATCCCGCCGGACGCCGGCGTGCTCGCGGTCGACGGCATCGACGTCGCGACCCGCCCGCGCGAGGCGCTCGCGCGCATGGGCGTGCTCTCGGACGCGCGCGGCCTGTACCCGCGCCTGAGCGCACGCGAGAACATCGTCTACTACGGCCGCCTGCACGGCATGAGCGCCGACGCCGCGAACGCGCGCGCCGAGGCGCTCGCGCAGATGTTCGACCTGAGCGCCCTGCTCGAGCGCCGCACCGACGGCTTCAGCCAGGGCGAGCGGATGAAAACGGCGCTCGCCCGCGCGCTCGTGCACGACCCGGCCAACATCATCCTGGACGAGCCGACCAACGGGCTGGACGTGCTCGCGACGCGCGCGCTGCGCGACAGCCTGCGCTGGCTGCGCTCGCCCGAGGGCGGCGCGAAGTGCATCGTGTTCTCGACCCACATCATGCAGGAGGTCGAAAAGCTCTGCGACGGCGTCGTCGTCGTCTCGCACGGCCGCACGGTCGCGACCGGCAGCGTCGCGGAGCTGCTCGCGCAGACCCGCGAGCAGGATTTCGAAGAGGCGTTCGTCAAGCTCGCGTTCGGCAGCGACGACGTGACGGACGCGGAGGCCGGCGCATGAATGCCTTGCGGACCATCCTGACGATCTTCCGCAAGGAGATCGTCGACGCGCTGCGCGACCGGCGCACGCTGCTGACGGTCCTGATCTCGTCGGTGCTGATGGGCCCGCTGGTGCTGCTGGCCATTTCCGGCCTGGTCGCGACCTTCGAGGCCAGCGCGGAGCAGCGCGAGGTCGTCGTCGCCGGCCTGCAGAACGCGCCGACGCTGAAGAATTACTTCGAGCGCCAGACCTTCACGGTGCGCGAGGCCCCGCCGGACTTCGAGGCCCAGCTGCGCAGCGCGAGGCTGGCGGACGCGGTCGTCGTCGTGCCGAAGGATTTCGAGGCCGCGCTGCAGCGCGGCGACGCGCCCACCGTCGAGATCGTGGCCGACAGCGCCAATCAACGCTCGCAGGCGAGCAGCAACCGCACCGAGCGCCTGCTCGCGGGCTTCAGCCGCGAGCGCGCGACCCTGAACCTGGCGATGCGCGGCGTCTCGCCCGACGTGCTGGAGCCGCTCCAGCTCGAGGAGCGCGACCTCGCGAGCACGCAGACGCGCGCGACGCAAGTCACCGGGATGCTGCCCTTCTTCGTGCTGATGGCGGTATTGACCGGCGCGTTGAACGCCGCGCTGGACACGACCGCCGGCGAACGCGAGCGCGGCTCGCTCGAGCCGCTCTTGATGAACCCGGCCGAACGCTGGGCGCTGGTGCTCGGCAAGTGGGCCGCGGTCGCGAGCGTCGGGATGCTGATCGCGGTGCTCAGCTGCTTCAGCTTCCTGCCAGGCCAGTGGCTGCTGCGCAGCGACACGCTGGCCGCGATGTTCCAGTACGGGTTGCGCGAGGCGCTGCTGTTCCTGGTCGTGCTGCTGCCGTTCGCCGCGGCCGCGTCGGCGCTGCTGATGGCGGTCGCGATCCGCTGCCGGACCTTCAAGGAGGCCCAGGCCAGCTGCACCGTCGTGATGCTGGCGGCCTCGCTGCTGCCGCTGATCAACGTCTTCAGCCTCGGCCAGGAGTCGCCCTGGTACCTGTGGGTGCCGGCGCTGGCGCAGAACCTGTTGATGACGCGGGTGCTGAAGGGCGAAGCCTTCGGCGCCGAGCAGCTGGCCGCCCCGCTGCTCGTCTGCGCACTGATCGCCGTGCTCGCGGTCTGGTTCGTCGCGCGCACCTTGCGCAGCGCGGCATTGAAATAGAACTGCTGCCCATTGTGTCGTCGCCTCCCGGGTTTGGCGGCCGTTCGTTACGTCTGCCTGCGCTCGGGTCGGGATGCGGGGTCGCCGACGTCGTTCAGGGTAGAGCGTTCACTGCGTCGGCGACCCCGCATCCCGCCCCGAAAGTCGCCGCCTTTCACCGCATCCTGCTCAGGTCGTGGCGGCCGGTGTGCGTTCGGGTGCCCGGCGCAGTGAACGCTCTACCCTGAACGAAGCCGGGCACCCGGACGTACGCCGGCCTCGCTCCACCGAGCCTTCCGTGCGGGCGTTCGGCTTCGCCCTTTCGGTGACTTCTGCACCCGCACTCTCTACAATGCTCGTCTGCTCAAAAAATAGGCAAGTGCGATGTTGTCCCCGAACGTGCTGTTCCCGAAAGAATTCGATGTGATCGTGGTCGGCGGCGGCCATGCCGGTACCGAGGCGGCGCTGGCCGCCGCGCGCATGGGTGCGGCCACGCTGCTGCTGACGCACAACATCGAGACGCTCGGGCAGATGAGCTGCAACCCGTCGATCGGCGGCATCGGCAAGGGGCATCTGGTCAAGGAGATCGACGCGCTGGGCGGCGCGATGGCCGCGGCGACCGACGAGGCCGGCATCCAGTTCCGGATTCTGAATGGGTCCAAGGGCCCCGCGGTGCGCGCGACCCGGGCCCAGGCCGACCGCATTCTGTACAAGGCGGCGATCCGCCAACGCCTGGAGAACCAGCCGAATCTGTGGCTGTTCCAGGGTGCGTGCGACGATTTGTTGCTCGAAGGCGACCGCGTGGCCGGCGCCGTCACGCAAGTGGGCATTCGCTTCAAGGCGCGGGCCGTGGTGTTGACGGCCGGCACCTTCCTGGACGGCAAGGTCCACGTCGGGCTGGAAAGTCACAGCGCGGGCCGCGCCGGCGACCCGCCGGCGGTCGCGCTGTCGGCGCGATTGAAGGAGCTGAAGCTGCCGCAAGGGCGACTGAAAACCGGCACGCCGCCGCGGCTGGACGGGCGCAGTATCGATTTCTCCAGGCTCGCCGAGCAACCCGGCGACGTCGATCCGATCCCGGTGTTCAGCTTCATGGGCGACGCATCGCAGCACCCGCGGCAACTGCCCTGCTGGATCACGCACACGAACGCGCGCACGCACGAGATCATCCGCTCCGGCTTCGATCGCAGCCCGATGTTCACCGGCAAGATCGACGGCATCGGGCCGCGCTACTGCCCGAGCATCGAGGACAAGGTCAATCGCTTCAAGGACAAGGACTCGCACCAGATCTTCCTCGAACCCGAGGGCCTGACGACGCACGAGTTCTACCCGAACGGCATCTCGACCTCGCTGCCCTTCGACATCCAGCTTGCCGCGGTGCACAGCATCCCCGGGCTGGAGCACGCGCACATCCTGCGCCCCGGCTACGCGATCGAGTACGACTATTTCGATCCGCGCGCGCTGAAGTCCAGTTTCGAGACCAAGTCGATCGGCGGGCTGTTCTTTGCCGGCCAGATCAATGGCACGACCGGCTACGAAGAGGCGGCGGCGCAAGGGCTGTTCGCCGGCTTGAACGCGGCGCTGCAGGTGCGCGGCGCGGCGCCCTGGCTGCCGCGCCGCGACCAGGCGTACCTGGGCGTGCTGGTGGACGACCTGATCACGAAGGGCGTGACCGAGCCGTACCGGATGTTCACGAGCCGGGCCGAGTTCCGGCTGCAGCTGCGCGAGGACAACGCCGACATGAGGCTGACCGAGGCCGGCCGCGAACTCGGCCTGGTCGACGACGCACGCTGGGCCGCATTCAACCGCAAGCGCGACACCGTCGCGGCGCAGGTCGAACGGATGCGCTCGACCTGGGTTCGGCCCGACACCCTGCCCGCGGCGGACGGCGAGCGCCTGCTCGGCAAGGCGATCGACCACGAGTACCGGTTCGCCGACCTGCTGCGTCGCCCCGGCGTCGATTTCGACGTGCTGACCGAGATCGCGACGGTGGCCGGCATCACGCCGCTGGTTTCACGTGAAACATTGCAGCAGCGGCTCGGCCCGGCGCTGGCCGACGCGGTGATCGAACAGGTCGAGATCAGCGGCAAGTACGCCGGCTACATCGACAAGCAGAACGAGGAGGTCGCACGCGCGGCGCACTTCGAAGGGCTGCCGATCCCGGACGGGTTCGACTACCACCAGGTCGCGGCGCTCGGCTATGAGGTGCGCCAGAAGCTGACGACGCACCGGCCCGAGACCTTGGGCCAGGCCTCGCGGATCTCCGGCGTGACGCCGGCGGCGATCTCGCTGTTGCTGATTCACCTGAAGAAAGTCCGCGCGAAGGGCGCTTCGGGCACGACGGCCAGCACGCAGACCGCGGACTCGCCGGCTTGAGCGCACGCCCTGCCGCTCACGCCCGCCGCCCCCCGCCCCCCGCCCCCCGCCCGCGTTGGCGCGACTCGCCTCGAAGTTCCGCCGATGAGTGAAATTCCGGACCCGTTGCGCCCCCGCCTGTTCGACGCCGCGGACCATCTCGGCCTCGCCCTCAGCGACCCCGAGGCCGACGCCCTGCTCGCCTACCTGGCGCTGCTCCAGCGCTGGAACGCAACCTACAACCTGACGGCGGTGCGCGATCCGGAGCGCATGCTGACCCAGCATCTGGCCGATTGCCTCGCGGTGATCGGACCGCTGCGCCGGCAACTCGGCACACCGCGCGCCGCGCGACTGCTCGACGTCGGCAGCGGCGGCGGGTTGCCCGGCATCGTGATCGCGATTCTCTGCCCCGATCTCGACGTGACCTGCGTCGACACGGTCGGCAAGAAATCTGCCTTCATCCAGCAGGTCGCCGCGAGCCTGCACCTGCGCAACCTGCATTCGCAGCATGCCCGCGTCGAGCAATTGAAGGCGCCTTCCTTCGACGTGGTCACGTCGCGTGCGTTCGCGTCGTTGGCGGACTTCGTCTCGCTGACCCGTCAACACCTCACCCAAGACGGATTCTGGCTGGCGATGAAGGGCAAAGATCCCGCCGACGAGCGCGCCGCGCTGCCCGCCGACATCGATGTGTTTCACGTGGAACAACTTGCGGTTCCCGGCCTGGACGCCGATCGCTGCCTGGTCTGGATGCGGCCCCGGCGCTCCCTATAATCCGATCGTTCTTCGTCCGCCGGACCCACACCGCCCATGGCCAGAATCTTCTGCATTGCCAACCAAAAGGGCGGCGTCGGCAAGACCACCACCACCGTCAACCTGGCCGCCGGCCTGAGCCAGATCGGCCGGCGGGTGCTCGTCGTCGACCTGGACCCGCAGGGCAATGCGACGATGGGCTCCGGCATCGACAAGCGGGCGCTCGACCTGAGCGTCTACGACATCCTGCTCGAGAACGCGTCGGTCACCGAAGTGCGCCTGGCCAGCCCGAAAGGCGGCTACGACGTGCTGGGCGCGAATCGCGAACTGGCCGGCGCCGAGGTCGAATTGGTCCACCTGGAGCGGCGCGACCGTCGGCTGAAAGGGGCCCTGCAGCGGGTCGACGCCGACTACGACTTCGTGCTGATCGATTGCCCGCCCTCGCTGAGCCTGCTGACGCTGAACGGCCTGTGCAGCGCGCACGGCGTGATCGTGCCGATGCAGTGCGAATACTTCGCGCTCGAGGGCCTGAGCGACCTGGTCAACACGATCAAGCAGGTCCACGCGAACCTGAATCCGGCGCTCGAACTGATCGGCCTGCTGCGGGTGATGTTCGATCCCCGCATCACGCTGCAGCAGCAGGTCAGCGAGCAGCTGAAGTCGCACTTTGGCGACAAGGTCTTCGACACCGTGATCCCGCGCAACGTGCGGCTGGCCGAAGCCCCCAGCTACGGGATGCCCGGCGTCGTGTTCGACCCGGCCTCCAAGGGCGCGCAGTCGTTTTTGGAATTCGCGAAAGAGATGTCGGCCCGCCTGGGCGTGCCGGCCTGATCGATCACTCAGCCGAGGCCGCGCGCCTCGTCCACCCCGAAGTGGACGTTCATCGATTGCACCGCGGCGCCGCTCGCGCCCTTGCCCAGGTTGTCCAGCCGCGCCATCAGGATCGCCTGCTGGTCGTTGGCGAACACGAAGAGGTCGACCCGGTTCGTGTCGTTGCAGGCCTGCACGTCGAAATAGCCGTCGGCCAGCGCAGCCGGGTCGCGCAGCGGCATCACGCGGATGAAGCGCTCGCCTTCGTAACGGTGCCGCAACGCCGCATGCAGCGACTCCGGCGTCGCACCAGCTTTGAGTTGCGACAAGTGTAAGGGCACACTTACCGACAAACCCTTGTAAAACTTGCCGACAATCGGCATGAAGATCGGCGGGACGGTCAAGCCGGTGTGGGCCGCCATCTCCGGCACGTGCTTGTGCGCCAGCGTCAGCGCATACGGGCGCGGCGCGTCGAGCCGCGCGTCGCCGCCCGCCTCGTACTGTTCGATCATCTTCTTGCCGCCGCCCGAATAGCCGGTGATCGAGCTGCCGCTGATCGGCAGGCCGGCCGGCACCAGCCCGGCGTCGACCAGCGGCCGCAACAGCAGGATGAACGCCGAGGCGTGGCAGCCCGGGTTCGAGATGCGCTTGGTCTTGCGCAGCGCCTCGCGCTGGCCCGGCGCCAGCTCCGGCAGCCCGAACACCCAGCCCGGCGCGGTGCGGTGCGCGGTGCTCGCGTCGATCAGGCAGGTCTTCGGGTTCGTGACGAGCGCAGCGGCCTCGCGCGCGGCCGCGTCGGGCAGGCACAGGAACGCGACATCGGCCGCGTTCAGCAGGCGCGCACGCTCGGCCGCGTCCTTGCGTTTGTCGGCGTCGATGCGCAGCACCTCGATGTCGTCGCGCTGGGCGAGATACTCATGGATGCGCAGGCCGGTCGTGCCCTCCTGGCCGTCAACGAAAGCGCGAAACGTTGCCATCACCCATCCTTGTCAGCGTCAGGACCCTAGGATAAACCAGAGCATGAGCGATGCGTTGCGGATTCTGCTGTTGCCCGGGTGGTTGAACTCGGACGCCGCGCATTGGCAAAGCCGTTGGGAAGCGCTGCACGTCTGCGAGCGGGTCGAGCAGGACGATTGGGACTGGCCGCGCCGCGGCGACTGGATGGCGCGGCTCGACGAGGTGCTGCAGGCGAGCGACCGGCGCGCCCTGCTCGTCGCCCACAGCCTGGGCTGCCAGCTGGTCGCCGCCTGGGCCGCGCATTCGCAACACGCCGGGCGTGTGCAGGGGGCGCTGCTGGTGGCGCCGCCCGACACCGCGCGCGAAGACACGCCGCCGAACCTGTTCAATTGGCGCCGCATCGTGCGCGCGCGGCTGCCGTTTCGGAGCATGCTGGTCTACAGCAGCGACGACCCGTTCTGCACGGCCGAGCGGGCGCTGGCGATGGCGCAGGACTGGGGCAGCACCGCGGTCGCCGCGGGCCCGCGCGGCCACTTGAATGGCGCGTCCGGCCTCGGCGACTGGCCCGAGGGCTGGGCGCTGCTGGAGGCGCTCGCACTTGATCGCTGACAATGCGGCCATGGTGACCAAGAAACCCAAGGGCCTCGGCCTCGGCCTCGAAGCATTGCTCGGCCCCCGCGTCAGGGAAGCCGGCGAGGCCGCCGCGGCGGCGGTCGATTCGACCCCGCACACCTTGCGGCTCGCGCTGCTGCAGCCCGGCAAGTACCAGCCGCGCACCCGCATGGACGAAGGCTCGCTGTACGAGCTGGCGGAGAGCATCAAGGCGCAAGGCGTGATCCAGCCGGTGCTGGTGCGGCCGCTGGACGGCGGGCGCTACGAGATCATCGCCGGCGAGCGCCGCACGCGCGCCGCACGGCTCGCCGGCCTCGAGGAGATCCCGGTCCTGGTGAGAGAGGTGCCGGACGAATCCGCGGCCGCGATGGCCTTGATCGAGAACATCCAGCGCGAGAACCTGAACCCGCTCGAAGAGGCGCAGGGCCTGAAGCGCCTGACCGACGAATTCGGCCTGACGCACGAGCTCGCGGCCCAGGCTGTGGGCCGCTCGCGCAGCGCCGCGAGCAACCTGCTGCGCCTGCTGCATCTGACCGAACCGGTGCAGCAGCTGTTGATGGCCGGCGATCTCGACATGGGCCACGCCCGCGCGCTGCTGCCGCTGGAGGGCGCGCAGCAGATCCTGAGTGCGACCGAAATCGTCGCGAAGAAATTGTCGGTCCGCGAGGCAGAAAAATTAGTGGCGCGCGTCAGCGCGAACGCCGGCAAGCCCGCCACGCGTTCGCACGCGCGGCCCGAGAAGCCGCGCGATCTGCAACGGATCGAGCACGAATTGTCGGATCTGCTGACGGCAAGCGTCGACATCCGCGTGAAGAAGCACACCAAGCGCGGCGAGCAGGGCGAAGTCGCGATCGGCTTCGGCTCGCTCGAAGAGCTCAATGGCCTGCTCGCCAAGCTGGGGCTGGCCGCGCACTGAGCCTCGCCGCGATGACTGCGGAACTTCGGCCCGTGACGCAAACTCTTTCACACGAGCGCGTCAACGAAGCCGTCTTCGGCACGTTGTTTGCTAAAAGAGTAAGGTGGGGTTGGATCGCGGTACACGACCCTCGAAATGAGCGGGTATCGACCTTGTACTCGCGCGATCAGCTGGAGCAGAATGAACGAAGCTTGAGTTGCACCGATCGCTGATGAACGGAAAGCTCTGATGGCGCCCTCCCGGGTGTCATCAGAACTTCCCCAGGCGTTGAGGGCGGATCGATCCGCCGGCAACGTCTCCTCTCACAGGAGATCAGCATGGATGTGATCAGCAACTTTGCCGCCCGCTTCGAGCGCAGCCGCGAAGAAGAACTCTCGATCGAGGACTACCTCGCCGAGTGCAAACGCAACCCCGTTGCCTATGCCACCGCCGCCGAGCGGATGCTGCAGGCGATCGGCGAGCCCAAGATGGTCGACACGCGCAACGACCCGCGCATGTCGCGCCTGTTCGCGAACAAGGTCATCAAGATCTACCCCGCGTTCGCCGAGTTCTACGGCATGGAGGACGCGATCGAACAGGTCGTCTCGTACTTCCGCCACGCCGCGCAGGGGCTCGAAGAAAAGAAGCAGATCCTGTATCTGCTGGGGCCGGTCGGCGGCGGCAAGAGCTCGATCGCCGAGCGCCTGAAGCTGCTGATGGAGCAGGTGCCGTTCTACGCGATCAAGGGCTCGCCGGTGAACGAATCGCCGCTCGGCCTGTTCGACGCGCTCGAGGACGGCCCGCTGCTCGAAAAGGAATACGGCATTCCGCGCCGCTACTTGAGCCGCATCATGAGCCCGTGGGCCGTGAAGCGGCTGGAAGAGTTCGGCGGCGACATCCGCAAGTTCAAGATCGTCAAGCGCCTGCCCAGCGTGCTGAAGCAGGTCGGCGTGTCCAAGACCGAACCGGGCGACGAGAACAACCAGGATATTTCATCGCTGGTCGGCAAAGTCGACATTCGCAAGCTCGAGCATCACTCGCAGAACGATCCGGAC
>DASYCA010000110.1:0-7577 GCA_036500445.1 Burkholderiaceae bacterium | reverse complement strand
CGACCCGCCTGGGCCAGTCGGTCGCGCCGATCGGCACCCCGCGCCCGATCGCCTCCGTTCCGCTGCCGGGCATCACGGTCGATGGTGCGGTCGGCCAGAGCCCCGCCGCGAGCGCGCCGTCGGCGGCCGATGCCGCGGCGTCCGCCGCGTCGTCGCCGCAGCAGCAGGTGGCGCTGGCGGCCAGGCCGAAATGAGCGCGGTCTTCGACAAACCGTCGGTCTGGCAGCGCGTCAAGCCGATCGTCGTCGGGTTCGACATTCCGCTGCTGATCGCGATCCTGCTGCTCGGCGCGGCGGGCCTGGTGACGATGTACTCGGCCGGCTTCGACGCCGGCACGCGCTTCGTCGACCACGGCCGCAACATGGTGCTCGCGCTGGTCGTGATCTTCCTGGTCGCGCAGATCTCGCCGCAGGCGATGATGCGCTTCGCGCTGCCGCTGTACGCGATCGGCGTCGCGCTGCTGGTCGCGGTCGCGGTGATGGGCGTGACGAAAAAAGGCGCGACGCGCTGGCTCAACGTCGGCGTCGTGATCCAGCCGAGCGAGATCATGAAGATCGCGATGCCGCTGATGCTCGCGTGGTGGTTCCAGCGCCGCGAGGGCCAGCTGCGCGTGCCCGACTTCCTGATCGCGCTGGTGCTGCTGGCGGCGCCGGTCGGGCTGATCGTCAAGCAGCCCGACCTGGGCACCGCGATCCTGGTGCTGTCGGCCGGCATCTACGTGATCTTCTTCGCCGGGCTGTCGTGGAAGCTGATCATCCCGGTGCTCGTGATCGGCGCGGCCGCGGTCACCGCGATCGTCGTCTCCGAGGACCGCATCTGCCAGCCCGAGGTCAAGTGGCCGATGATGCGCGACTACCAGAAGAACCGCGTCTGCACTTTGCTCGACCCGACGACCGACCCGCTCGGCAAGGGCTTTCACATCATCCAGGGGATGATCGCGATCGGCTCCGGCGGGGTGCAGGGCAAGGGCTTCATGAAGGGCACGCAGACCCACCTGGAGTTCATCCCCGAGCGCACGACCGATTTCATCTTCGCCGCGTTCTCCGAGGAATTCGGGCTGATCGGCGCGGGCTGCCTGGTGCTGGGCTTCACGTTTTTGATTTTTCGCGGGCTGATGATCGCGGCCGACGCGCCGACGGTGTTCACGCGGCTGCTCGCCGGGGCGATCTCGCTGAGCTGGTTCACGTATGCGTTCGTCAACATGGGCATGGTCAGCGGCATCCTGCCGGTCGTCGGCGTGCCGCTGCCCTTCATCAGCTACGGCGGCACCGCGATGGTGACGCTCGGGCTCGGGATCGGGATCCTGATGTCGATCGCGAAGAGCCGGCGGCTGATCCAGAGCTGAAGGCCGGCGTCAACCCGCGCCGTAGCGCTCCAGCACCTCGTACGACGCGCCGCGGCCCAGGCGCGACCAGACCAGCGCGAAGTCGGTGACGGTCCAGGGGATCGGCCGCATCGCCTCCGGCGGCGCGGCGTTCGGGACGTCGCGCGCGAGCGTGACGTGAGGCGCCCAGCCGGCCATGTGCGGCTCGAGCCCGGCCCGCAGCAGGCGCCGCGCGAGCCGTGCCCGCAGGTCGTCGAGCGCGGGGTGCGCGTCGGGCTGCAGCACCGCGATGTGATTCGTCCAGCGCGCCGGCGTGCGCAGCACGAGGTCGAACGGGGCGACGCTTTCACCCGCCAGCGATTCGCGCAGCGCTTGTTCGCTTGCCGCGTCGACCTCGCCGAGGAAGTGCAGCGTCAGGTGCAGCTTGGCCGCCCGCGTGCGCCGCCCGCGGGGGTCCCAATACCAGTGCGACTGGTGCGCGACGATCGCGTCGCGCACCGCGTCGTCCGGCATCAACCCGATGAACAAGCGACGCGTCGGCGCGGCGCTCACGACGGCTCGTCCTCGTCGATCGCCGCGCTGGCCGCCAGTGCCGGCAGGCGCAGCGTGAAGCGCGCGCCCGGGCCGGGCCGGCCGCGCAGGTTCGCGTCTTCCAGCGTGACCTCGGCGCGGTGCTGTTGCGCGATCTCGCGCACGATCGCGAGACCCAGCCCGGAGCCATCGACGTTCGTGCCGAGCGAGCGGTAGAAGGGCTGAAAGACCTTCTCGCGCTCCGCCGCGCCGATGCCCGGGCCCGAATCCTCGACCTGCAGCACGACGACCTGGCCGAACGGGTCGTCGATCACCCGGACCGTGACGAGGCCGCCGGCCGGCGTGTACTGCAAGGCGTTGTCGACCAGGTTGCGGATCAGCTCGCGCAGCAGCAGCGCGTGGCCGCGCACGATCGGGCCTTGCGGATGGCGTACCGCGGCGGCCCGGGCCTCGCTCGGGCTTTCATAGCCGAGGTCGATGCGCTTCTCGAGCGCGCGCGGCACGAAGTCGTGGACGGTCTCCATCGCGAGCCGCGCGAGGTCGACCGGCTCGTGCTGCGCCGATCGCTCCTCGTTCTCGGCGCGCGCCATCGCCAGCAGTTGATTGACCATGTGGGCCGCGTTCTGGCTCGAGCGGGCGATCTGTTGCAGTGATTTCTTCAACGCCTGCAGGTCGTGCTCGCCGGCGTCGATCTGGCGCTGCGCGAGTTCGGCCTGCGTGCGCAGCCCCGCCAGCGGCGTCTTCAGCTGGTGGGCCGCGTCGGCCAGGAAGTGCTTTTGCGCGCTCATCGAGTGGTCCAGCCGCGCCAGCAGGTCGTTGATCGCGCGCACCAGCGGCGTGACCTCCTCGGGCGCGAGCGCCGGGTCGATCGGGCTCAGGTCGCTGCTGTCGCGTTTGCGGATACGCTGCTGGAGCTGGTTCAGCGGGGCGATGCCGCGCGCCAGCGCGAGCCAGACCAGCAGCACCGCGAGCGGCAGGATCACGAACTGCGGCAGGATCACGCCCTTGATGATCTCGGTCGCCAGGCGCGAGCGCTTGCCCAGCGTCTCGGCCACCTGCACCAGCGGCGCCTCGGCCGCGGCCGGGCGCACCGGGCCGCGGCTCAGCTCGCGCTCGGGCACGCCGTCGTGTGCCGCGGCCTGCACCCGATCCTGCACGTTGACCCACAGGTAGGCGACGCGCACGGTGTCGTTGTCCAGGCTCTCGTCGCGAAACCGGACCTCGCCGGGCGGCGCGCGGTCGTCGTCGGAGGGCACCGGCAGCGCGCTGTCGCCGCTGAGGAACTCGCCGCGCAGCCCGAGCACCTGGTAGTAGACGTCGTCGGCCTCGTCGGTGCGCAGGATCTCCGAGGCCGCGGCCGGCAGCTTGAACACCGCCTGCGTCCTGCCGTCCGCGCTCTCGCGCAGCGCGACCTCCTTGGCCAACACGCGCGCCATCTCGCCGAGCTCGCGGTCGTAGGGCTTGTTGGCGATGCCCTGCGCGACGAGCCAGGTCAGCACCACGCTCATCGGCCACAGCAGCAGCAGCGGCGCCAGCATCCAGTCGAGAATCTCGCCGAACAGCGAGCGCTGCTCGCGTGGCGCGTCTGGAGCGTTCAAGCCGCGATCTTTTCCAGGCAATAACCCAGCCCCCGCACCGTCGCGATCCGCACCGGCCCCTGCTCGATCTTCTTGCGCAGCCGATGGATGTAGACCTCGATCGCGTTGTTGCTGACCTCCTCGCCCCAGGCGCACAGCAGCTCGACCAGCTGCTCCTTGCTGACGAGGCGGCCGGCGCGTTGCAGCAGCACCTCCAGCAGGCTCAGCTCGCGCGCCGACAGCTCCACCATCTGGTCGTTCAGGTAGGCGACGCGCCCGGTCGCATCGAAGCTCAGCGGCCCGTGCTTGATCACGGCCGAGGCGGTGCCCAGGCCGCGCCGCATCAGCGCGCGCACGCGCGCCTCGAGCTCCTGCAGCGAGAAGGGCTTGGCCATGTAGTCGTCGGCGCCGAGGTCCAGGCCCTGGACGCGCTGCTCGACGCTGTCGGCCGCGGTCAGGATCAGCACCGGCACGGCCGAGCCGCGCGCGCGCAGCTTGCGCAGCACCTCCAGGCCGTGCAGCTTCGGCAGCCCGAGGTCCAGGATCACGAGGTCGAACTCATGCGTCGCCAGCGCCGCATCGGCCTCGGTGCCGGTGCCGACCTGGTCGACCGAATAACCGGTGTTGCGCAGCGAGCGCAGCAGCCCGTCGGCCAGCACTTGATCATCTTCGGCGATCAGGATGCGCATGAATGTCTCCGTCGTTTCGATTGTAGGGAGGGTCCGAAAAAAACGGCCACAGGCACTGTACAAAATCCCAGGCTTGGTGATAATGACAGCACCCCTCAGGAGAACCCCTTGGACGCAACCGCCAAAGTACCCGCCGTCTCGGCCACCCCGCTCAACACCGAAAAGGCCAAGGCGCTGCAAGCCGCGCTGGCGCAAATCGAAAAGCAGTTCGGCAAGGGCACGATCATGCGCCTGGGCGAAGGCGAGGTGATCGAAGACATCGAGGTCGTCTCCACCGGTTCGCTGGGGCTGGACATGGCGCTGGGCGTCGGCGGCCTGCCGCGCGGCCGCGTCGTCGAGATCTACGGCCCCGAATCCAGCGGCAAGACGACGCTGACCCTGCAGGTCATCGCCGAGATGCAGCGCGTCGGCGGCACCTGCGCCTTCATCGACGCCGAGCACGCACTCGACATCGGCTACGCCCAGAAGCTCGGCGTCAACCTGCAAGACCTGCTGATCAGCCAGCCCGACACCGGCGAGCAGGCGCTCGAGATCGTCGACGCGCTGGTGCGTTCGGGCTCGGTCGACCTGGTCGTCATCGACTCGGTGGCCGCGCTCACGCCGAAGGCCGAAATCGAGGGCGAGATGGGCGATTCGCTGCCCGGCCTGCAGGCCCGCTTGATGAGCCAGGCGCTGCGCAAGCTGACCGGCAGCATCAAGCGCACCAACACGATGGTGATCTTCATCAACCAGATCCGCATGAAGATCGGCGTGATGTTCGGCTCGCCCGAGACCACCACCGGCGGCAACGCGCTGAAGTTCTACGCCTCCGTGCGCCTGGACATCCGCCGCATCGGCTCGATCAAGAAGGGCGAGGAAGTCATCGGCAACGAGACCAAGGTCAAGGTCGTCAAGAACAAGGTCTCGCCGCCGTTCAAGACCGCCGAGTTCGACATCCTCTACGGCGAAGGCATCAGCCGCCAGGGTGAGATCATCGACATGGGCGTCGAGCAGAAGGTGCTCGAGAAGAGCGGCTCCTGGTACGCCTACAACGGCGAGAAGATCGGCCAGGGCAAGGACAACGCGCGCGAGTTCCTGCGCGAGAACCCCGAGCTCGCGTTCGAGATCGAGAACAAGGTGCGCGAGGCCGCGGGCATCCGGCTGCTGCCGCCGGTCGACGCCGGCAGCGCCAAGGCCGGCAAGCTGAAGGTCGTGAAGGAATAAACGGTTCGGCGCACGCGCCAAGGAGCGGCCATGGGCTTCGGCCAGCGGTCACTGAAAGGCCGCGCGCTGCAGTGGCTCGCGCAACGCGAGCACAGCCGCAGCGAGCTGCGCCGCAAGCTGATGCCGCATGCGCGGGCCGAGGCCGCTGCTGCTGCTGCTGCTGCTGCGGCGGCGGCAGCAGCCGCCGAGCCGGCCGCCGACGAGACCGGCGCCCCCGCCGAGCGCACCGGCGAGCAGGCGGCGCCCACCCCCGCGGAGCGCGTCGACACGCTGCTCGACTGGCTCGAGACCCACCGCTACCTCTGCAGCGAGCGCTTCGTCGAGTCGCGCGTGCACGCCCGCGCCTCGCGCTTCGGCAACCTGCGGATTCGCCAGGAGTTGAAGCAGCACCAGGTCGCGCTGTCCCCCGAGGCGGCCCAGGCGCTGCGCGACAGCGAGCTCGAGCGCGCCTGCGCGGTGCTCGACCGAAAATACGGCGCGCCGCCGGCCGATCCGGCCGCGCGGGCCCGGCAAATGCGATTTCTGACCGCTCGCGGCTTCTCGCCCGAGGTCATCGCGCGGGCCCTGCGGCGCAATGGTGCAGAGCAACATGCTACATTCGATGGCTGATTTGCAGGCCCGGCGGGCGAGCCCCGTTTCGCTGTGTGCGCTGCTTGATGAGCAAAGCGTCCCCTTCCGATCCACGCCGCCGACCACCTCGCCCCACCGATGGCCTTGCCGACCGCCGCGCCCGAGCGTCAGCTCAAGCACCGCCGCAGTATCGACGTGCAGATCTATGCACGCGGCAACGGCCTGTGGGAGGTCGACGCCCACATCACCGACACGCGCAACCGCGACACCCCGATGTCCTTCGGTCTGCTGCCGGCCGGCGCGCCGATCCACGACATGCTGCTGCGCCTGGTCGTCGACGAGCAGTTCAACGTCGTCGAGGCCGGGGCCCAGACGATGGCGATGCCCTACCCGGGCGAGTGCGACGCCTACGGCGACCGCTACGCCGGCCTGGTCGGCCTGAACCTGATGCGCGGCTTTCGCCGCGGCGTCAAGGAGCGGCTCGGCGGCGTCCAGGGCTGCACCCATTTGACCGAATTGACGCAGGTCTTGCCGACCGCCGTCGTGCAGGCCTTTGCCGGCGAGGTGATCGACACCCGCGGCACCGCCGACGACAGCGCCCAACCGTTCCAGCTCGACCGCTGCCACGCGCTGCGCGTCGATGGCCCTGCCGTGAAGACGTATTACCCGCGTTGGTATCGCGCAGCCCCCGCCGCCAGTCCCTGACTGACACCCGACCGAAACCGATTCCCAAACCTGACAGCCACCCAAAGGTCCCCATGAAGATCCACGAATACCAAGGCAAGGAAATCCTGCGCCAGTTCGGCGTCCCGGTGCCGCGCGGCTACCCGGCGTTCAGCGTGCTCGAAGCCAGCGAAGCGGCGCAAAAGCTGGGCGGCCCGGTCTGGGTCGTGAAGGCGCAGATCCACGCCGGCGGCCGCGGCAAGGGCGGCGGCGTCAAGCTCGCGCGCTCGCTGGACGAGGTGAAGAAGCTGTCCGGCGAGATCCTCGGCATGCAGCTCAAAACCCACCAGACCGGCCCGGACGGCCAGAAGGTGCGCCGCCTGCTGATCGAAGAGGGCGCGGACATCAAGAAGGAGTATTACGTCGCCGCCGTCACCGACCGCGCGACGCAGAAAGTGGCCATCATGGCCAGCTCCGAAGGCGGCATGGACATCGAAGAGGTCGCCCACGCCACGCCCGAGAAGATCCTGAAGGTCTTCGTCGACCCGGCCACCGGCCTGACCGACGCTCAGGGCACCGAACTGGCCAACGGCATCGGCGTGCCGGCCGCTTCGCAAGCGCAGGCGATCGACGTGCTGAAGAAGCTCTATGAGTGCTACATGGCCACCGACTGCTCGCTGGCCGAGATCAACCCGCTGATCCTCGAGGGCAACGGCAACATCAAGGCGCTCGACGCGAAGTTCAACTTCGACGCCAACGCGCTGTTCCGCCACCCCGAGATCGTCGCCTACCGCGACCTCGACGAAGAAGACCCGGCCGAGATCGAAGCCAGCAAGTTCGACCTCGCCTACATCCAGCTCGACGGCAACATCGGCTGCCTGGTCAACGGCGCCGGTCTCGCGATGGCGACGATGGACACGATCAAGTTGTTCGGCGGCGAGCCGGCGAACTTCCTCGACGTCGGCGGCGGCGCCACCGCCGAGAAGGTCACCGAGGCCTTCAAGATCATGCTCGGCAACC
>DASYCA010000109.1:0-10892 GCA_036500445.1 Burkholderiaceae bacterium | reverse complement strand
GTTCTGGCCGATCAGGTCGTTGGCGCGCGAGACCCCGACCGCCGGCGTCGACTCGTCGTCGCGCGAGACGATCTCGATCGGCCGCCCGAGCACGCCGCCGCTCTCGTTGATCAACGCGGCCATCGTCTGGATCGACGCGGTGACGTGCTGGCCCTGCGGGCCGGCACCGCCCGAAAGCGGCAGGATCACGCCGACCTTGATCGGCACCGGCTGCGCCGGCACCGCGGCGATCAGGCCGAACGCGAGGCCTGCCGCGACGAGTGTTCTTCGAATGCCGTTCATCGTGTCTCCTGTGCGCTTCTGGTGGCGCGGGGCGAAACATACCATTGCGTATGTCAGAACGTCAACAACCCTTCGGAGAACTTTGCATCGAATCGGATTTACTCCGGGAATACACGGAGAAACGCGCGTCGAACCGGCCCGACGGTTGCAAACGTACCCATCGGTATGTAGCATCGCCGGACTGACACATCCAACTGGCGGAGACCGCTCCATGAAGACACAAGGAATCACCGCGTTCGTGACCGGCGGCGCCTCCGGCCTCGGGCTCGCATCGGTCAAGCGGCTGCTCGCCGAGGGCGCGCAGGTCGTGATCGCCGACCTGCCCACCTCGCCCGGCGAGGAGGTCGCGCGCAGCCTCGGCGCGAACGTCCGCTTCGCCGCGGCCGACGTGACCGACGAGGCCCAGATGAACGCCGCGCTCGACGTCGCCGCGTCGATGGGTGCGCCGCTGCGGGTGCTGGTGCACTGCGCCGGCCGCGGCGGCCCGGTGCGCCTGATCGACAAGGAGGGCAACCCCGGCTCGCTCGCGACCTACGAATCGATCGTGCGCATCAACCTGATCGGCACCTTCAACACGCTGCGCCTGACCGCCGCCCGCATGGCGAAGAACGAGCCGACGGCCGACGGCGAGCGCGGCGTCTGCATCCTGACCGCGTCGGTCGCGGCCTACGAGGGGCAGATCGGCCAGATCGGCTACGCGTCGTCCAAGGCCGGCGTGGTCGGCATGACGATCGTCGCGGCGCGCGACCTCGCGAGCAAGGCGATCCGCGTCTGCACGATCGCGCCGGGGATCTTCGACACTCCCATGCTCGCTCGCGTCTCCGAGGACGCACGCCGCACGCTGAGCGCGTCGGTGCCGCACCCCGCGCGGCTGGGCACGCCGGACGAGTACGCGCAACTGGCGCTGCACATCGTCAGCAACCCGATGCTCAACGGCGAGACCATCCGCCTGGACGGCGCGCTGCGCATGGCGCCGCGCTGAAAATTCCCTTCCACCCGGAGACAGACATGGCAGAAGACACCGCAAAGAACGCCGCCCCGCAGGTGCTGGTCGAGATCGAGGACGGCATCCAGACCATCACGATCAACCGCCCCGAGGCGAAGAACGCCGCGACGCTCGAGGTCGCGCGCGGCATCGCCGCCGCGCTCGACGAACTCGACCGCCGCGACGACCTGCGCATCGGCATCCTGACCGGCGCCGGCGGCACCTTCTGCGCCGGCATGGACCTGAAGGGCTTTCTGCGCGGCGAGCGCCCGAGCATCGAGGGCCGCGGCTTCGGCGGCCTGACGATGAAGCCGCCACGCAAGCCGCTGATCGCCGCGGTCGAGGGTTATGCGCTGGCCGGCGGCTTCGAGCTGGTGCTGGCCTGCGACATGGTGGTCGCGGCCGACAACGCGCAGTTCGGCGTGCCCGAGGTCAAGCGCGGCCTGGCCGCGACGGCCGGCGGGCTGGTGCGGCTGCCGCGCCAACTGCCCTACCGCATCGCGCTCGAACTGGCGCTGACCGGCGACATGTTCCCGGCCGCGCGCGCCTACCACTACGGCCTGGTCAATCGCCTGACGAAGCCGGGCGAGGCGCTGGCCGAGGCGCGCAAGCTCGCGCAGACGATCGCCGCGAACGGGCCGCTCTCGGTCGCCGCGAGCAAGCGCGTCGTGGTCGAGTCGCAGGATTGGCCGTCCGACGAGCTCTGGACGCGCCAGGCCGCGTTGACCCAGCACGTCTTCACGTCGGCCGATGCACAGGAGGGCTCGCGGGCCTTCGCCGAGAAGCGCAAACCCGTCTGGCAAGGGAAGTAGCACGCGATGCCCACCGATTCGAGATTCGACGGCCCCGGGCCGGACGCGCAGTATCAACAGGCGCTGCAGCAAGGCCGCTTCATGCTGCAGCACTGCGAGGCCTGCGCGGCGACGCGCTTTCCGCCGGCGCTCGTCTGTCGCGCCTGCGGCAGCCCGCGGCTGGCCTGGCGCGCGGCAACGGGCGACGGCGTCGTGTATTCGCTGACGACAGTGCGCGATCGCGCCGGCGACTACAACGTCGCGCTGATCGACCTCGAGGGCGGTGCGCGCATGATGAGCCGCGTCGAGGGCGTGGCACCCGACGAGGTGCGCATCGGCCAGGCCGTGAAGGCGCGCATTGCGCCGGGCGAGGAGGCCTTCGTCGTGTTCACGCTCGCCGACGGAGCCGCGGCATGAGCGCCGCGCTGCGCGGCGCGACCGCGGTCGTCGGCATCGGCAACACGAAACGCTGGAACGCGCCGGGCCGCTCGCCGTTCGATCAACTCCAGGAAGCCGCGGTGCTCGCGCTCGAGGACTGCGGCCTCGGCACCCGCGACGTCGACGGCCTGTTCTGCGCGATGTCGACCTCCGGGCTGCCGGCGCTGAACGTCGCCGAGCGGCTGGGCATCAAGCCGCGCCACGCCGACGGCACGATGGTCGGCGGCGCGTCGTTCCTGTTCCACATGCAGTCGGCGATGTCGGCGCTGGTCAACGGCCTCTGCGACGTGGCGCTGATCTGCTACGGCTCGAACCAGCTGACCGCCGGCGGCAAGCTCGCGTCGATGCCGGACCCGCAGCCCTACGAGAACGCCTACAAGCCGCGCTACCCGCTGTCGAGCTACGCGCTCGCGGCCGCGCGCCACATGCACCAGTACGGCACCACGCGCGAGCAGCTGGCCGACGTCGCGATCGCCGCGCGCGACTGGGCCCGGCTGAACCCCGACGCCTTCGTGCGCGAGCCGCTGACGCGCGCCGAGGTGCTCGCCTCGCGCATGATCAGCGACCCGCTGACCAAGGCCGACTGCTGCCTCGTCACCGACGGCGGCGCCGCGCTCGTGATGACGCGCGCCGACCGCGCCCGCGACCTGCCGAAGCCACCCGCCTACGTGCTCGGCACGGGTCTCGCGATCAGCCACCGGCAGATCATGGCGATGCCCGACCTGACCACGACCTGCGCGGTCGAATCCGGCCAGCGCGCGTTCGCAATGGCCGGCGTCGGCGTCGCCGACATCGACCACGTGATGCTCTACGACGCGTTCACGATCAACACGCTGCTGTTCCTCGAGGACCTGGGCTTTTGCGCCAAAGGCGAAGCCGGCGCGCTGGTCGGCAGCGGTGCGATCTCGCCGGGCGGGCGCCTGCCGGTCAACACCAATGGCGGCGGGCTCTCGTGCAACCACCCCGGCATGTACGGCCTGTTCACGGTGATCGAGTCGGTCGAGCAGCTGCGCGGCAGCGCCGGCGCGCGCCAGGTGCCCGGCGTCGAACTCTCGCTCGCGCATGCCAACGGCGGCGTGCTGTCCAGCCAGGCCACCGCGATCCTCGGCAGCGCCGCCACCCTCTGACTCCAGGAACGACACGATGATCGATCCCGACCGGCTGATGGCCGAACCGCTGCCGCGCATCGAGCAGACGATAGGCTGGCGCGACTGCATCCTCTACGCCCTCGGGCTCGGCGTCGGGCTCGACCCGCTCGACGAGACCGACCTGCCCTTCGTCGACGAGCGCCGCCTGCAAGTCGCGCCGACGATGGCCAACGTGATGGGCTACCCCGGCTTCTGGATGAGCGAGCCGCGTTTCGGCATCGACTTCGAGAAGACCGTGCACGGCGAGCACGCGATCCGCCTGCACCGGCCGCTGCCGAGCGAGGCGCGGGTGGTCGGCACGAGCCGCATCACCGGGCTGGTCGACAAGGGCGCCGGCAAGGGCGCGCTGATCTACGTCGAGCGCGAGATCACCGACGCGGCCAGCGGCGCGCTGCTCGCGACCGTGCGCCAGACCGTGTTCTGCCGCGGCGACGGCGGCTTCGGCGGCACGCGCGGCGAGGCGCCCGCGGCGCCGGCCGCGACGCCCGAGCGCGCACCGGACGCGACGATCGACGTGCCCACCTCGCCGCAGGGCGCGCTGATCTACCGCCTGTCGGGCGACCACAACCCGCTGCACTTCGACCCCGCCGCCGCCCGGCGAGCGGGCTTTCCAGGGCCGATCCTGCATGGCCTCGCGACCTTCGGCGTGGCCGGCCACGGCCTCGTGAAGGCGCTGTGCGGCGGCGCGCCCGAAAATCTCATCGCGATGGGCGGGCGCTTCTCGTCGCCGGTCTACCCCGGCGAGACGGTGCGCGTCGAGGCCTGGCGCAGCGGCGGCGGTCGGGCCGCGTTCCGGGCCCGCGTGCCGGCGCGCGATGTGGTCGTGATGAGCCATGGCTTCGTGGAGGTGTCGGCATGAGCGAGCAACAACAAGACGCGCCGGCGGCCGCCGCGGGCACGAACGCCGGCACCGCGATGCTGCTGTCGAAAATCCGCGTGCTCGACCTGAGCCGCGTGCTCTCCGGCCCCTGGGTCACGCAGATGCTCGCCGACTTCGGCGCCGACGTGATCAAGGTCGAGCGCCCCGGCGGCGGCGACGACGTGCGCCACCAGGGCGCGCGGCTGAAGGACCGCGACGGCGAATACACCGACGAGCGCACCGGGCGCTCGGTCTTTCTCGCGCTGAACCGCGGCAAGCGCTCGATCGCGGTCGACATGGCCACCATCGAGGGCCAGGCCGTGATCCGCGGCCTCGCGGCGATCAGCGACGTGGTGGTCGAGAACTTCAAGGCCGGCGACCTGAAACGCTACGGCCTGGACCACGAGTCGCTGCGCGCGCTGAACCCGCGCCTGGTGTACCTGTCGATCAGCGGCTTCGGCCAGAGCGGCCCGTACCAGGCGCTGCCCGGCTACGATCTCGTGTTCCAGGCGATGAGCGGCTTGATGAGCCTGACCGGTACGCCCGAAGGTCAACCCGGCGCCGGGCCGCAGCGCGCCGGCTACCCGATCTCGGACACGACCGCCGGCTTCTACGGCACGATCGGCGTGCTCGCCGCGCTGCACCACCGCGACACCGTCTCCGGCGTCGGCCAGTACATCGACCTGGCGATGCTCGACGCGCAGGTCGCCGCGATGTCGTCGATGGCGATGAGCTACGTCGTCGGCGGCGACATGCCCAAGCGCGCCGGCATCCGCTCGCTGCTGACCGCGCCGTACCAGGATTTCGCGTGCTCCGACGGCCTGGTGATGATCGCGGTCGGCAACGACCAGCAGTACCGCCAGCTCTGCAACGCGGTGCTCGCGCGCCCCGACCTCGCCGAGGACCCGCGCTACGCGAACACGCCGCTGCGCGTCCAGCACCGCGAGACGCTGGTGCCCGAGATCGAGGCGATCCTGCGCACCGGCAGCGTCGACCACTGGATGGGCAAGCTGCGCGCCGCGAACGTGCCGGCCGGCCCGATCAACGATTTCGGCCAGGTCCTCGCCGACCCGCAGATTCGCCACCGCGGCCTGCTGAAGCAGATCCCGCACACGACGGCCGGCACGATGCCGGCGATCGGCAACCCGCTGCAGTTCTCGGCCACGCCGGTGCAGTACCGGCGCGGCCCGCCGCTGCTCGGCGAACACACGGTCGAGGTGCTGCGCGACATGCTGCAGATGGACGAGGCCGCGATCGCCGCGTTGAATGAAAAGGGAGTGGTCGCATGACGATGCGCGCGGTGCTTTGCAAGCAGTATGGGCCGCCGTCCTCGCTGGTCGTCGAAGAGGTCGCCTCGCCGGTCGCCGGCCCGGGCCAGGTCGTCGTCTCGGTGCGCGCCTGCGGCGTGAACTTCCCCGACACGCTGATCATCCAGGGCAGCTACCAGTTCAAGCCGCCGCTGCCGTTCTCGCCCGGCGGCGAGGTCGCCGGCGTGATCAAGGAGCTCGGCGCGGGCGTGACCGGCTGGCAGGTCGGCGAGCGCGTGATCGCGGCCACCACCTGGGGCGGCTATGCGGAGGAGGTCGTCGCCGAAGCAAAGCGGCTGGTGCGCCTGCCCGAGGGCATGGACGATGCGACCGCGTCGGCCTTCGTGCTGACCTACGGCACCTCGCACCACGCGCTGAAGGACCGCGCGCAACTGCAGCGCGGCGAGACGCTGCTGGTGCTCGGCGCGGCCGGCGGGGTCGGCCTCGCCGCGGTCGAGCTCGGCAAGGCGATGGGCGCGCGCGTGATCGCCGCCGCCTCCAGCGCCGAGAAGCTCGCGGTGTGCCGCGAGCACGGCGCCGACGAGCTGATCGACTACACGACGCAAGACCTGCGCACCCGCATCAAGGAGCTCACCGGCGGGCGCGGCGTCGACGTCGTCTACGACCCGGTCGGCGGGGACTTCAGCGAGCCCGCGCTGCGCGGCATGGCCTGGAACGGCCGCTTCCTGGTGGTCGGCTTCGCGGCCGGCAAGATCCCGAGCGTGCCGCTGAACCTGGCGCTGCTGAAGGGCTGCGCGATCGTCGGCGTGTTCTGGGGCGCGTTCACGCGCAACGAGCCGGCACGCAACGAGGCGAACCTGCAGGAACTGCTGGCGCTGTTCAAGGCCGGCGCGCTGAAGCCGCACATCAGCGCGCGCTACCCGCTCGAGCGCGCGGCCGACGCGCTGCACGACTTGACCAGCCGCACCGTGCGCGGCAAGGTCGTGCTGGTGACCGGAAAGTCCGGCCCATGACGCCGGCGGCGACGCCGAAGAAGCTGCTCGTCGTCGGCGCGCTCGGCGCGGTCGGCCGCGCCGCGATGGCGCATTTCAACGCACGCGCCGGGCTGCGGCTGGTCGGGCTGGCGCGGCGCGCGCCCGACTTCGCGCCGGACGCGACCTGGGTCTCGGCCGACCTGCGCGACCGCGACGCGACGCTGGCCGCGCTGGCCCCGCACCGCGACACCACCCACGTGGTGTACGCCGCGCTCAACGAACAGCCGGACCTGCTGCGCGGTTGGCGCGACCCGGAGAACGTCGCGCTGAACACCGCGATGCTCAAGCACACGCTGGCCGCGCTCGAGGGCGCGCCGCTCGCGCACATCACGCTGCTGCAAGGCACCAAGGCCTACGGCGTCCACACCCGCCGCCCGATGCGGGTGCCCGCACGCGAGCCGGACGCGATCCGCGACCACGCCAATTTCTACTTCGACCAGCAGGACCTCGTCGCCGCGCACGCCGCGCGATACGGCTGCCGCTGGACCATCTTCCGCCCGCAGATCGTGCTCGGCCACGCGGTCGGCAGCGCGATGAACCCGGTCGCGACCCTCGGCGTCTACGCGACGCTGATGCGCGAACTGAAGCGGCCGCTCGCCTTCCTCGGCCACGCCGATTTGCTGACCGAATGCACCGACGCGCGGCTGATCGCGCGCGCGATCGAATGGTCCTGGGGCGAGACGAAGGCACACGACGAGGTCTTCAACATCGCCAACGGCGACGTGCTGCGCTGGGCCAACCTGTTCGAACGGCTGGCGCGCGAGTTCGACCTGCCGCTCGGAGCGCCGTCGACGCTGCGCCCGAGCGAGGAGATGCCGCGGCATGCCGAGTTGTGGCGCGGCATCGCCGAGCGCGAGCAGCTGCGCGTGTCCGACATGGCGGCGCTGATCGGGCTGTCGTGGCAGTACGCCGAGGCGACCTGGGCCTCGCTGCGGCCGTTCGCGGTGCCGCCGCTGGTCTCGACGATCAAGCTGCGCCAGGCCGGCTTCGCGGACTGCATCGATTCGGAAGAATCGGTCGTCGCGCACCTGCAGGCGATGCGGGCCCAGCGCTACCTGCCCTGAGCCCTCGGTGCCCTACTCGGGCTTGATGTCGAGCTTCTTGATCAGGTCGCCCCACATCTTGCTTTGCTGCTGCGTGACCGCGAGCAGCTCGGCCGGCGTCGCGCTGGACTTCGCCTCGTTGCCGATCTTGCGCATCGCCGCGCCGAAGCCCTCGGACGTCGTGATCTTCTTCAACGCGACGCCCAGCTTGTCGATGACCGGCTGGGGCGTGCCGACCGGCGCGAACACCGCGTACCAGGTCTCGCCGACGATCCCCGGGTAGCCGAGCTCCTTGAAGGTCGGCACGCTCGGCATCAACGGCTGGCGCTCGGCGCTGAGCACCGCGAGCGCGCGGTACTGGCCGGCGTTGACGTTGGGCACCGCGCTCGTCAGCGCCTCGACGTTGGTGTCGATCACGCCGGCGATCATGTCCATCGTCGCCGGCGAGGCGCCCTTGTAGTGGACCTCGGTCACCTTGATGGCCAGGCCGTTGGCGATCATCTCGCCGAGCAGGTGGACCATGCTGCCCTGCCCGTTCGTGCCGTTGTTGATCTTGCCGGGGTTGGCCTTCGCGTACGCGACGTATTCGCCCAGCGTCTTCGCCGGCAGGTCCTTCTTGACGACGAACGCGAACGGCACGGTGCAGACCGCGGCGACCGGTGCGAAATCCTCCAACTTGTACGGCAGCTTGTCGTTCAGGTGCGGGTTGGTCGTGAAGGTGGTGCCGGCCGACAGCAGCAGCGTGTAGCCGTCCTTCGGCGCGTGCGCCACGTAGCCCGCGCCGATCGCGGTCGCAGCACCCGAGCGGTTGTCGACGAGGAACACCGGGCCGAGCTCTTCCTGCAACCGCTTGGCGAGCTCGCGCCCGACCACGTCGCTGGTGCCGCCCGGCGGGTAGGGCACGACCAGCGTCACCGGCCGGGTCGGCCACGCCGCGGAATCGGCCGCCTGCGCAGCGGCGCTCCACCACGGCAGCACGGCCGCGCAGGCCAGTGCGAGGGCTTTCACCCGGAGTCGGAACTCGCGCATCTCGTTGTCTCCTTCGATTTTTCGTGGGGGCGGTTCAGACCGTCGCGATCGGCGTGGCCGGCGAGCCGACGGCGCCGGGCAGGCGCAGCGGCGGCGCCGTCAGCAGGAAGCTGGAGCGCCGGTGCGCGCGCAGCCACTGCGCCAGCTCGGCGAAGTACCAGAGCTCGCCGAGGTTCAACCCGAGCTTGAACAGGCAGTGGGCATGCAGCGGCAGGCCGGGATAGTGCTCGCCCTGGCCGGGCTGCGCCGGATAGGCCTCGACCGCGAAGTTGTCGGCGCAGATCGCGACGATGCCCGAGTCGGTGATCCACTGCAGCAGCTTCTCGTCGCGGCCGTCGAGCACCGCGCACGAGCTCGCGAGCACCTTGCCGTCGGGCTGCTTGTTCATCTCGAGGACCAGGTCGGCAAAGCCGGTGTACAGGCACAGGAAGTCGCCCTTCTCGACCGTGGCGCCCTGCCCGTCGAGGGCCGCCATCAGCCCGTCGTAGCCGACCAGCGCGCGCGTGCGGCCGTGCAGGCGTTCGAGGTCGACGAGCACGCCGCGGCCCTGCACGCCGGCCGTCGCGAGGCGCTCGATGCCGATCGCCTTCGCGCCGAAGCCGCCGCTCGCGTCGTCCGGACCGAGCAGCTCGACGCCGCCGCGGTAGCCGTTGTAGTAGACCTTCTCGGGCAGGCCGTCGCCGTTCGCATCGAACATCTGGCCGACGTGGCCGAGGCCGTCCCACTGGGTCGAATACTGCGTGAACAGCGTGACCGAATCGTCCGAGACGACGTCGCTGAAGCAGTCGCAGACGTTGGACAGCTTGAAGTTGTAGTTGTGGCCCTCGCCGCGCCGCTCGTGGTGGAACACCGGCTCCTTGCGGTGCTGGAACAAGGCGTTGCCGCCGGGGTAGTCCAGCGGCAGGCTGAGGCAGAAGGCCAGGCCGTGCTCGACCTCGCGGATCGCCCGCAGCCGGGTCTGCGGGGTCAGCAGGTTCATGCGGCCGATCTGGTCGTCGGGGCCGAAGTCGCCCCAGTTCGAGCCTTCGGGGCGTTGCTTCCAGCGCGGGTTGTCCATCGTTCGTCTCCGGGTTCGGGGTGGCGGCCTCGGACGAACGGGATCGTGTCGACCGAGTGTGATTGCACTCGAACATACCGATCGGTATGTGGCATGTCAACAGCAGATTCACCAGGAAGGCTTTCCAGCCCCCGGTAAAGTATCTGAAATGATTTTTGGTCGCCGGCGCTCGATACCGACCAGTATGACGACGCCGCTCAGCGCGACGCCTGCTGCAAGGTCTCGACCGCCAGGCACAGGTCGTCCCAGGCCTTGGCCTTGTCGACCGGGTTGCGCAGCAAGTAGGCCGGGTGGTAGCTGACGATCAGCGGCACGCCCTGGTACTGGTGCACGCGGCCGCGCAAGCGGCCCACCGGCTCGGTGCTGCGCAGCAGGCTCTGGACCGCGAACGCGCCCATCGCGAGGATGATCTTCGGCTGCACCAGCTGGATCTGGCGGATCAGGAAGCCCTCGCACTTCGCGAGTTCGTCCGGCTCGGGGTTGCGGTTGCCGGGCGGCCGGCATTTCAAGGTGTTCACGATGAAGACCTGCTTCGCCGGCTCCGCCTCGCCACGCGTGAGCCCGACCGCGCGCAGCATGTTGTCGAGCAGCTGGCCCGACTTGCCGACGAAGGGCTCGCCCATGCGGTCCTCCTGCTCGCCCGGCGCCTCGCCGACGATCATCCAGTGCGCGCGCTCGTTGCCGACGCCGAACACGGTCTGGCGTCGGCTCTGGCACAGCGCGCACGCGGTGCAGCCGGCGACGGCCTCGCGCAGCGCGGGCCAGTCCAGCCCGGCGACCGCCTGCGGCGGGGCAATCGCCTGCGGCGAGGCAATCGCCTGCGGCGAGGCAGCCGCGACGGGCGCGGCGATGGTCTCGCGCTGAGGCACTTCCTCGACCAGGGCCGCGGGCGCCTGCCACAGCCGGATCCCCATCTCACCCAGCATCGCGACCTGATGCTCACTCCACCGCATCGTTG
>DASYCA010000108.1:0-17143 GCA_036500445.1 Burkholderiaceae bacterium | reverse complement strand
CTCGCGCTCGGCGCCTCGCGCATGATGATCTTCCGGCGCGTGATCTTCCCGGCCAGTTTGCCGGGCATCTTCACCAGCATCCGCGTCAGCATCGGCATCGGGGTCACGATGCTGGTCGGCGCCGAGATGATCGCGACCAGCGCGGGCATCGCCTAAATGGCGATGTCGGCGTCCGATTTCTTGTTGACCAACGTCGTGCTGGTCGGCGCGTTGATCATGGCGGCACTCGGCTATGGGCTCGATTTGATCGCGCGCGCGGTCGAGAGCCGCGTCGTGCATTGGGGTGGAAAGGAAGGTTGATGAAGACATTGCCCGAACACGGCCGCTCGTGGGCCGATCTCGAACCGGAATTGAAGGCTGCTGGCGAGCACGACGTGGCCTGGCGCGACGGCCGCGCCCCGGCCTTCATCCACTTCGCCGGCGACGACGTGCTGGAGGTCGCGAAGAAGGCCTACCTGATGTACTTCTCGGAGAACGGGCTGGGGTTGCGCGCGTTCGCGAGCCTCGCGAAGTTCGAGACCGAGGTCGTGCAGATGGGCCTGGGGCTGCTGGGCGGCGGCGAGGCCGCGCGCGGCGCGATGACGACCGGCGGCACCGAGAGCATCTTTCTGGCAGTCAAGGCGGCGCGCGACCGGGCGCGCCAGGCGAACCCCAAGCTCGGCACGCCGACGCTCGTGCTCGCCTACAGCGCGCACCCGGCCTTCGACAAGGCGGCGCATTTCCTCGACGTGAAAACGATCCGCACGCCGCTGCGTGCCGACTTCACCGCCGACCCGGCCGCGATGCAGGCCGCGATCACGCCGGACACGGTGATGCTGGTCGGCTCCGCGCCGGCCTATCCGCACGGCGTCGTCGACCCGATTCTCGAGATCGCCGCGATCGCGCAGGCGCGCGGGATCTGGATGCACGTGGACGCCTGCGTCGGCGGCTACTTCGCGCCGTTCGCGCGCATGCTCGGCGTGCAGATGCCGGGCTTCGATTTCGGCGTCCCGGGCGTGACCTCGATCTCGGCCGACCTGCACAAGTACGGCTATGCGGCGAAGGGCGCGTCCACGCTGTTCTTCGCCGACGAGGCGTCGTTCAAGCAGATGGCCTACACCTTCGACAACTGGCCGCGCGGCCTGTACGGCACCAACACGCTGGTCGGCACGCGCGCCGGCGGCGCGATCGCCGCGGCCTGGGCGGTGATGAACTACCTCGGCGTCGACGGCTACCTGCGCGTGACGCAACGCGTGCTCGACACGCGCCGCGCGATCGAGCGCGGCGTGCAGGCGCTCGGCCTGCAGACCTTGGGCCGCCCCGAGCTCTCGATCGTGGCGTACGGCTCGCCCGCGAACGGCCCCGCGCACGACATCGCCGCGATCGGCCAGGGCCTGCTGAAACGCGGCTGGCTGACCGGCTACGTGACGCAGCCGCCCGGGATCCACCTGATGCTGAACCTGACGCACGAGCCGGTCGTCGAGCGCTATCTCGCCGACCTGAAGGCGGCGATGGCCGAGGCGCGCGACGCCGGCGGCACGGCCGCGCCGGTCAAGGCGGTCTATTAGGCGTCACGGGTCAGGAGTCGGCGGGCGAACTCGGCGCGACAATCGGCCTCGATGTCTTCCCCGAACGACGCTCCCGCCTCTTCAGACGCGCCCGACCCGCCCGAGCGCTTTCGCCTGTTCGTCCCCGCCGGCCGCACGCTGCGCCTGTGGTTCTGGGCCGCGCTGACCGGCGCGCTCGCGGCGGCGGCGACGACGCTGTTTCGGGCGCTGATCCGCGCCGTCGAATGGGTCGCGACCGGCCACGACGGCGGCCTCGTCGAGGCCGCACGCGCGTTGGCGCCCTGGCACCGGGCGCTCGTCTGCGCCGTCGGCGGGCTGCTCGCGGGCGGGGTACTCGTGCTCGGCCGCCGCTGGGCGCGCCGTGGCCCGGCCGGCGACGAGCAGCTCGACTACATCGACGCCGCGCGCCATGGCCGCGTCGACCTGAACGACCGCATGACCTTGACGCGCAGCGTCTCCGCGCTGCTCTCGGTCGGCACCGGCGCGGCGATCGGGCGCGAGGGGCCGATGGTGCAGACCTCGGCGTGGTTCGCCGCGCTGCTCGCGCGCTGGGTGCCGCTGGAGCCGCGCGAACGCACGACGCTCTTGATCTGCGGCATCGCCGCCGGCATCGGCTCGGCCTACCACGCGCCGGTCGCCGGCGTCGTGTTCGTGCTCGAGCTCGCGCTCGGCTTCATCGTGCCGCACGCGATCGCACCGGTGCTGATCGCGGCGGCGACCGCGTCCGCGCTGATCTACGGGCTGGTCGAGCCCAAGCCGCTGTACGTGATGGCCGCGGTCGCGCCGCTGCCGACCAGCCTGGGCGCGGCACTGATCGCGGGCCTCGTGTTCGGCGCGGTCGGCTGGGTGCTGCTGGTGCTGCTCGAGAAGGCCCGCGGCGTGTTCGCGCGGATCCGCTCGACGGTCTGGCGGCTCGGCCTGGGCGGATTGCTGGTGGGCTTGTTGTCGGCCGGCGTGCCGGAGGTCTGGGGCAACGGCTACAGCGTCGTCTCCGAGGTGCTGCAAGGCGGGCTGCTGTGGCAGGCGCTCGCCTTGCTGCTGGCGGTGAAGGTCCTCGCGACGGCGCTCAGCTCGGGCAGCGGCGCGATCGGCGGCGTGTTCACGCCGTCGCTGTTCGTCGGCGCGACGGCCGGCAGCCTGCTCGCGCAGGTCGCCGCGATGTACCTGCGGCCCGAATGGGTCGGCGATCCGCGCGTGCTCGCGGTGATCGGGATGGCCGCGGTGCTCGCCGCGGTCACGCACGCGCCGCTGATGGCGATCGTGATGGTGCTGGAGATGACCGGGCAGTTCCAGCTCACGGTCCCGACGATGCTCGCCTGCGGCGTCGCCTACGCGGTCAGCACGCAGTTCGGCGGGCGCCCGCTGTACGGCAACCCGATCGAGGCACATCGGTGACGGCGCCCTCCCTCGCCCTGATTCGCGAGCCGCTGACGCGCGTGTTCGGGCCCTGGGTGCGGCAGGTCGACAAGTCGACCCTGCGCGCCGACCTGATCGCCGGCATGCTGGGCGCGCTGCTGGTGCTGCCGCAAGGCTTCGCGTTCGCGACGCTGGCCGGCCTGCCGCCCGAGTACGGCCTGTACACCGCGGTCGTCCCCTGCATCGTCGCGGCGCTGTTCGGCTCGAGCTGGCATGTCGTCTCCGGGCCGACCAACGCGAATTCGCTGGCCCTGTTCGCGACGCTGGCGCCGCTCGCGGCGGTCGGCTCGCCGGCCTACATCCAGCTCGCGCTCGCGGTCACGGTGCTGGTCGGCGTGATGCAGTGGCTGATCGGCGCATTGCGGCTCGGGTCGATCGCGAATTTCATCTCGCCGAGCGCGCTGCGCGGTTTCATGAGCGGCGCGGCGGCGCTGATCGTGCTGCACGCGCTCGCCGACCTGCTCGGCCTCGCGGCGCCGGCAAGCCACGGCAGCGGCGCGCTGCTGCTGAACCTCGCGCAGCGCCTGGCCGATGCGAACCCCGCCGCGGTGCTGGTCGGCGCCGCGACGCTGGCGGTCGTGCTGGTGCTGCGCCGCGTCGCGCCCCGCCTGCCGGTGATGCTGATCGGCCTGGTGGCTGGGACCGCGCTGGCCGCGGGCCTGAACGGATTGAAACCGGGGGCGATGGGAGGCGCGGTCGCGGTCGTCGGCCACATCCCGGCGATCGTGCCGCGTTTTCAGTGGCCGGGGGTCGCGATCCAGAGCCTGCCCGATCTGCTGTCGATCGCGTTCGCGCTGACGATCGTGGCGCTCGGCCAGTCGATCTCGATCGCGAAGGCGGTCGCGGCGCGCTCGGGCCAGGCGATCGACGCGAACCGCGAGTTCCGCGGCCAGGGCCTGTCCAACATCGTCGGCGGCTTCTTTTCGTCCTACGTGTCCTGCGGCTCGCTGAACCGCTCGCTGCCCAACCTGGAGGCCGGCGCGCGCACGCCGCTGGCGGCGGTGGCGGCGTCGATCTGGCTGCTGCTGCTGCTCGCGTTCACGTCTCCGCTGCTCGCGCTGATCCCGCTGCCGGCGATCGCCGCGCTGCTGCTGGTGGTCGCGTGGTCGCTGTTCGACATCCCGGGCTGGCGGGTGCTGTGGGCCCACAGCAAGCCCGATTTCGCGATCGCCGCGGTCACCGCGCTGGCGACGATGACGATCCGGATCGAGATGGCGATCCTGCTCGGCACGATCCTGTCGCTCGTCACCTATTTGCACCGCACCTCGCGCCCGTACGTGCGGGTGATGGGGTTCGACAACACCGAGCACGACCGGCCCTTCGTCGTGCGCGCCGACGTGGCCGCGCCGCTGCGGGAGTGCCCGCAGCTGAAAATGATCCGGATGGAAGGCGAGGTCTATTTCGGCGCGGTGCCGCACGTGGCCGACCACCTGCGCGACCTGCGCGCCGCGCCGGAGGCCGCCAAGCACCTGCTGGTGATGGCCAAGAGCATGAACTTCATCGACCTGCCGGCCGCCGAGCTGTGGCGCGACGAGTTGCGCAAACGCCGCGCCGCGGGCGGGGATCTTTACTTCCACCGCCCGCGGCCGCCGGTGCTGGAGCTCTGGGATCACGTCGGTTACATCGACGAGATCGGCCGCGACCACGTCTTTGCGACCAAACGGATCGCGATCGCGACGATTTTCGAGCGGCTGGACCGCAAAATCTGCGCGCACTGCACCATTCGGGTCTTCGAGGAGTGCCAGGTCCTGCCGCGCCCTGACGCGGCGTGAGCCTTTGATTCCGGCGCCAAGCAGCCGCCACGCGGCTCTGTTACCGTGCGGCCGGGGACAATTTCAAGGAGAGGTCGCATGAGCGGTCTGACAGACAAGCTGCGCGCATTGCCGCCCGAACGCCTCGCCGGGATTCGCCGCGGCGTCGAAAAGGAAAGCCTGCGGGCGCTGCCCGACGGCGGCCTCGCGCTGACACCGCACCCGTCCGCGATGGGGTCGGCGCTGACGCATTCGCGCATCACGACGGATTTCAGCGAATCGCAGCTCGAGTTCGTGACCGGCGTGCACGCGAGCGCGCAGGCCTGTGCCGAGGAGCTGACGCAGATCCACCAGTTCGCCTACCGCGTGCTGGAGGCCGGCGACGCCGACGAGATGCTGTGGGTCTCGAGCATGCCCTGCGGGCTGCCGACGGATGAAACGATCCCGATCGGGCGCTATGGCTCGTCCAACGTCGGCCGCGCCAAGAGCGTGTACCGCATGGGCCTGGGGCACCGCTACGGCCGGCGCATGCAGACGATCTCGGGCATCCACTACAACTGGTCGATGCCGGGCGTGACGACCGACGAATACTTCGGGCTGATCCGCAATTTCAGGCGCCATTCGTTCCTGCTGTTGTACCTGTTCGGCGCGTCGCCGGCCTTGTGTTCGAGCTTCGTCGCCGGCCGCGAGCACGAGCTGCAGCCGCTGAAGAATCATTCGCTGCACATGCCGCACGGCACCTCGCTGCGGATGGGGCGGCTCGGCTACCAGAGCGACGCGCAGGCCTCGCTCGCGGTCAGCTACAACAGCCTGGACAGCTACGGCGCTTCTCTCCAGGAAGCGCTGACGCGGCCGTACCCGGCATATGAAAAAGTCGGCATCCGCAACCCGGGCGGCGACTACAACCAGCTCGCGACCAGCCTGCTGCAGATCGAGAACGAGTTCTACGGCACGATCCGCCCGAAGCGCGTGATCTTCCCCGGCGAGCGCCCGCTGCATGCGCTGCGCGAGCGCGGCGTCGAGTACGTGGAGGTGCGCTGCATGGACCTCGACCCGTTCGAGCCGGTCGGCATCAACGCCTCGACGATGAGTTTTCTCGACGTCTTCCTGATGCACTGCCTGCTCAGCGACAGCCCGCCCGACACGCCGGCCGAGATCAAGGCGCTCGCCCGCAACCAGCTGCGTGCGGCCGCGCGCGGCCGCGAGCCGGGCCTGAAGCTCGAGCGCGGCGCGAGCGAGCTCACGCTGACCGACTGGGCGACGCAGCTGCTGCGCGAATGCGAGCCGATCGCCGAGGCGCTGGACGCACTGGACGGCGGCCACAAGCACCGCGAGGCCTTGATGAGCGCCTGGCGCCTGATCGACGAGCCGAACGCCGCGCCGTCGGCGCGCGTGCTCGCGGCGATGGCCAGCGATTTCGACAGCTCGTTCGTCGCGTTCACGCGCGCGCAGTCGCTGCACACGCGTGCCGAGCTGCTCGCGCTGCCGTACGCCGACCAGATCCAGAACCGCTTCACGAAACTCGCGCAGGAGTCGGTCGAGGAGCAGCGCCGGATCGAGGCGGGGGACACGCTGCCGTTCGAGATCTACCGGCAGCAGTACCTGTCGGCGTCGCGCCTGGGCCTGTCCGGCCAGCGCGTCGCGGCGGCGGCGCATTCGTAGGCGGCGGGGGCGCAGCGCGGTCGCGCCAGACCTGAGGCCTCAGGCGGCGCGGCCCGCCGCCTCGGCCGCCGGCACGGGCGGCGCCGCGCCGATCAGCCCCGCGCAGACCGCCGAGACGACGCCGGCGAACAGCACGTACAGGCAGATCTGCCACGGCTCGCCGCCGCCCGACTTCAGCAGCGCGGTCGCGACGATCGGCGTGATGCCGGAGGCGAAGATGCCCGAGAACTGGTAGACGAACGAGATCCCGGTGTAGCGCACCTTGGCGTCGAACAGGTCGCAGAAGAGCGCCGCCTCGGGCCCATAGACCGAGGCGTAGACGATGCCCAGCGGCACCACGATCGCGAGCCAGACCAGCATCACGTTGCCGCCGCTGTGCGTCATCAGCCAGAAGCCGGGGAAGGCCGACAGCGCGGTCGCGATTGACCCCCACATGTAGACCCTGGCGCGGCCGACGCGGTCCGAGAGCCGCCCGAAATACGGGATCGTCGCGATCATCACGAGCGCGGCGACCATCACGCCGAGCAGCGCCTGGGTGCGGCTGATCTTGATCGTGTTCGCGAGGTAGCCGATCGCGAACACCGCGAAGATGTTGAAGAACACGCCGTCGATGTAGCGCGCGCCCATGCCCTTGATCACGTTGCCCGGGTAGCGGCGGATCATGTCCATGAACGGGATGCGCGCCTCGGCGTTGCGCGCCTTCAGCGCCGCGAACTCGGGCGTCTCCTGGATCGTCAGCCGGATGTACATGCCGACCGCGACCATCACGCCGGAGATCAGGAACGCGACGCGCCAGCCCCAGGCGAGGAACTGCTCGTCGGTCAGCAGCGAGGACAGCAGCGCGACGACGCCGGAGGCCAGGCACAGGCCGATCGCCAGGCCGATCTGCGGCAGCGAGGCGTAGTAGCCGCGCTTTTCCTTCGGCGCGTACTCGTACGCCATCAGCACCGCGCCGCCCCATTCGCCGCCCAGGCCGATGCCCTGCAGCACGCGCAGCAGCAACAGCAGCAGCGGCGCACCCAGGCCGATCTGCGCGTAGGTCGGCACCAGGCCGATCAGGAAGGTCGAGATGCCCATGATCATCAAGGTCATGATCAGCATGCTCTTGCGCCCGATGCGGTCGCCGAAATGGCCGAAGATCACGCCGCCCAGCGGCCGCGTCACGAAGCCGACCGCGAAGGTCGTGTAGGCCAGCAGCGTCGCGACGACCGGGTCGCTGCCGGGGAAGTACAGCTTGTTGAAGACGATGCCGGCGACGACGCCGTACAGGAAGAAGTCGTACCACTCGATGCTCGCGCCGACCAGCGCGGACATCACGACGCGGCGGATCGCTCTTTCGTCTGGGACCGTGTTCATCGTTCGTCTCCTCGTGTTGCCGCTGTGCGGCGTTATGGTCGGCGTCGGTCCTCTCGAATCAGATCGACGGCCTTTTCGGCCAGCATCACGGCCGGCGCGTTGGTGTTGCCCGAGACCAGCGTCGGCATCGCCGAGCAGTCGATGACGCGCAGGCCCTGCGCGCCGTTGACGCGCAGCCGCGGGTCGAGGACGGCCGCGGCGTCGACGCCCATGCGGCAGGTGCCGGTCGGGTGGAAGATGGTCGCGCCGGCGTTGCGGCAGAACTCGAGCAGCTCGGCATCGCTGCCGGCCTCGGGGCCGGGTTTCACCTCGCGCTTCACGTAGGGCCGCATCGCCGCGGACGCGGCGATCGCGCGCGCCGCCTTCACGCCGGCGACGGCGGTGTTGCGGTCCAGCTCGGTCGAGAGGTAGTTCGGCTGCATCGCCGGCGGCTCGAACGGGTCGGTCGAGCGGATCCGGACGTGGCCGCGCGATTCGGGCCGCAGCTGGCAGACCGACATCGTGAAGCCCGAGTACGGGTGGACCTGGCCGCCGGCCATGTCGGCCGAGAGCGTCGCGACGTGGAACTGGATGTCGGGCGTCGGCGCCAGCGGCTCGCCGCCCGCGCCTTGCAGCGCGCGCATGAAACAGCCGCCCTGGTTGATCCCGATCGCCAGCGGCCCGCTGCGCTTGAACAGCCACTGCAGGCCGATCTTGAGCTTGCCGGCGAGCGAGTTGAGCTCGTCGTTGGTCGTGATCGGCTTCGTGCACTCGTAGCCGAGGCGGATCTGCAGGTGGTCCTGCAGGTTCTCGCCGACGCCGGGCGCGTCGACGACGACCGGGATCCCGTGCTGCGCGAGCAGCGTGCGCGGCCCGATGCCGGAGAGCTGCAGCAGCTGCGGCGACTGAATCGAGCCGGCCGACAGCAGCACCTCGGCGCGGCAGCGCGCCGTCTTCATCACGCCGCCCTGGCGAAAGCGCACGCCGACCGCGCGCGTGCCCTCCATCACCAGCCCGGCGGCGAAGGCCTCGGTCTCGATGCGCAGGTTGGTCCGGTGCCGCGCCGGTTTCAGGTAGGCGTCGGCGGTGCTGCAACGCCAACCTCTGTCGGTCGTCAACTGAAAATAGCCGGCGCCTTCCTGGCGCGCGCCGTTGAAATCGTCGGTGCGGGCGACGCCGGACGAGCCGATCTGGCCGGCGCCCTCGATGAAGGCCTCGATCAACTCGTGCTTCGCGCCGATGTCCGAGACCTTCAGCGGCCCGTCGGCGCCGTGCCCCTCGAACGCGCCACGCCGGTTGCCCTCGGACTTGACGAAGTAGGGCAGCACGTCGTCGAAGCCCCAGCCGGTGTTGCCGAGCGCGGCCCAGTGGTCGTAGTCCTCGCGCTGGCCGCGGATGTAGATCAGGCCGTTGATCGAGCTCGAGCCGCCCAGCGTCTTGCCGCGCGGCCAGTAGATGCGCCGGCCGTTCATGTTCGGCTCCGGCTCGGTGTTGAAGCGCCAGTTCAGCGTGTCGCTCCACATCGTCTTGCCGTAGCCGATCGGCAGGTGGATCCACAGCGAACGATCGGGCGGCCCGGCCTCCAGCAGCAGCACGCGGGTGGCCGGGTCTTCGCTCAGGCGGCCGGCCAGCACGCAACCCGCGGAGCCGGCGCCGACGACGATGTAGTCGAACTCTGGGTTCATGCAATTCGTCTCGTGGTGCCCGGATGCTAGGGGTTTAATTTCCGGAACACAACGTTCCACTTTCAAGGTTTACCCGCGCGGCGTCGAGCCGCGTTCAACCGAGAACGCTGTGCAGCGCGCGGCCGAGCGCGCCGGCGTCGGTGAACGCGACGAAGACGATCCCGGCGATCGCACCGGACAGGTGCGCGTCGTGGTTCACGCGCCCGCGCGCCTGGCGCGACGCGTAGAAGCTGTAGGCGAGGAAGCCGAGCGCGTACAGCGGCGCCGGGATGGGGAACGGGATCGGCAGGATGTAGATCGAGGCCCGCGGCGCGTAGACGATCGCCGCGAACAGCACCGCGAGGATCGCGCCGGACGCGCCGAGGCAGCGGTAGCCCGGATCGCGCCGGTGCGTGAGCCAGGTGCCGAAGTCGCTCGCGAGCAGCCCGAAGAAGTACAGCGCGAGAAAGCGCGGCGTGCCGATCGCGCGTTCGAGCGGGAACGCGAAGGCCCAGAACGTGATGCCGTTGAACAGCAGGTGCGTGACGTCGGCGTGCAGGAAGCCGCTCGTGATCAGCGTCAGGTACTGCCGCTGCGGCAGCAGCGAATACGGGCGGAACAGGTTGCGCTCGATCAAGGCCGGCGCGGCGAACAGGCCGATCAGGCTCGCGATCACGATCGCCGCGAGCAGCAGCGTCGCGCCGGGGTTGGTTTGGATCATCAGGGGGAGCTCGTTCATCGAAACCAATCGAGGGCCGCGCGCAGCACGCTGATCGCGGCGACCAGCATCAGCAAATCCAGCACGCGCCGGCGAAACGTCGCCGGCGAGACGCCGCTGAACGTGCGCTGGCCGACCGCGATGCCTATCAACATCGCCGGCGCGAGCCACAGCGCCCAGCGCAGCGTGTCGGCGCCGAGCAGGTCGGTCGGCGCGTGCGTGAACGCGGAGATCGCGGCCGAGCAGGCGAGCGCGTACAGGTCGGTGAACAGGAACAGCGCGATCATCGTCGCGCGCATCGCGGCCGGCGCGATCTGCGCGGTGCTGAGCATCACCGCGACCGCGATCCCGCCGATCGCCGCGACGCCGTTGACGAAGCCGCTGGCCATCCCGACGCCGAAGCGCACGCCCGCGCTCGGCGCGAGCGCCAGGCTCACGCCGCCGCGCAGCAGCCCGGCGGCCAGCAGCAGCAGCGCGCCGATCAGCAGCCGCAGCGCGGTCTCGGGCAGCCACGCGAGCAGCAGCGTGCCCAGCGGCAGGCAGACGAGGTTGCCGATCACGAGCCAGCTCAGCCACGCGCCATCGACATCGCGCAGCGCGCCGCGCAGCAGGCTGATGCTGGCCAGCACCTCCAGCACGAAGATCGCCGGCACGATCCGGGCCGGCGAGACCAGCAGCGCGAGGCCGGCGACGCACAGCGCCGAGAAGCCGAAGCCGGCGAAGCCGCGCACGATGCCGGCGCCGAAGACGATCGCGAGCGCCGCGGTCATCCACGGGAGCGCGAGCGGGGGCAGGAGCAGGGTGCTGGAGGTCACCGGCGCAACTGTGCCATCGAATCTCGCAGATAAACTCAGGGGATGAACTCTCTTTCGATTCCCCTTGTCACCCTCGGCCGCAGCGAGCTGCGCGTCCCCAAGATCTGCCTGGGCACGATGACCTTCGGCGAACAGGTCGACGAGCCGACCTCGCACGCGATCCTGGACCGCGCGCTCGAGCGCGGCGTGAACTTCATCGACACCGCCGAGATGTACGCGGTGCCGGTGCGGCGCGAGACCTATGGCGCGAGCGAACGCATCATCGGCAACTGGTTCGCCGCCCGGCCCGGCGTGCGCGAGCGCGTGGTGCTGGCCAGCAAGGTCGCCGGCCCGGCGCGCAACGCCGACTGGATCCGCGGCGGCAGCGTGAACCTGACGCCGGCCGAGTTGCGCCTCGCCTGCGACGACAGCCTGAAGCGCCTGCGCACCGACGTGATCGACCTCTACCAGATCCACTGGCCGAATCGCAACGTGCCGATGTTCGGGCCGATCTATTTCGACCCGAAGCTCGACCGCGATTTCACCTCCATCCACGACCAGCTCGACGCGCTTGGCGGGCTGGTGAAGGCCGGCAAGATCCGCGCGATCGGCCTGAGCAACGAGACGCCGTGGGGCCTGGCCGAGTTCGTCAAGCTCTCCGAAGCGCATGGCTTGCCGCGCGTCGCGACGGTGCAGAACCCGTACACGCTGGTGAACCGCGTCGTCGACAACGGGCTGGACGAGGCGATGTTCCGCGAGGAGGTCTCGCTGCTCGCGTATTCGCCGCTCGGCTTCGGCACGCTGACCGGCAAGTACGACGCGGGCGGCTTCAGCGGGGCGCCGGAGCTCGGCCGCCTGGCGCGCTTCGAGGCCTTTCGCAAGCAGCGCTGGGGCCGCGCCGAGACGCTCGCGGCGGCACGCCGGTACAACGCGCTCGCCGTCAAGAACGGCCTGACGCCGACCGCGATGGCGCTCGCGTTCTGCTACACGAACTGGCGCGTCGCGAGCACCATCATCGGCGTCACGACGCTCGCGCAGCTCGACGAGTGCCTGGACGCCTGGGGCACAACGCTCGCGCCCGAGCTGCTGGCCGAGTGCGACGCGATCCGCTGGCAGCTGCGCGACCCGGCGCAGTAATTCGACCGACCGGCCTGCTGCGCATGGCGAAGAAAGACGCTCACGTCAGCGAGACCCCGGCGACGCAGTGGCTGCGGCGCCAGGGCGTGAGCTTCACCGAGCACGTCTACGACTATGTCGAGCACGGCGGCACGGCCGAATCGGCGCGCCAACTCGGCGTCGACGAGCACGCGGTCGTCAAGACGCTGGTGATGCAGGACGAGCGCGCGCAGCCGCTGATCGTGCTGATGCACGGCGACAAGCAGGTCAGCACGAAGAACCTCGCGCGCGGGATCGGCGCGAAGTCGGTCGAGCCCTGCAAACCCGAGGTCGCGCAGCGCCACAGCGGCTACATGGTCGGCGGCACCTCGCCGTTCGGGCTGAAGAAGCCGATGCCGGTGTATGTCGAGGCCTCGGTGCTCGGGCTCGAGCGCATCTGCATCAACGGCGGCCGGCGCGGCTACCTGATCGGGATCGCGCCCGCGGTGCTGACCGAGCTGCTCGGCGCGAAGCCGGTGAGTTGCGCGCTGTGACGTCCGACATGGCGACCAGCGCCGGCGCACGCACAATAGCCAGCTTCCCCCTGACGCCGCCGCGATGAATGCTTCCTCGATGACCGCCTTGTACCCCGCGATCGCGACGATCGCGGCCTACCTGATCGGCTCGCTGTCGTTCGCGGTGATCGTCAGCAAGGCGATGGGCCTGAGCGACCCGCGCAGCTACGGCTCCGGCAACCCGGGCGCGACCAACGTGCTGCGCTCGGGCAACAAGGCCGCGGCGATCCTGACGCTGCTGCTCGATGCGCTGAAGGGTTTCGTTCCGGTCTTCCTGGTGAGGGAATTCGGCAGCGCCTGGGGCCTGGACGAAGGCACGCTCGCGCTGGTCGCGATCGCCGCGTTCCTCGGCCACCTCTGGCCGGTGTTCTTCCGCTTCAAGGGCGGCAAGGGCGTCGCGACCGCGGCCGGCGTGCTGCTCGCGCTGAATGTCTGGCTCGGCGTGGCGACGCTCGCGACCTGGCTCATCATCGCCGTGTTCACGCGCTACTCGTCGCTCGCGGCGATCGTCTCCGCGGTCTTCGCGCCGTTCTACCAGGTCCTGATCTGGGACGGCGGGCCGGTCGCGGTCGCGGTGTTCGTGATGGGCGCGCTGCTGGTCTGGCGGCATTGCGCGAACATCCAGAAGCTGCTGAACGGCAGCGAGAGCAAACTCGGCCAGAAGGCGGCCGGCGCGCAACGCGCCGCCGGCAAGCCGCCTCGCAAACCGAGTCAGAAACCCCCTCAGAAACCCGATCAAAGAGACGGAGCCCCACCATGAGCCACGGCCTGCGCCGATTCCACACCAACGACCGCATGTCGGAGATGACGATCCACAACGGCACCGTCTACCTCGCCGGCCAGATCGCCGAAGACGGCAGCCAGGACATCCGCGGCCAGACGAAGCAGGTGCTCGCCGCGATCGACCGCCTGCTGGCCGAGGCCGGCACCGACAAGGCGCACATCCTGCGCTGCCAGATCTTCATCAAGGACCTGGCCGATTTCGCCGCGATGAACGAAGTCTGGGAAGACTGGGTCGCCCCCGGCGACGCCCCGCCGCGCGCGACGGTGCAGGCGAACCTGGCGAAGCCGGAGTGGAAGATCGAGATGGTGATCACCGCGGCGCTTTGATTGCTGACGGCGCGCGTTGCGGACTGTCGCTGTTCACGGTGGAGCGAGGCCGGCGTGCGTCCGGGTGACAGGGCGCGACTCGCGGGGCGGGATGCGGGGTCGCCGACGCAGAACGCTCTACCCTGAACGACGTCGGCGACCCCGCATTCCGACCCGAGCGCAGGCAGACGCAGCGAACGACCGCAACGCACCGCCAGTAGCCGCCTCGACGGACGAGCGCTCCGGCGCAGGGGCTCAGTAGTTCAAGCCCATCGCGGTCCGCACATCCCGCATCGTCGCGCGGGCGACGCCGCGGGCCTGCTCGGTGCCGACTTCGAGGATCCAGTGGACCTGCTTCGGGTTGGCGAGGTACTGTTCCGCCCGCTCGCGCCACGGCGCCTGTTCGCGCTGGATCGCCTCGATCACCGGCTTCTTGCAGTCCAGGCAGCCGATGCCCGCGGTCGTGCAGCCTTCGCGGGCCCAGGCCTGGGTCGAGGCATCTGAATAGACAAGATGGAACTGCCAGACCGGGCAGACGTCCGGGTTGCCCGGGTCGGTGCGGTGCACGCGCGCCGGGTCGGTCGGCATGCGCTTGATCTTGCGTTCGACCTCGGCCGGCTCCTCGCGCATCGAGATGCCGTTGCCGTAGCTCTTGCTCATCTTCGCGCCGTCCAGCCCCGGCAGCTTTTTCACTTCGGTGTGCAGCGCCTGGGGCTCGTGCAGGATGGTCTGGCCGGTGCCGCGCAGATAGCCCTCGAGGCGCTCGCGGTCGGCCGCGCTGAGCGCGCCGCTGCCGTCGATCAGCGCGCGCGTCTTCGCGAGCAGCTCCTCGCCGCCGGATTGCTGGAAGGTCTTGCGCGCGGCCTCGAAGGCCTTCGCGTCGGACTTGCTCATCTTCTTGACGACCGCCTGCGCGAGCTCGTCGAAGTTGGCTTCGCGGCCGTACAGGTGGTTGAAGCGGCGCGCCACTTCGCGCGTCAGCTCGACGTGGGAAGACTGGTCTTCGCCGACCGGCACGAACGCGGCCTTGTAGATCAGGATGTCGGCCGCCTGCAGCAGCGGGTAGCCGAGGAAGCCGTAGGTCGCGAGGTCGCGGTCCTTGAGCTTTTCCATCTGGTCCTTGTAGGTCGGCACGCGCTCGAGCCAGCCGAGCGGGGTGCCCATCGCGAGCAAGGTGAACAGCTCGGCGTGCTCGGGCAGGCGGCTTTGCATGAAGATCGTCGCGCGCTCCGGGTCGATGCCGGCGGCGAGCCAGTCGATCACCATGTCGTAGACGTAGCGCTCCATCACGCCGCGCTCTTCGTAGTGGGTCGTCAGCGCGTGCCAGTCGGCGACGAAGTAGAAGCACTCGTACTCGTCCTGCATGCGGACCCAGTTCTTGAGGGCGCCGTGGTAGTGGCCGAGGTGCAGGGCGCCGGTCGGGCGCATTCCGGAGAGGACACGTTGCTTCATGGGGCAAATTGTAGGCGGCGGCTACACTGCGCGCCCTGTGAAGCGAATCGTCATTCTGATTTCGGGCCGGGGCTCGAACATGGAAGCCATCGTGCGCGCCTGCGCGACCGAAGGTTGGGCCGCGCGCGTGGTCGCGGTGGTCAGCAACCGGCTTGACGCGGCCGGGCTGGAGTTCGCGCGCCAGCACGGGATCGCGACCGCGGCCGTCGAGCACACGGCGTTCGCGAGCCGCGAGGCGTTCGACGCCGAGCTCGCGCGCGTGATCGACGGCTTCGCGCCCGATGTGCTCGCGCTCGCCGGTTTCATGCGCATCCTGACCGACGCCTTCGTCGCGCGCTTCGAGACGCGGATGATCAACGTGCACCCATCGCTGCTGCCGGCGTTCACCGGGCTGCACACGCACCGCCGCGCGATCGAGGCGGGCTGCAAGCTGGCCGGCGCGACCGTCCACTTCGTGACGCCGGCGCTGGACCACGGGCCGATCATCGCGCAGGCCGTCGTGCCGGTGCAGCCCGGCGACACGCCGGCGCTGCTCGCCGCGCGGGTGCTCGAGCGCGAGCACGTGCTGTACCCGCGCGCGGTGCGCTGGTTGGTGCACGGGCTGCTGCGCGTCAGCGCCGACGGCATCGTCACGCACACGCGCGGCGAGCCGCAGCTGCTGCGCTGACGACTCCTCGCGCGGCCCGTTAAAAGAGCCCGGCCGCGATGTTGATCGTGAACGCCAGGATCGTCGTGTTGAACAGGAACGACAGCAGCGACTGCAGCAGCACCAGCCGGCGCATCGGGCGGTTCGTGATCGAGACGTCGGCCGTCTGCGACGCGACCGCGATCGTGAACGAGAAGTACATGAAGTCGGCGTAATCGGGGTGGAAGTGCGGGTCGGCCTCCGGGAACCTGAGCCCGCAGCCGTTGCGGCCGTTCTCGCTGCTGCCGTAGTACAGGCTCGCGTAGTTCAGCGCGAACAGCGTCGGCAGCAGCAGCCACGAGCCGGTCACGGTGCCGAGCGCGAAGAAGATGTGCGACAGCGCGTGGTGCGCACCGGGCCCCTTCGCGGCGGTGAGCTCGATGACGATCGCCACGATGCTCGCGACCGCGGCGATCACGACCAGCACCAGCACCGCGGTCGCGCCTTCGGCCTGCGCGATCGCGGTGCGGCGCAGCCGGTCGTGGTCGGCGTTCAGCATCATCACCACGATCAACACCAGGAACAGCCAGACGCCGGCGTTCCAGCCCAGCAGCGCACGCGTCACCGCGAGGCCGACGTCGGGCGTCAGCCGCCCGACGGCGAGGCCGATCGCGGCGCAGATGAACAGCCGCGGGCGGGCGCGGATGTGCGCGAGAAAGCTCTGGATCATCGCGCAAGCACCGGCTCGTCGATGCGGGCGAAGCGCGGCTGCTCGACCCCGTCGATCGTGACGCGCTCGAAGAACATCGCGTGCGGGCGGACCCACCAGCCGCTCCCGTCGTAGCGGGGCCGGTACACGACCAGCGGCTCGTTCGTCTCGCTGTGGCGGGCCACGCCGATGACGTCGTACTCGCCGCCCTTGTAGTGGCGGTAGCGCCCGAGCGGGGTCGGGGGCAGCGGGGCCAGCTCGGCGTCTTTCGGGGTCATCGTCATGGGCCAAGGATAATCCCGCGATGCACCCGAACGCCTTGCTCGAACTGAGCACCGAATTGATCCACCGCGTGCTGCAGCTGCAGCACCCCGCCGATGGCGTCGTCTCCGACTTCTTCCGCCAGCACCGCACGCTCGGCAGCCGCGAACGCCACACGCTGGCCGAGACGACGTATGCCGTGCTGCGCCAGCGCCTGCTGTACCAGCACCTGGCGCAGTCGGGCAAGGGAGAAATGGAGCGGCGCCTCGCGCTGCTCGCCTGGCAGGGAAACGAGGGCTTTCTGCGCGCGGCGCTGAGCGAGACCGAGCAGCAGTGGCTCGCGCAGGTCGCCGCGATCGACCGCAGCGCGCTGCCGGACAAGCTGCGCCACAACCTGCCCGAATGGCTCGCCGAGATCCTGCAGGCGTCATTGGGCGAGGAGTTCTGGCC